>DASRNX010000258.1:0-2915 GCA_035647175.1 Clostridia bacterium | reverse complement strand
GATACCCTCTCCTTATCTTTAAACCAACTTTCTATGGTTTCATAGGCGTTGCTTATAAACCAGAAATCGATGTTCTCTTCCTTTCTTGACAGGTCTATGTCTTCTAGGAACTTTTCGGTTTCTGCCCTTGTTTGATAGACCAGAGTAAATTTCGGTTGGCCCAAAAAGCCCCCGCTTATCCTAAACATGTAGTTGTATACTAAATATATTGTCGTTAACCTCTGCTGTCCATCGATTAATTCGTAATGTTCTCCTTTTGCCCTGACCACTATAGGTTGCAGGCAATAATTATTTTCTCCGTTAGAATATATGTCCTCTAAAAGCCTTGTAACCTCATTTTTCCCCCACCTATATCCCCTCTGGTATGATGGGACATAAAACTTTCCTTCAATATCGCCTACAAGCCTGGTTTCCAGCTTAATTTTCTCTTCAAGCATAGATAAATAACCCCTTTTCTATGTTATAACATCGGAAGCAAGACCTTGGCAATTGCAACACACAGGTTTCAACGAGGCGGATAATTTATACCCACCGCCTGTTTTACTGATGGGAACTCGCCCCCTACAGAAGCGGGAGACTTCTTACCGGCTCGTTATAACATCGATCCCCTTAGCCGATATCGTATCCTTATTGTATACTAAGGTGCAATATTTTTCTAGCGGGGTAATTTAACCGAGTGTGTTAGTTATAATATCAGTAAAGGCTTGGTTGGACATTAATTTGAAACAAGATTCGCGCTTTTAGTTGCTATCATGATATCTAGGTATAACATATTTAAAAAGGGCCGAACCCCCATTGATGCCGAGGTTCTGACCCTTTTTGATTTTTTAATTTTAACTTGTTAACGGGTGAAATCTCCAGCTCCGTGACATAAGGGGACGTTCCCCAAATGTCACAGGAAGAAGTCCTTGTCTTCGGGGCTTAGGTACTTAGAAGCCTTGTTGACGTTGAAGGTAATGCCGATACCCGGAGCATCCCAAACCTTTACATGGCCGTCGCGAAGGAAATTGTTCGGCAGTCCTTCAACAATATCCAACCAGAAGCCCGGATTTGGGCCTGGATACTCATAGGCGACGTAGTTTTGCGGCATTGTAGAGCATACATGGGTAAGGGCAGCCATACCGAATACACCGTTAAAGGTACCGTGAGGTGCCATCAGAATGCCATGGAGGTCCGCATACTCTGCAATCCACTTGAGTTCTTTGATACCGCCTACATCGGCAGGATCGGGTCCTACAACATCAACCGCCCGGGTTTCAATAAGTTCCATAAAGTTTTGGCGCAGGAATATCTGCTCCCCGGTATGTATGGGCGTAGAGGTACTGGTGGTAATGTCCCTGTAGACAGAGGCCATGGTATAAGGTGTGTAGTCGCCGGCTATGGAATCTTCAAGCCACATAACGTTGTACGGCTCCAGCGCCTTTGCCAAGCGGATCGCATCTCCGGGCATAAATCCCGGCCCGATATCAAAGGCCAGGCCGACCTTGTCGCCCACAACCTTTTTCAGCCGTTCCACATATTCTATGCTGGTCTTTAGGCCCTTCTCGGTGAGCAGGCTGCCCTGAACAACAGGTATATTGAACCTGGAGCTGAGGGTTTTACCTTCGTTGATCATTTTCACGTAATTCGTGTAACCGCCCAGGCGATTTGCCTCACCCCGGCCTTGGGGGTAGTAGGTATTATAGGCATCGGATTCTCCATAAAAGTTTGGCATATGCCAGAAGGCGGCGACCTTCACAATAGTAAAGCCTTCCGGTATCTCGTTTAGGTGAAGAATGTTTTCGCCAAGCTTCTCCGGAGTATCGGCGATTTCATGTGGAGGATTGGGGTCTAAGAAGCTTCCGTTATAGACTCTGACCCTGTCACGAACCTTTCCACCCAAAAGCTTATAGACCGGAACGCCCGCATCCTTGCCCGCAATATCCCATAGGGCCATCTCTATGGAGCTAAAGACCTTGCCCCAGGGCTTAAACGCTGCCGAACGGCGCATTTGACGCAATACCCTTTCTACATTCGTGGGATCATGTCCAACAATCATGCTCTTGAAATAGGGGATTAAAGGCATCACATAATCTTTATGGCTCTCTATCTGGCTATAACCGTCCATGCCATCCTTGTCCGTTACCACCCTTATGACAATGTTTGCTCCGATTTTCGCAGCCTTTACGTCAGTGATCTTCATGGCTCTCTCCTTTAATTTATAATATTGGTGAAACAACTAGACCCATCTTCTTTAATACAGGGGGATTCCCTTTGACGATTTGTTTTAGATTCTTTGCCTATATTCTCATCATGAATAATTCCATGGAGTAGCCCCCAAGCAGAGGGGCCTATATGAAGATTATAGAGAAGTTTAATGATTAAATCAATGGAGCCTTGAGTCCTTTTTATCGGATTGTTATAAAAGGCCATTTTCCGTCGCTAATGGATCGTTAGCCTTCTTCCATCCGTTTTTGATCCCTTTGATGATAATAGAAACGATCTCTAGAATTTACCCTAGCGTTCGCGTGACATTTTAGGAACGTCCCCTTTTGGCACCCAGACCAAACACATAGATTATCCCTTTATCCCTTTAATAACCCTTATCTCAACATCATGTTTGTCAACCTTTTTGTCTATTACATCAATTTTCTCTTCAAGGGTGACCGCTTTTTCGTAGGTCAATTTGTATCCGTCATATAGGGCCTTATGATTTGTATCCATTTTGTTTTCCATAACGGCCAACCTTTGATCGATTTTGGTTAATCTTTGGGTAATTCCGGACATGTCTTCCTTAGTTTCCTTATTAGATTTCATCGTTTGCATTTCAACATACATTTTCTCTATTAGTGCAAACATCTTATCGTCCATTACATCGTCTCCTTTAGTATCCCTTTCTGTTTTTATTATAGCATTTTATCCATATTATTAAATCC
>DASRNX010000257.1:0-7866 GCA_035647175.1 Clostridia bacterium | reverse complement strand
CATAATAACCCCTGCCCCGAGGGTACAGCAGGCGGCATCAAGTCCCCCTGCCACTACGGGTATCCCGGGGGTTAGGCCGGTCTCCTTCGCGGCTTGTACCGTAACAGTTCCCACAACCTCGTGGCTATGATATAAGGGCGCCATTAAGTCAAGGTCAATTCCCAGTTCATGGGCTATGCCTTCATCCCAGCACCCTTTACGGATATTAAAGAAATGAAGTCCATAACCCTGGGAATAATCCTGAGAATACCGACCCGTAAGCTTATACACTATATAGCCGTTGCTTTGAAGGAACTTATCCGTCTTCCTGTATGTTTCGGGCTCATTGTCCTTAAGCCAAAGGATTTTGGGCGTTATATAAGCGGCATCCACCGGATTCCCACTGGTTTCAACAAGGCGATCCTCCCCGACCCGCCCCTTCATCCACTCTGCCTGGGGTTGTGCCCTGCGATCCAGCCATAGCATGGCGGGCCTTAAAACCTGGCCGGATTTGTCTACAGGGATGCATGCCCAACTGGTACCGTCCACTCCGATGGCGGCTATTTCCTTTGGATCTATGCTGCATTCATCAATAACTGCGCTTATCCCTTGACATACAACCTTCCACCACTCCCCAGGGTCCTGCTCTACCGATCCGGGGCCGGGATAATAGGTTTTGTAACCGCCTGTTCGGCTGGCTACAGGTAAACCATTAAAATCAAAAACCGTTATCTTGCATCCCGATGTACCGAGGTCCACCGCTAGGTGAAAATTCTTCGGCATCCTTATCCTCCCTGTAGGTATATTAGGGTGTAATTCGTAGATTCCCGACCCTTTTAATATGAATTTCCAATCTTTAAAAAGGTGACTGTCAGATCCAAACAACAATCATAACAATCACCTTTTAGTTTATCCATTCAAATATCACGATAGAATTGGACTTTTAGCGGGAACTGTAACCCTTCTTTTCCCTACTCAACCAAACCGGTTTCCTTCATATTCAGATATGCCGCGGTGAGTGTTTCCTTTTGGGAAATATTATACTGGAAGTCCTGTTCTACAATTGCCCATTCTATGCCCAGCTCTACGCCTACCGACAGGCAATCCTTCATATTCAACAAGCCCGTCCCGGGAGTTGTGAATTGGGGCATTGTAACCGGCCCGTTTGGCTTTTCGTCTATAACAGTTCCGTCTGTTATATCCTTGATATGTAGGGCGCATATGCGATTGCCTATATCCTTCATAACTACAGCCGGATCCCTTCCTGCATATTTCACCCAGCCAACATCCAGTTCAATCTTTAGGTGCTCCGAATGTGCCAGCATTAAGTACAAAAGGGGTACACCCTTAAAGGCCATATCGAATTCAACATCGTGGTTATGAAATGCAAAGATGATTCCCTCTTCGGCCAGTCTTTTTGCTACGCCTTCGATTTCTTCAATCTCGCGCATTACATCATCATAGGTAGGCGCTTCGAGTATATCTTTGAACCGGTATGCCCCCGCCACACCGACAAAGGTAGTGACCCGGTCGATGCCAAGCATCTTGGCATTTTTAATTAGTTCGTCAACAGAGTTATCCCCGCCGATCCTATATCCGAGGGTAAGGGGTTGCATTCCAAAGCCCTGGACCCTCTTAAGGTTCTCAATGGGATTACCCCTTAAGAGCATAGCCCCAGCTTCAAATCCGCGATACCCAATCTCCCCATAGGACTCCAACAAATCATATAGGTCCACATTGGGATCCCCATAGGGCATAAAACCTATGAATCCTGCCTTCATCTTTTTCATAAGCTGCGTCGAGTAGACAGCCTCGACACTCCTTTCCAAATATTTTCACTGCAGAGGGGTTGTCCATTGCCCTCTACATTATCATATGCCCGGTTATTTCAAAACATTTACACTCCGACCCATATGAAAGCCATGTTTTTGGCACTTTATACCTAAATCATACCTCCAATATTATACCGTGTCAACGCAGGTTTTTCATAGGTTTTAAAACCTCGTCACCAACCCATACATTGATGGGAACCCCAACCGCCGAATTCCCATGAGTTTTAATGCCCACCACCAACTTACAAATTGATGGGAACCCCGGTCGCCGATTTTCCGGGGTATTTAATAAGCCCCATTTGGGAAATAATAATTTAAAAGGATTTTGTTAACACGATAATATATGTCGCGATAAAAACTATCAATAAGATCAATGTAGTTTTCGCAACATATAAATCAAGGAAAATGTTTATCGATATCCGAAACATAATGTAAGGTGCTTATCGTAAACATATAGTTAGGCGGTTAAAATGGGCTTATTTAGTTTAATCAAAAATCTCGTTACATATAAAGGGCCTCCTATGGGGAACCAATTTGAACTCCTTGAAGATGCATCAGAAAAGGGCGATCCTGCCCAAATCTCGAAAGATAAAGGTAATCCTCCCCAAACCCCACAATCCGAAATGGGCAAAAATAATGGGAAAGATGACACCCATAACTCCCCGGAATCTAAGGAGTCCAGGGGCAAAAAGGTTCCACTCAGGGTGGACGAATGGAATATGGAGCGCAAGCAAGACAGCGCTGCTCCTGACATCGCCAATTCAAGAGAAGGGGGTAGCATATCCGATAACCTGGAGCAAAACCGGTTACGAATAATGAGGGAACTTAACATACCCACTAATGTGGATGCCATGATCCGAGATTTGCGTATAGGAAAATCCACCAAGGCATTCATCGCATACATTGAAGGCATGGTGGATAGGACGACCATCAATGATTTTATCCTCCGGCCGCTAATGACGGTGAAACATTTTAATTCTCCCCTAGAGGAGTGCTCTGCGAACTATATACTGGAGAATATACTATCTATAGACGATGTGACCAAGGCCTCTGACTACACCCAAATCATATCCCAGATACTGGAGGGACTGACTGCGTTGTTCATCGAAGGTTCGGATTCCTGCCTTCTCATCGAAAGCCGGGGCTTTGAAAAAAGAAGCGTGGACCAACCCGTCACCGAATCGGTTATAAGCGGACCCCACGAAGCCTTTATAGAGGACCTCCAAACCAATCTAAGCCTGGTACGCAAGATCATTAAAAATAAGAATCTTATCACAGAAATCCTTCCCATCGGGAAAACCAACAATTCCAGATGCGGAATAATGTATATAGGGGGTATAGTGAACACAAGCATAGTCGACGAGGTGAAGCGCAGGATCCAAAGCATTGATATAGACTTTATCTTAGGGGACGGTATGCTGAGCCAGCTTATTGAGGATCATCCCCTGGCCCTCTTTCCACAGATATTAAGGACAGAACGCCCTGATAGAACAGCCTCCTTTCTCGTGGAAGGCAAGGTTATCATCATCTGCGACGGTACACCCCACGCCAGCATCGTTCCTGTTACCTTTTTTCATATGATGCAAACCTCTGAGGATTCCTTTCTCCGCTGGCAATTCGGCACCTTCCTCAGGCTTATCAGGTTTATGGGAATGGGACTTGCCATGCTCCTGCCGGGCTTTTATTTAGCCTTAACATTATTTCACCATGAGATGATACCCACCGAGCTCATATTGGCAATTGAGAAGTCTCGGGAAAACGTTCCTTTCCCGGCAATTCTCGAAATATTGCTGATGGAATTTTCCTTTGAGCTTATACGGGAGGCAGGGATACGGGTACCGGACGTAATAGGTCAGACCCTTGGTATTATTGGCGCCCTCATATTGGGTCAATCTGCCGTTGCAGCTAATCTGGTCAGTCCAATCCTGGTCATTATAGTAGCCATAACGGGACTGGGGAGTTTCTCCATGCCCAACCATGATCTGGCCATTGCCATCAGGATTATCAAGTTTGTCTTTATAGCCCTAGGGGCCGCAATCGGCTTCTATGGCATAGCTATGGGTATCTTTGTTATCGGGGGATTTGCCTGCAATATGAAGTCCTTCGGGGTCCCCTACTTCTCCCCCGTTGCCCCCAGAACCAGGATAAACCTGGACGTCATATTCAAGGGACCTCTTTGGAAGCAGACCCTAAGACCGGACCCGTCCAATACCCTTAATAGGACCAGATCAGGCGATGTAGTACGCGAATGGATCGACACAGGGGAGGGAGGAGAACAGGAATGATAAAGGAAGGTAAATTTGGGGTTCAAGAGGCGGTATGGCTTGTGGTATTCGCTATATCCACTAAGGTTTTTTATACCAGCCCGGCCCGGGTGGTGGATTTGGTGGGTAATACAGGCTGGTATATGACCCTGATTTCCATGTCAGTCGCTATCTTAGGATTTACTTTTATATATCTCCTTCTAAAGAGATTTCCCGGGCAGGATATCGCATCTATATTCGCAGATACCCTGGGAGGACCCCTTGGGTTTGTTTTTTCGGCTATTCTGGCGCTTTATCTGTTACTTTTAGCAACTAATACAATAAGTGAATTCGCAGAGGTCATCAAGGTCTATGTATTTCCCCTCACCCCATCTTCCTTAATAATAGGGATATTTGTAGTGGGGGTATTGATAATGTGTATATTGGGGCTGGAAACCCAGGCGAGGTTTGCCAAGCTGTCTGCCTATACGATACTCTTTGGTTTTATTTTGATTCTGGCCCTGGGGATAGAGAATTACGACGTCAACCGTCTGTTTCCTATTCTTGGCTACGGTGCAGACAAGGTCCTAAGGCATGGCCTTATACGAAGCTCTGCCTATGGCGAGATAATCATCTTAGCCGTTATTGCGCCTTCCCTTCAGGGTACAGCCTTTGTAAAAAAGGCGGGATATACGGGCCTAATCCTGTCCGGATTCTTTATCTCCATATCAGCCCTTGCCTTTGCTCTATCCTTTCCATACTATACCGCCCAAGAGATAACCGCTCCTATGTACGAGATGGCCGAGCTAATCAACTATGGTCGATTCATCCAGAGGGTAGAGCCCATATTCCTTTTCATATGGTTCTTTAGCTCCTTCACCTCGATATCCATTCTCTTCTATTGCTTTATCAGCACATATTGCAGAATCTTTAAGATCCGGGATATAAGGCCCATAGCGCTGGGGGCTGCTATAATCCTCTTCACCAGCTCCTTATTCCAGATCGATTTAGGTGTGGGTGCGGCTCAAAGAATACAAAACATCAGACAATACGGTTGGATTCCTCCTTTTATCCTACCGTTTATAGCCCTTGTAGTGGGGGTTCTGCGCAAAAGGGGTGTTAAATCCCATGAATAAACCCCTTACCTTGATTATCATGACCCTAGCCATCACTTTCTTGTTAACCGGTTGTTATGATGCCCACGAGATCGACGATATAACCCATGTCCTGGCTATAGGTATCGATAGGGGTGTATCCGATAAATGGAGGCTGTCACTTCAATTTTCGACTATGAAAGGAGAATCCGGCGGGAGCGAAGAAGAAGGTAATGGGGGCGGCAGCCAAGGGGATTATACCTATATGACCGTTGATGCCCCCTCCTTCTTTGCGGGGGTAGACATGCTAAACTCCTCAATCCCCAGGGAACTGTTCTTTAGCCATACAGAGCTTGTAGCGGTATCCGAGGATTTGGCCAGGGAGGGTCTTATGGGCGAATTTATATCCCCACTAACCCGCTATACACAAATAAGGGGATCTACACGCCTTATGGTCATAAAGGGGAGCGCCCAGGATTTTATAAAGGAGAATGAACCCTATATCGGCACGACCTTATCCAAAGCTATGGAGACATCCGCCAAGGAGTCCATGAACATCGGCTATTTTGGGCATACCACCCTGAGTGACTTCTACAACGATCTAAAATCGACATACCGTCAGCCCATAATATCCATAGGTGCGGTAAACGAATTTAAGAATTTTAAAGAGGACGGACCGAAGTGGGACGGCGGATTTGAGGATGAAGGAAAGTACTTGGCAGGGGAGCTGCCAAGGTATGGACAAAAGAAAATAGAATATTGGGGGACGGCTTTATTTAACGGTAAGAAGATGATAGCCGAGTTAAACGGCTCTGACACCCGAGCACTACTTATGGTTAGAGGGGACTTTCAAAGGGGTTTCTTTACCATGCAGGATCCAAAAGTGCCCGACCTTATTATTCCGTTGGATATACGACCTGACGGCGCACCCGAGGTGAAGATGGGCTTTCAGGACGATGTCCCCAACATAGATTTGACCGTCCCCCTAAAAGGGGACATCCTTGCTATTCAAAGTACGCTCCATTATGAAGAGGATCCCCTTTTATCATTGCTTGAGAGGACCTTTGAAAGAAAAATAAAGGATGAGATAGACAAGCTCATAAACAGATGCAAAGGTATGGGCATAGATGTCTTTCAATTCGGAGATATATCGGCCAGATACTTTGCCACCATCCCTGAATGGGAGGAGTATAATTGGAACAATAAGTTTAAGGATGCAAAGGTGACTACGCAGGTAAAACTGGTTATAAAGAGGGCGGGTACCAGGACTAAGAGCTCGCCGATACCGAACCGTCGGGAGGGAGAATAGTTGAAATACTTGATTTCTTTTCTTGCATTTTGGATATTTTTATATCTTTTGAGCTTCGCGAAATATAATTGGAATAACAAAAACAGGGCGGCAGCGACAGGCGCAATAATCATTGCCGCAACCACCCTCGCCATGCCCTTTTTACTTACACAATGATGGAATATCCATTATTGCATAATCCCCCGAGCGACGAATTCTTCATGGGATTATAGGAGTAAACTGTACATACCCCAGCAGAAGGAATGCTTTGTAGCTTAGGGGAACCATGGTATACTATTCGTAAACTATACCTTGGGGGGCTAAAATCGTGCGTGTATTTGAATATGGTCAAAAAGAAATTGATTATCTAAAGAAAATGGACAAAGTACTGGGCAGTGCAATAGACGAAATCGGTATAATTAAGCGTCCTATTATGCCGGATCTATTTACTGCGCTTATAAGAAACATAGTAGGGCAGCAAATCTCCTCCAAGGCTGCCAACACGGTATGGAATAGGATGCTGGAACGATATTCACCTATAACACCTGATATCATCATGGCCGCTACCGTTGAGGATATACAAAAGTGCGGCATGTCTACCCGAAAAGCAAATTATATTAAAGGGATTGCCGATGCCGTGGCGTGCGGGGAGTTGGATCTTTCAGAGCTGGAGCATCTTTCCGACGACGAGGTAATAAAGCGCCTGTCTTCCCTTCCGGGAGTCGGAGTCTGGACAGCCGAGATGCTCATGATCTTCTCCATACAGCGCCCGGATGTGGTCAGTTGGGGTGACCTTGCCATCAGAAGGGGTATGATGACCCTATATGGCCTTGATGATCTGACCAGGGAACAATTCTATAAGTACAGAGAACGCTATTCGCCCCACGGGTCCGTAGCCTCTCTATACCTTTGGGTCATTTCAAAGGAATAGATATCCGCGTTCCTTTACTCATTATACTCCTCTGACCAAAGTCAGCATAGGGAGCATCCCGGCCTTCCGGGCCAAGACCTTGCCGGGTTCTGTTCCCGGTGTTATTGGTTCTGTTTCTGGTCGTACAATCTGGCTTTGGGGCCCTAAAAATCTTATTATCCCCTCCCCTTATTTCCTCCAGAAGATCCCCGGCATAATCACCGTTCTCATCTATATTTGAAGCCTTTTTTCGACAGTCTATGGCCTTCATTCTATATGATCACCTGTGTAGTGGCATGTTTTTAGATTATGATATCCCTCCTTTATTTTCCTTATGATTCATATCAGTTCCCTCAAACCCTATTTTGATTGTTTTGTTTTCCCGCTGCCCCTAAAAATTGTTTCATATTCCCGCTGTCCCCTAAAAATAGAGGATGGATAAGGCGAATCAATTAATACGGAAACCCAAAATTCAGAACTGCAAATTGGCCCTTGCATTTATATTCGCCCTGTTGTATAA
>DASRNX010000256.1:0-17338 GCA_035647175.1 Clostridia bacterium | reverse complement strand
ATACTAATGTAGGATGTTTGCCATAAAACACATAGCAACCCGCAAAAATGTTTTATAGATAAATGTCATTAGCTTACTATAAATGTTGTTATTTCATTTTAAACCAATTTGTACCTGTTGTCAATGCCCTAATTTCCGATTTCCTATGCTTTTTACCTATATCGACGGATTATCACACAAACTCCCAAAAATACATCGATATTTATGGGTCTCTCTGCCCCTAATGTCCTTTGCTGCGTTATAGGTCTATATCCCTTTCTCTCATTATCATATTCATAGAGAACAAAAACAGAAGTGATTCTAAGCGTGCAGTCCGATAAATTTCATAGCATAGAGGGTACAGAATAATCTAGTCAACCCCAAGATACTCGGTTTTGCGCCGGGCATCTTGGGGCTGACCATTTGAAATCTGGATTTTTAGGATTGGGATAAGGGATATCCAACCTGATGTCTTACCATCTAGGTCTGAGGAAGCAATATGGCCCTTTGTAGTTCCTCAGCCTTCTTCTCACCTAGGAAGTATTCTGCTATTTCTATGGCAAAATATACCGCCAACGCAGGGCCTCTGGCAGTAATTATATTTCCGTCCCTAACTACGCCCTGTTCCACATAGATGCTGCCCGGTAATTGATCTTTAAATCCCGGGTAGGATGTAACCCTTCTGCCTTCTATGATTCCGGCCCTCTCTAGCACTATGGGACCGGCACAGATTGCGGCAGCTAATTTGCCGTTCTCATATACACCCTTTACAGTTTCAATGACCATTGGATTATCCCTGAGATTCGTAGCCCCCGGTAGGCCCCCCGGGATAATTACCCCGTCATATAATTCTGCATCCCCTACCTCGTCTATCGTCTTATCAGCCAGTACCGGAATATCATGGGCGCCCATAACCTCCCTCTCACGGGTAATGGATATCGTTTCAACGGATATATCCACCCTCCTGAGATAATCCACCACTGTCAGAGCCTCCACCTCTTCAAAACCGTCCGCTAAAAAAACTATCACTTTCATTCTTATCTTCCCTTCGCATATTTATAATTTTATAGGTCCTTTTGTACCCTAAATAACAGCCTATATTATAACATCAGAAGCAATTGCATTGACAATTGCATCACACAGGTTTCAACGAGGCGGGTGATTTATACCCACCGCCTTGCATCCATATCCACATTATACCACATCACTATATGGCTTCGACTCTTTAGCGAATTAAATATGGTAGTTCATCCCGTAGCTAAGGCAATTTCAACTCTGCAGAACCTTTCTTGGATGATGACATAATGCCTCTGATGAGATTGATGGGAAATAAGTTCTGTCTGATAAATAGGATGCCCGATAAAAATACTTCAATCAAGCCGATGACGAAAAAAATGATATGTAAGGCTACAACCGTCCGAAGCATTATACACTGTACTACTATCCAGATAACCAGGGCCCAGCCAGATGTCATGGCTATGTAAGCATGGTGTTTCATTTTCTTCTGTATTGAGAATGCGCTCAATATACTTCCCAGCCCTATAACGGAAAACAGAATAATGCCGGGTATGAGATAATTATCAAAAGGTGCGTATTTTAAGGCATCGGCGGGCATTCCCCCAGGCCCCTCGGGAAAGAGTATGGCCATAGTTCCGCCTCCTATAGCCCCCACCCCAACAAACCACTGCAAGATTGATAACCAACGATATGTTCTTTTCATGAAATTATCACAGCTCCTTATAATATTCAAATTAATTTAATCATTAGAACGAAACCCCTTTAAATTATCCAGACTAAATCTCCATTCCGGGGTAATGAGTTCATCCTTTCCATCCAAACTATACCATGGGCTGATGTCCCTATCCATGGGATTTATAATGATTTGGGTTTGTTGCGCCGGCATATAAGATTGGGCCAAGAGAAACATTTTCTCATTATCTGCGCTCTCGGCTACATCCACCACTATCACTGCATGGCCGGGACTACCACCGATAATGAACACATCGCCTATATCCAAATCCTGGATATGCACGGATTCCAATTCCTTTTCCAACGATAAGGTGCTGGCATAGGCCATAACCATATCCATGAACTTTCTGAAATCCTCGTGGGTATTTGACGGATCAGCACCCCTGTAATATTCTACTTTGTTTCCGTTGACCTTAATCCGGTAGCCGTCCGTCCACTTTTTGTACTCCGCCCTAAAGCCAGATACAAAATTAAAGTTTATATCCTCATAAGCACCCAGAGAATAAAGATATTCCCCCCTCAAGAGCATTATAGCATCGGCGCATTGATGTAAATCTCTGTTCCCAATATCCACATCCATGACTCCATCGTATATTCCTGCGGAGGGCTTTTCTCTGCCGTCATAATACAGGGACTTTTCACCATATGGTTTTAGCCTTTGGTTTCTTAAAAACTCGCCGAAGCTCCCCTCCTCCGCCGAAACCCTAGAGTACCCCTGGGGCAGGCTATATCTCTCTTTTATAGTCATCCCTGAGATATTTATATAGCCGTTATTAGGGACTGAGGTTATCTGAGGGTTATCCTCCACATCATTATTATCGTCCCCACTCACCGGAGAATCCTTTTCATCATTTGCGGGAGACAGCCCTTCGTTCTCTTCGATCTGTTCGGAGAAGCGGTGCCCGCCGTTGGGGGTCTGCCTAATCCCATCGGCCTTTGGAATATATTCGCGAATCAAGAAAAACGCCCCGAAAATTATGCCCATTAAGATAAAAAACTTAAAATACCTATTCAACTATGCCACCTTCTTGTATGCTTTTGGTTCCACTTTCCTTCTATTGACAATCCCTGTATAAATATCTGCTTCCATTATACTACACTTTATAAATAAACAACTCTGACTATAAAATTTATCTCTAGATAAGCAACTCACACTATGAAATTTATCACCATGAAATTGCATAGAACCATTGCAACTATCATGCCAATAAATTTAGTCTTCGTAATGTTTATCTCCAGATAAGCAACTCACACTATGAAATTGCATAGAACCGTTGCAACTATCATGCCAATAAATTTAGTCTTCGTAATGTTTATCTTTAATCGGCTGTGCTATTGAAAAGGGTGGCAATCCCTTCCATGGCATGTGCATAAAATATATGGTTATCGGGCTTGCATCAGTGGTATACATTGTCTAATACATATTATTGAAGGGATGATATCATGCGCTCATATGAATTTGCGATTCAGATGGAACTCGATGGCGAGAGGTATTACATGGAACAGGCAGAGAAGCATAGGGACAGCGGACTGCATACCATATTTTTAACCCTTGCAAGGGACGAAAGAAAACATGCCCAAATCCTGAAGGATAGGATGAAACAACTGGACACCGTCCTATCGGAAACCACATCCTACGCGGATTATAAGAATGTGTTCCAAGATACTCCCGATTTTCATAATGTCATAAAGGATATCCCGGACCAACTGGATGTCTATTCCGTGGCGATGGATAAGGAAAAGGAGAGTATTAACCTGTACAAGGGGATGCTGGAGGAGGCAAGGGATGATGGCGACAGGGAAGTATTTAGATTTTTAATCCATGAAGAGCAAATCCATTATAACCTGCTGGAGGAAATCTGGTCCCATGTGAATCGAGCCGTAGAATGGGTTGAGTCAGCCGAATTCGGCCTCAGAGAAGAATATTGAACCATCGAATTTAAAACCCGATGCCAGGCGTGCAAAACTGTCCGGTATCGGGTTTTTTAACGCACAAAATAAATCCTTTGAATTAATGCGTTGTGCTAGCTAAACATATCAGTAATGATTATTGAACGCTCCTTCCGACATTGATTTGGAAAAAACTAAGGCCTATTCCATTTGAAAAGCCTATCGCTTCCAATCCGGCCTCCTGCCGGTGGAATCGGTTTAAGGCGTCCTGCCTTAAACTCCGGCTTTTCTGCACTCCATAGGCCAAGTTTTCTTAGCCAAATCAATGAAGTCATCCGCTTTTCAATAGTTCATTACCTTTACTACACAATGGGCTGGTGAACTAGCACAACGGGTTAAATTATCCAAGTTTCTTTTAAAAGCTATTGACAATACCGGAAAGGTTATGTACTATTGTATTAGGCCATTAATACAATAGTACAAGGAAGTGATCTTATGCATTGGGATCTAACATCGGATCGCCCAATCTATGCCCAGATCATTGAGCAAATGGAGCTGAAGATTTGTTCCGGGGTCTATCCTCTAGGTTCAAAGCTCCCTTCAGTCAGAGATCTGGCTCAGGAAGCATCCGTAAATCCGAACACCATGCAAAGAGCCCTGTCAAGACTTGAAGAAACGGGGCTACTATACAGCCTTCGCACCAGCGGCAGATTCGTAACGGAGGATATCAATATGGTAAAAACGACAAAGAAGCGATTAGCCCGGGAACATGTCCAAGAATTCCTGGAAAAGATGATCAGGCTGGGATTCGATCAAGACGACATTATATCCATGTTGGGTGATATATCGAAGGAGTTGAAAAAATGAGTAATCTTTTAGAGTGCAAAAATCTCACAAAGACCTTTGGGTCGACTATCGCATTATGGGATGTGAACCTGGAAATCGGCCATGGAAGGATTATTGGGCTTTTAGGCCCTAACGCCAGCGGAAAAACCACCTTTATAAAGCTGTGTAACGATCTTTTGACCCCCACCAAAGGCGAGATCCTTATAGGCGGAGACAGACCTGGAATAAGGACAAAAGGTGTAGTATCCTACCTCCCCGAGAAGACCTATTTAAACGATTGGATGAGGGCATCGGATATCATAGAATTCTTTAAAGATTTTTATGAAGACTTCAACCCGGCAAAGGCCTATGATATGCTGGGCAAGCTAAACATAAACCCAAAGGACAGACTGAAGACCATGTCTAAAGGCACTAAGGAAAAGGTGCAGCTGATCCTGGTTATGAGTAGGGAAGCTAAACTCTATCTTCTGGATGAACCCATAGGCGGTGTTGATCCCGCTGCAAGGGATTATATTCTAAACACCATCCTCAGCAATTACAGCGAAGATGCGACGGTCATCATTTCCACCCACCTCATATCCGACATAGAAAAGATATTAGATGACATCATCTTTATCAAAGAGGGCCAGGTGGTCATGAACAAAACTGTGGATGAAATACGCGAGGAGTCCGGTAAATCCGTAGATGCTTTGTTTAGGGAGGTATTCAAATGCTAGGAAAACTTTTAAAATATGAAACCAAGGCTACTGCACGTTCATTTTTACCCGTATACATTGCAATACTGCTGTTCGCTTTTATAAATAGGGTAATAAACCCCTTTGAGCAGGTTGGAGATACCACAGGCGTTACAATAGAGGGCTTTAGCTTCCTCAACATGATGCGAATTGCAAGCGTTGTTATCTATTTCGCCCTTATCGTGGCTACCATTGCTATGACCTTTGTTATCATTATCCAAAGATTTTATAAGAATCTATTAGGCGATGAAGGGTACCTTATGTTTACGCTTCCGGTAAAAACTTGGCAACATATCATAAGCAAACTCCTGGTCTCCCTGCTATGGACCATACTTAGCTTTATCGTTATCGTCTCTTCTGTGCTGGTCCTTATAAGGGTAGACAATCTGTTCGGCGAGATAGTGAGGATAATCGGGGAAGGGCGTAGGTTCTTTGGGGATGTGTTCCTGATCCTGGCACCTATTTCTTCTCTAATAGGATCAACATACTTTATCCTGACCGTCTACAATGCCCTTTCCATAGGGCACCTATTTACAAAGCATAGGATATTGGCTTCCTTTGGGGCGTATATAGGTATCTATATATTCACCCAGATAGTCCTGACCATATTCATATTTGCAACGGCCAACGCTATCTTTCAGCCCCTGGCCCAATCGGACCTTCCCATCCATGCCCAAATATTAACCCTTATGATTTCCATGATGGTTCTGTATTCGCTGCTGGGCGCAGCAAACTTTGCATCGGCCAATATCATACTGAACAGAAAGTTGAACCTTGAATGAATAATTAATTAAAAGGCGGGTGACTTAAATCCATACGCCTAACCGGCGCAGTGTATTATAGACAAACAACTCCAACTGCAAAATTTATCGGCATGATAATTGCTCAGAACTGCTACAATTATCATGCCGATAAATTTAATTGACCTATTGTTTGCCTATAGTTACGCCGTCAATGCCTGCTAGATATTGGTGGCTGGGGCGAGCACCACCTACTAGTAGGAGGCGGTGCTGCCCCAACCCTTTAAGTAGGCCTCCTGTTCGTCGGTAAGGATGTCGATATTAATGCCCATAGCCGAAAGTCTCATGGCGGCAACCCTGTTATCTATCTTCTCAGGCACCTTGTATACCCTGTTATTCATAACCGAATGCTGCTCTAATATATGCTTTGCCGATAAGGCTTGGAGGGCAAAGCTCATATCCATGATCTCCGCCGGATGTCCGTCCCCCGAAGCTAAGTTTACCAGCCTGCCTTCGGCCAGAAGATTTAATACCCTGCCGTCTTCCATAACATAGCCTAAAATATTCTGCCGCATATCCTTCTTTTCGACGGCCAATTTTTCCAGATCGGGTTTATAGACTTCAACATCAAAGTGCCCGGCGTTGGCTAAGAGCACACCGTCTTTCATCTTTATAAAATGCTCTTCCCTTATGACCTTGTTGCATCCCGTTACAGTAACGAATATATCGCCTATGGGGGCAGCCTCATCCATGGTCATAACCCGGAATCCGTCCATGACCGCTTCTATAGCCTTTATGGGGTCGATTTCCGTAACGATTACATTGGCACCCAAACCCTTGGCCTTATTGGCGACTCCCTTGCCGCACCAACCGTAGCCTGCTACCACCACATTTTTGCCGGAAACCATCAGATTGGTAGTTCTCATTATACCGTCCCATACGGATTGTCCGGTACCGTATCGATTGTCAAAAAGATATTTGCAGTAGGCATCATTTACCGCAATCATGGGAAAGTCCAATATGCCCTCCCGTTCCCTGGCCCGAAGCCTCAGCACTCCGGTGGTGGTTTCTTCACAGCCCCCCAGCACTCCGCCGGCCAAATCTGCCCTGGTGGTATGGAGAAGGTGTACCAGATCCCCGCCGTCATCTATTATTATATGGGGCCCAAAATCCAAAGTCCTATTGAGATGTTGGTTGTATTCATCGTCGGTCGCCCCGTGCCAGGCGTATACGGACAGCCCCTCCTTTACCAGAGCAGCGGCGATTGGGTCCTGAGTTGATAGGGGATTGCTGCCGGTAACGGCAACTTCAGCCCCACCTTTTGTAAGTACGAGAGCCAAATATGCGGTCTTGGCCTCTAAGTGTACCGAAATGGCTATTCTTTTACCCTTAAAGGGCTTTTCCCTTTCAAATTCCCTCTCCAATTCATTTAAAAGGGGCATATATCCCTTTACCCAATTTATCCTTCCATATCCTTCCGGTGCAAGATTTATATCCCTTATCAGATAATCCATATAACTTCTCCTTCTTTTGCTAGTAATATCACAGCTCTCTGCTGCAGCCCTTATAGAATTTAGCATCTTCGTCATTCAAACTGCCGCAGTTTCGGCCCTATTTTACTGCCACAGATGATCACTCAGCTCGTCACAATCGGTGACCTTCAGCTTGCCCCGCTCCAGCTTCCAATACTGGGCACAACACCCGGATTCGGCTATTCTCCCCACCAATTCGCCGTGACAGGTCAGTATAAATATCTGGTGGGTTTTGGCCAGCTCGGATAGGATATCTATGGACTGATTAAGGTGTATGCTGTCAAAGTTTGCGAAGGAATCGTCTATTATTATGGGCAAGCAAGGCTTAATGTCCATTATACGGCTGAGGCGCACCGAAAGATACAGCTGTTCTCGAGTTCCCCTGCTCAGCATGTCAATTGTCTGTGATTCGCCGTCCCCATCCGGCACAGCTTGAAAATCAGATTCCAGTAGGGGCTCGGAAGGCAATATGCCATGATAATGACCCCCGGTCATCCTATTAAAGATAATACCCGCACTCTTCATAACGCTATCTTTCATACCCTCCAGCAAATTTTTCTCCGCTTCCCTTAGGAGAAAGGCTGAGGTCATATTAACGGCATATTGATCCGCCAATACCTTCAGTTCTGCCTTCCCGCTGTCTATCTGTCTTTGACCCAGGGTTAGATTTTCGACAGCTCCCAGACGCTCAAGATCATCCCTTAATTTTCGTATAGCCTCCTTGACCCCATCCAGCTCATCCAACTTGGCACCTCGTTCACCCATCTTCATTGAATATTCCCGATCCGCCTCCTCAACAGAGGCATATTCTTGGCATCTCTCAATAAAGGCTTTAAGCAGATCCGCCCTGTCTGCAGACTCCGGAATAAATGCCCTGCGTATTCCGTCTGAGGACATCGAGCCAGCTATGGATTGAATAGATTCACTTAGAAATGCCTTATTTTCTGCATAGACTATGCCATCTTGGGCCCTTTCGATAAAATCTAGAACAAGACTGTCAAAGGGACCGCTACAATCACTGCGGGCGTTGCTTTCTTCCGGGATGGGATCTGCCGGATCATATTTTCCAACCATATCCATAATGTCTCTCCTTATGGCTGCTTTTTCATCCCTTAGGAGGCCCAGCTCTTCCGCGTCCTTCAATCGGTCCGCCCATAGCTTAAGCGTATGGGATATCCTGTTCCACTCCTCCCCGTCGCAAGGGTCAACCCTGCCGTCTGAACTCCGGGGTTCGCCGCTACAGAATTGATCCAAGAATTTTTTATACCTGACATACTGCTTCCCTATAAGCTTTTTGGTATCGTCCAATTCACCCAGGAGCCAATCCACCTCGGCCGCCTTGGTTTGGATGTCCCTTATCCTCAACAGGTGTCCCGGCAAAGCACTATGGGATGCCCTCTCAGGCAGGCCCAGTTTAGCCTTATAATCGTTAAGGGTCTCCTCTAATAACCTAAGATTCGATTCTAATTGCTCTAGGATGCCTTGTTCCGCGCGGACCTTGGCCTGTCTCGTTCTTAATTCCTTTTCCTGTTCATAGGCCGCTCTCGTATCGGTCCTGCGCCCTAAGGTTTTCATAATCAAAAAAAGAGCAGCACCCACTGTCCCGCCAACACCGACTATTAGCCCCAGCAGTGGATTCATCATGGATAATGCCATGCCAAGCAGGGTCAGTATAAGGGAAAAATAAAAATATTTCTTTATCCCGATCCATGGTCTTCCGTCATTATCTTCTGCTGTTCTATCTTTAAATGCCTGAGCCTCTTCCCGTGCCCTTTGGAGGATATCTGCCTGGGTCCTCTTTCTGTACTCCAATTCTCTGTATTCCTCTACCAATTCATTGAGCCTGTTATGCTCTACATTGTCCGCCTTTATACGGGTAATGTAATCTATATCGGTTTCGCCCCAATGGGCGTTGGCTTCACCCGCCTTTAGGATGATATCTCTTCTTTTCCTGTCCAGCTCTTGTTTTCGCTGCCCAAGGCCCCGCATCCTCTCATATACGCCCGAAATTCCGGCCAACAGGTCCGCCATCTCCTCCTTGACGCCAAGCAGACTCTCTTCAAGTCGGTTGGTTAATCCCGATTGGAGTTCCTTTTCCCTAAGTTTTCTGCATAGCCCGATATATTCTTCCCTTAGGGACTCAATCCTTTCCAGTTGATGTTCCCTGGGGCCATCCTCCCATTCTTGATCCTTGTTGACGTCCAGCCAGGTTTTTAGTTCCTGTACCCTAAGATAGCTGCCATAGCTATTTTTGATGATATCCAGCTGCACGATCAGATTATCCAGCTCCTTGATATCGTTGTTTAAGGCCTCCGCAAGCTCGTCCATATGTTGTAATTCCTGCTGCTTATCCTGATATTCCCCGATCTGTGATAGACCCCTTTGCTTTAGTTTCCTACCGGCCTCAATGATACTGGAATATGGTCGAAACTGTTTCACACCCGGATTACCTCTTTTTCCCCCTATGCTATCCCCTTCCCTATAGAAGTCTCGTTCCAGTTGGGGCAGGAGGAGCATCTCGCTGAAACCCGCACCCAATAGAATGGATTGAAGCCTCATTTTATCCTCGTCGGATATACCCCGATTTATGCTAAGCTCGTCCAAGGTAATGGTAAATAGCCGGTTATATGAAAAGCTATCCAATCCGTACAGATCTTTGGGGGCCGATATATCGGTTTCGAGCCCGGTTATCCTCTTTAGTATGGGCTCACCGTATCCTTTCAGTCTCAGGTTGTACACATCCCCTGCCCCAAGCCTTATATCTGCCTCGGCTTCATACCTGCTGTTGGCCGGGGGCAAATTGGAATCCCTTGGGAATCCATAGCCAAGATGCCTCAAGACATGCATCAAAGTGGACTTTCCCGCCCTATTAAGGCCGCCGATCACCACTATGCCCGGGCCCAGTTCGTCCAATGTCTGGTTCCTGAGTATTCCAAAATCCCCTATGTAGAGCCTTTGGATCTTCATGGCTGCTCCCCCCTTTCAACCAATTTCTCAGCGATCATATACCTTGCTCTTTGGAGGACTTCCTCTAGGGAGGCGTCGTCCATATGAAAACGCAGGTCATCTTCGGCTTCGTGATCCCCGCTGCCCCTCCATATGATCCCCAACTCGTCCATCAGCCTTTCTCTCATTCCCTCATCTTTTAGGCATTGGCCGATTATCCTGTCCAATTCTTTGAAAACAGGGCTGTTCTCCAGTAAACCGGTATAGTCTATGGGCGATTGGGTTCTTAAGGTTACAGCATCCGTCCATAAAAAAGGATCAAAACTCCCGTACTCTTCCCTGAGGGAATCTAACAGAAATTCTATAGACTCCTGTTCCTGCTGTTTCAGAAGGCTATGAATGGCACCCCTTCCCCTGATTGTCCATTCCACCACATAGCCCCTTACGGGATAATCCTCGTCCTCTCCGGTTTCGCGGAGGATCTTGTCCCCTTCCATACAGATCTTATCTAAAAGATCCTGAAGGGTTTCTGGGGTATTCTCCAGATCATCGTCTATAAGGATATCTATCCTTTTATATATAACCGGTGATATGGGCATGAACGAAATATGGCTTTCGCCAAAGGGATCCAAATCAGCCAGTATACATCCGCCTCTGCCCGTCTCCCCAAAATCCCTGCCCTGGGGGATCCCCGGATAGGCAATGTAGGGGATGTCATTGCTGAGCCTTCGATACTTATGTATATGCCCCAAGGCCCAGTAATGGATGTGGGGTATTTCCTTTAATTCCGCCGTGGAACATGGAACGTAGTTTGAACGAGGCGTCTCCAATTGGGTATGGAGAAGGGCAATATTCCAAATGTCCCCATCCGGCACCTTGTAATCTAAATGTATCCCCTTCCCCAGGGACCCGGATTGATAGGATTGACCTATTACCCTTGCCATGGGATTCCCGTCAGGACCTAAAAGCTCGATTGTCTCCGGACAGTCACCCCTTAGTACCTTCACATTGTCCGGCACCCTGATTAGATCCCGTTCCTCCTTTAGGGGGTCATGATTTCCCGCTATGATAAATACGGGAATCCCCGCGTCTTCGAGAAGTCTGCACTGCTCCGCGAAGAAGCTCATAGCCCTCACGGAGCGGGCCTCCCTATCATAGAGATCCCCGGAAATGACTATAAAATCCACGCTATTTTCAATGGCGGCATGGCAAACCCTGCCAAATCCTTCCGATGTAGCGGTTATAGCAGCCTCCTTCACGCCAGGGGGCAAATTATCCCCGCCCATATGCAACAGGCTGCCCAGATGAACATCTGCGGTATGAATAAACCGAAGTCTGACCATTTTTATTCCCTCTCTTTAAAGCTATGAGTCCAAGATAAACCTAGCCTACCTTATATTCCGGATCGTATTGCAGCCTAAATAGATTATAGTACAGCCCCCTGTTGCTGAGGAGCTGTTGATGGCTGCCCATCTCCCTTATCCTGCCCCTATGGATGAGTATGATCTTATCCGCATTCTGTATGGTGGATAGCCTATGGGCAACGGCGATAGTCGTTCGGCCCTTCATCAGATTTATGAGGGCATCTTGGATTAACTCCTCTGTCTCGGTATCGACATGGGAAGTAGCCTCGTCCATTACCAGTATCTTTGGATCCCTTATGAGGGCTCTTGCAAAGGAGATGAGCTGGCGTTGTCCGACGGATAGGGTGGTGCCCCCCTCGCCTATCTCATGATCGTAGGCCCCGTATAACTTTGATATAAATTCATGGGCGTTTACGTGCCTTGCCGCTCTCTCTACCTCCTCCATGGATACATTGGGATCAAACAGTCTTATGTTGGTGGCGATATCCCCGGAGAACAGGGATACATCCTGGAGCACCAAGCCTATATTATCCCTTAGCTTTTCCTTTCCTATGTCCCTGATATCCACCCCGTCTATCAGAATCTCCCCTCTTTGGTGTTCATAAAATCCGCATAAAAGGCTTATGATGCTGGTTTTCCCCGCCCCGGTGGCGCCTACAAATGCGGCGGATTCTCCGGGCCGTATCTTAAAGGATATATCCTTTAAAACCCAGTTTTCGTCTATATAGGCAAACCATACGTTCTTAAATTCTATCTCGCCTTCCATATTATCATAACCTTGGATGGTTCCCTCTATCTGCTGCTCCTGCTTCTCGTCCAGCAGATTGAATACCCTTTCTGCGGAGACTGTTGAACTCTGCAGGGTGTTAAACTGCTCCGTAAGCTCCCTTATGGGCCAGTAGAACCTTCCTATATAATCGACAAACATGTAAAGGGTACCAAACTCCAATGCCCCTGCCAGTATATTTCTGCCGCCATACCATAATAAGAGGGCCATTCCCAAGGATTCAACAACGTCCATAAAGGGTCGGAATATCCCCATAACGATTACACTCTTCATATGGGCATCGTAGTATTCCTTGTTGGTCTTATCAAATTCCTCGGCCTTTTTGCCCTGCATATTAAAAGCCTGGATAATCCTCATCCCGGCTATATGTTCAGCTAAGAACGCATTTATAGCCGACAGTTTTGCTCTTATCCTCTGCCATACCTTTCTGGCTGTTTTTCTAAAGATCACCGTGGCGATGACTATCAGAGGAAGCACTGTAAAGCTGACCAGGGTCAGCTTCGAGCTAAGTTTAAACATGATGACTATAATAGCGGCCATCTCCACCATACTCTTTATAAAGCCCACTAAGACCCCGGAGAACATCTCGTTGATAGTCTCGGGATCATTGGTAACCCTTGTTACGATTCTGCCCGCAGCCATTTTATCAAAAAAGGATAGGGGTAGGTGTTGAATATGATTAAAGATCTTTTCACGGATATTATAAATTATTTTCTTACCCGTATATTCCAATATAAACCGCTGCAAGTATCCCAGGGCAAATTCCACTATGATCAATACAAGAAAGAAAATACCCAACACCCATATCCCGCGGCTGGCTTCGTCTATGGTCATGGTGTTTTTGAGGACACCATTTATATACTTATCTATCCCCACCTTGGTCAGGTACGGCCTGGCCAGGGATGCCCCTGTAATGGTTAAAATTAATAATAGGGCAATGACAAAGAAATGCCAATAGGGGATAGCGAATTCCAGCATTCTTTTTATCAGTCTTCTGTCATATACCCTTTCCCGGGCATTATTTTTATCTTCCACCGTAAAACATCTCCCTTCGTTTTGCTTACTTAAGCGATCTCTATCTCCTCTTCCAAGAGTTGCCTTTGATATATTCTGTTATAGTAACCCTGTTGCTCCAAGAGCTCCTCGTGGGATCCCCTCTCTATGATCCTGCCGTCATCCAATACGATGATCTCGTCCGCATCCTGGAGACTGGATATCCTGTGGGCAATTATCACACAGGTTCTCTCCTCCATAAAGGGTTTTAGCTCATTTAATATCTTGCGCTCGGTATCGGTATCTACAGCGGACAGGCAATCGTCTAATATCAGGATTTTAGGATCCTTAACCAATGCTCTTGCAATGGATACCCTCTGCTTTTGTCCCCCTGAAAGGTTTACGCCCCTCTCGCCCAGCATAGTCTCATATTGATCCGAAAGTTCCATTATGCTCTCGTCGATCTGGCTCATGGCCGCCGCCCCCCGAATCTCGTCTAGAGTAGGCTCATTGGGCGAAAAACCGATATTCTCCCTTATGGAAGAGGAAAAGAGAAAGTTGTCCTGGGGTATATAACCAATATTATCCCTGAGCCTCTTAAGGGATGTTTCGGTAATATCCTCCCCGTCGATTAAAAGCTGCCCCTTCTCTGCCGGGTCGTACAGCCTTAATATGAGGTTCACTATTGTGGACTTACCGCTGCCGACCTTTCCGATAACCCCAAGGGTCTTACCCGGTTCAATGACCAGGTCTATGTTTTTAAGGACATCCGGTTCCGTTTTCCCGTATGAAAATGTCAAATCATTGAATTCTATCCTGCCGTAAAAATCCTTTTCAATGTGCTCTTTCCCCGGATTTAAGGCCGCGGGATCGACAACCTCCGGCTTCTCATCAAATAATTCCTCAATCCTCTCTACAGAGGCTTTGGCCCTTTGGGTGAAATTGATTATCATGCCAATGGACATTACGGGCCTAATGATTATTCCCAAATAGCCGTTAAAGGCGATAAAATCACCTAAGCTGATCTGGTTGGTTATAATGAGATTACCCCCGTATATAAAGGCGATTAAAAAGGATAGGGACGATATGACGTTGATAAGGGGGTAGAATATCCCCTGGAGTTTAACTAGGTTCATATTGATATCAAAGTTTTCTTGATTCACCTTTGCGAAGTTTTCCTTTTCATAATCCTCCTGGACAAAGGCCTTGACAACCCGTATGCCGGTTATGTTTTCCGTGGTCTTACGGGTCACATCGCTGAAGGATTCCTGTACCCTGCGAAACCTTCTGTTTATCATGGGACCGAATTTTGTCATGATGAATACCAAGATAGGCAGCGGCAAAAATGAATACAGAGTAAGTCTGGGGTCTACATACTTAACCATTATCACTATGCTGCTTATCAATAGAATGACGGTGTTGGTCATCAGATTAAATCCCCTGGATAGTATCATCCTAAGGGATCCTAAGTCATTGGTAGCCAAGGCCATAAGCTCTCCTACTCGATTTCTATGAAAGAACTTCATAGAGAGCTTCAGCATATGATCAAACATCCCATTTCTTACCTCGTAATCGAATAGGTTGCTGGCCCCGGCGACCTGCAGCCTGGATAAAAAGTGTGCAATAAAGGTCATCAATGAGATTAGAATCAAGATACCCCCATAATATAAAAGCTTTCTGCTATCCAGGCTCAGACTCTCCAATCCGTCTACTACCTGGCCTGTTATCCTTGGGACCAGCACTTGGAGAAAGTTTATTATAATCAGCAAAAACAATCCCTTAACATATCTCAATTTATGTTTTGCCAGATATTTAAAAAGAAATGATTTTTTATTCATAGCCATCCCTCCTGTACGTAACACGACTTTCGTTTAGTACGTCTATTATTAAACAGACTGATCATTTGACTTTTTCCATGAATGTGTTGACTATATCTAAAAAGATTCCCATCTCCTCTTCAGTCAACGATTGATAGAGACTGTTAAGGAAGTCATGATGATGATCTATGGCCCCTTGTCTTATATCAATACCTTCCGCAGTCAGCCGAACACGTATAACCCTGCGGTCCTTTTCGTCAGAGATCCTTTCCGCTATGCCCTTGTCCACTAAAAAGTCCACTACCGGCGTAACATTGCTGATTTTTCTGTGCACTCTAGTGCTGATCTCCGATACCGTCAAGCCTTCCTCGGGCTCCAATGCTTTCATAATAGAATATTGATTCCAAGCAAATCCCAAGCTCGACAGGTTACACCTGGATCTGCCTCTGATCCTCCAGGCCAATTCCATTAACTTTCTGTGACATGTTATATAAGTATCCTCCATCTCTCTCTCCTTCCGTACCCCTTAATAGGGATTATCAAAGATATAATAGAAAAACGCCCTAAAGGCGATAGATTGTCTATTAGTCAACACCTCCATGCATTATGCCGATTATCCCAACCGGATTTATTATAACATCGGAAGCAATTGCATTGGCAATTGCAACACACAGGTTTCAACGAGGCGGGTGATTTATATCCATCACCTGTTTTACTGATGGGAACTCGCCGCCTATAGAAGCGGGGGACATCTTGCCGACTCGTTATACATAGTAATATTTATATGCCATAACTATTATAGACTATAAGTTTATTTATGGCAATAGTATTTGCTTCGGGTTTTGATATTGACATTAAATCCCTGAGCATTATAATTATATACATAATACAATGGTTCATGGATTGTTAATCTAAAGCATCCGTTAAAGGAGGAGGTAAGGCAATTCCTTCGTCACCTAAGGGGTGGGGATATCTTTGCCGAAAATATGATGAAGTTAAAATCTCTGTTAGCAATAACCCTATTGGTGTTATTAATCTTTTTAAGCGCATGCCATCGGCCCGCTCCCGCGCCCGATAACAAGCTTACCGTAGCGGTATCCATAGTACCCCAGGCCACCTTTGTAGAAGAGGTCGCAGGGGATTTGGT
Organism: Clostridia bacterium; assembly: GCA_035647175.1. GTDB lineage: Bacteria > Bacillota > Clostridia > Caldicoprobacterales > UBA3941 > UBA3941. The sequence continues at coordinate 814 of DASRNX010000256.1, read as the reverse complement.
GGAGGTAATCACCATGATACCCCCCGGGGGCAGTCCTGAAACCTATTCCCCCACCCCCAGACAACTGGAAGCCTTCACCCGGGCGTCCGCCTACTTTTCAATAGGTGTACCCTCCGAGGTATCCAATATACTTCCAAGGGCAAAGGACCTTAATCGGGATTTAGAAATAATTGACCTGGCAAAGGACGTGTCGGAATCATACCCCGATATAGAGATTGCTCCCGGTGAGCGGGATCCCCATATATGGCTATCTCCTAAGAGGGTAAAGGTTATGGTGGAAAGAATCGCCGATGAATTATCTGATCTGGACCCCGCAAACAAGGACGTATACAATGAAAATGCATTAAAATACAAAGAACGGTTGGATGATGTGGATAAAAGGATAGCGGAATCATTAGACGGCCTTGAAACAAAGACGTTTATTGCCTATCATCCCGCCTTCGGATATTTTGCCCATGATTACGGACTCCGGATGTTGGCCCTGGAGGAGGAAGGAAAGGAAGCAACCCCACAAACCTTTAAGGATATTATCGATATAGCAAAGGAGATGAAGATCGAGGTCATCTTCTATCAGGCGGAGGTAGACAGCCGCCAATCCGAAGCCTTTGCCAAGGAGATCGGGGGCAGAACGGAGCAGATAGCACCCCTGGCACCGGACTACATAGAAAACCTGGAAAGGATGGCAGATACATTTTCCAAGGTGCTTAGATGAAGGAGTATGTTTTTGTGATATCGGAGTATTGGTAATGGCTATTGAACGCAACTTCCAACATTGATACATAGGTGTCGTAAAACATTACCCTTAATTCGTATG
>DASRNX010000255.1:0-16019 GCA_035647175.1 Clostridia bacterium | reverse complement strand
CATTCCACCGCCAAAAGCTGCGGACAACTTTAACGCCTCTTTATCAAGACCCAGCTTGTATGCGACATTTGCCCCATATAAGATCTTCTCGGCACAATTTAGGCCTTCCTCTTCACCAAATCCGTTCTTTATAAGTTCACTCAACATATAAGTACCCACCCTTTCAATTTTATCCGATAAGGACACATGGCAAAGCCCGCCTGATCCCATAATTAAAACTTGTATCGGCTTGTCATGATTATAACATATGGGGTGGATAAGATAAATAACTATACCTGGAGCAGGTGGATTATTCTAGGATAAATTGTTTCCATGGGGCCTAATTATCATCTCCCATAGGCAAACCATAACCCCTAAATATATCTTTGGCCTCCTTCATATCATGGCTTGTGGGCACAGATACATCCTTTAAGGGGTAATCATAGCCAAGTTCCCCCCATTTGTAGGCCCCCATATCGTGGTAAGGAAGGATATCGACGAGTTCTACATTATTATAGTCCTTTAACATCTTGGCCAACCTATTGAGATCTTCAGGATCATCGGTATAACCGGGTATAATGAGATATCTGATCCATACAGGTTTACCTATTTCCCTTAAGTGATCTAAGAATGCAATTATCTTTCGGGTACCCACCCCGGTTATCTCCCGATGTCTTTCCTCCACCACATGCTTTATGCTGAGGAGCACCAGATCCGTAACCTCTAAAAGGCCCCCGATCCTGTCTGTGTCGATAAAACCCGAGGTATCCACGGCGGTATTAAGGCCCATCTCCTTTACCTTAAAAAACAGTTCTCTAATAAATTCAGGTTGCAACAGAGGCTCACCGCCGGTTACGGTGACACCCCCGCCTGACCCTTTCATAAAAATCATATATTTGTTTATATCCTCCACTAAGTCCCCTACGGTGATCTCCTTGCCGCCCCTGAGATCCCAAGAATCCCTATTGTGGCAGTAGATGCACCTTAAGGGACAGCCCTGCATAAAGATAACATATCTGATGCCAGGGCCGTCCACGGTGCCCATGGTCTCAATGGAGTGTATTCTACCCCTTATTCCCATGCTTTTCAGATCCCTTCAAAGAATGTGCGCTTTATAACGTCCTCCTGCTGCTCCCTGGTCAGCTTAATAAAATTAACCGCGTATCCGGAAACCCTTATGGTAAGCTGGGGATATTTTTCCGGATGCTCCATGGCATCGAGCAGGGTTTCCCGCTCAAAGACATTTACGTTCATATGATGGCCCTTTTTATGGAAGAACCCATCCATCATAGCAACTAGGTTGTTTTCTCTAGTTGTCTTATCCCGGCCCAAGGCCTTGGGCACTATGGAGAAGGTGTATGAAATGCCGTCTTCGGCATACCTATAGGGCAGCTTCGCCACTGAACTGAGGGATGCAATAGCTCCCTTTTTATCCCTGCCGTGCATGGGATTGGCCCCGGGCGCAAAGGGATCTCCGGCCTTTCTTCCGTCGGGGGTATTCCCGGTCTTCTTGCCATAGACCACATTGGAGGTGATGGTCAGTATGGACAGGGTAGCCTTGCTGTCTCTGTAGGTCCTCTGCTTTCTCAGCTTTCTCATAAAGCTTTCGACCAAGGATGTGGCAAGGTCGTCTGCCCTCTCATCGTTGTTGCCGAACATGGGAAAATCGCCTTCTATTTCAAAATCCACAGCCAGTCCGGAATCGTTTCTTATAGGCCTTACCTTGGCATATTTTATAGCGCTGAGGGAATCCACCACCACCGATAACCCGGCGATGCCACAAGCCATAGTTCGGAGGATATCCATATCATGGAGGGCCATCTCCAAGGCCTCGTAGCTGTACTTATCGTGCATGTAATGGATTATATTGAGGGCGTTTATATATGTCCTGGCCAGCCATTCCATAACCTCATCGAATCTCTCCATAACTTCATCAAATTCCAAATACTCGGAGGTAATCGGCGCAAAATGGGGGGTAACCTGCATCCCCAGTTGCTCATCCCTTCCCCCGTTTATGGCATATAGAAGGGCTTTGGCAAGGTTTGATCTGGCCCCAAAGAACTGCATTTGCTTTCCGGTTCTCATGGCAGATACGCAGCAAGCTATAGAATAATCGTCACCCCACATAGGCCTCATTATATCATCATTCTCGTACTGTATAGAGCTGGTTGCAATGGACATCCTGGCACAATAATTTTTAAAGTTCTCAGGAAGGTCCAAGGACCATAGAACCGTCATATTGGGCTCCGGTGCAGGCCCTAGGTTGGTTAGGGTGTGAAGGAATCTATAGGAGGTCTTGGTTACCAAGGTCCTCCCGTCCAAGGTCATACCCCCGACGGCCTCTGTCACCCAGGTGGGATCCCCGCTGAACAGTTCATTATATTCAGGCGTCCTCAAAAAGCGCACCAACCTCAATTTGATAACAAAATGATCGATTAATTCCTGGGCCCCCTCTTCTGTCAAGGCTCCCTCAGCCATATCTCTTTCCATATAGATATCCAAGAATGTAGACACCCTTCCCAGGCTCATAGCCGCACCGTTTTGTTCCTTTACTGCACCTAAAAAGGCAAAATATGTCCACTGCACCGCCTCATAGGCACTTTTGGCCGGTTGGGAAATATCAAACCCGTAGCCCTTGGCCATGACCTTCAAAGCCTCCAAGGCCCTTATCTGTTCTGTGGTCTCCTCTCGTTGGCGGATGATCTCGTCCTCCATCCAAGCTGTCTCCAGTAGACCCAGCTGTCTCTTCTTTTCCTGTATAAGTCGATCCACTCCGTATAGGGCGACCCGGCGATAATCGCCGATTATTCTGCCCCTGCCGTAGGCATCTGGCAGCCCCGTTATGATTCCCGCCTTCCTGGCCCTTCTTATCTCAGGGGTATAGGCATCAAAAACCCCCTGGTTATGAGTTTTACGATATTCCGTAAAAGCCTTTTCCACTTCCGGGTCAAGCTTGTACCCATAGGCATCACAGGCGTTTTTCACCATCCTAATGCCGCCAAAGGGCATAATAGCCCTTTTTAGGGGCTCATCGGTCTGAAGCCCCACTATAATTTCCAATTCCTTATCTATATATCCCGACCCGTGGGAGATAATAGTGGATACGGTTCGGGTATCAATATCTAAGGTTCCGTCCCTTCTATTTTCCTCATCCAGTAGCTCGGTGGTCCTTTTCCATAGCTTTTTGGTCCTATAGGTGGGACCAGCCAGGAATGAATCATCGCCCCCATAGGGGGTATAGTTCGATTGAATAAACTCTCTAACATCTATTTCAGATTGCCAATAGCCTTCTGCAAAATTTCTCCATGGATTCATATTATAAATCAGCTCCTTATCATCTGCTTTAACTATAATATAACCTGAATCAATTATCCTCAACCTAAATCTTCTTCTTGCAGCTAAAGGCATAGGGCCATCCAATACTCAAAAATAGGAGGGGGGCTTTCGCCCCCCATATTATGTTATCCCAGTAACTCCCCTTCTGCCTCCGCCCCCGCCGAATTTTCTATTCCCTGATCCCTTGTTATGGGTTCTCCGTTAGGACCCTCAAATTTGCGGTCCCAACCGGTTATGACAGAGAACAACAGCACCAGAAACAGCGTCAAACAATAGAACATATTGGCGCTGATTTGGGTAATTGAAAGGGGTTCGACAAAATCATATCCCTTGGTGAGCAAGGCTCCTATAAATACAAACACGCTCAGAAAGGGTACCGCCAATACGATGGCGTTGGCGAATCCGTCCAACAGATTTGCACGCCGATATGGATGAAGACCTACTCGCTTTCCAATCTCATTTTGTACCTTTCCAAAGGTTGTCATGGATGCGCTGGTAACCCCGCCAAAAACCAGGGTGGTTATGGAGATGCCGAGCATCATAGCAATTTCCGCACCCCGGACGGTCTTGCCCATCCTGCTGTTTAGGATGCCGCCGGTGATCTTTTCCAGCACACCTGCGCCGTTCAGTACACCCATAATACCGTATACAGAAAGGACCAGTGTGGCCGTAGACATCATGCCGCTGATACCGTCCGTCAGAAAGCCCGTCGGCATTCCGTCCGTAACGGATATGACATTATCAAAGGTCATGAGCCCAAATCCCATCCCGACACCCGTCCCGACGATAATCCCCACGGTGATTGCCTTATAGATATTTCGGGTCTTAACGGCCACAAACAGCATAACGGCAACGGGTATCAACATCACCAGGGTTATGGGGTTCATGTTATTTTCGAGGATTTCCCCCGCCCCTGCTCCCACTGTTCCGCCGCCTCCAAAGATTAAAAACAGAATAAACGCTGCAATGCCGGCAATCAATGAATACTTTAGCCTGCTGGTCACACAACCGCCCACGTCTGCGAAACCCGGTTTTTTTGTATACTCCTGGGTACCGGCAGATATGATGGTAGTATCCGAAATAGGTGCCAGATTATCTCCAAAGATACCCCCGCAAACTATAGCAGCCGCCAGAGCCGCAGGATTACTGCCCAGCAAGACCCCTGCAGGGTAAAAAATTGGGAAGCAGGTGAATATGGTTCCGATGGACGACCCCGTAGCGGAGGAGATAATACATACCGCGATGAAGGTAAAGCCCGTAAACAGGCCCCCGCTGATCCCCAAAGAATCTGCCAGCCATACAAAGCCCGAGGAAATATTAGCGGTTTTTATAAGTTCTGCAAAGATACCGATGGTAAAAAGCAACACCGCCACCGGCACGGCCTCCTTCGTACCCTCATAGACAGCATCCCAAAATCCGTCGTAATGGCCTTTCTTTGTAAAAATCGCACCGACCAATAACGCGACAAATGCACCCATAGCCAAGGCATGCATCTCAAATGCTTTAAAGACAATGAAATACAGAACACAAAAGAACAAAAAGATACATACCGGAAGAAAGGCAACGACCATTCCTCCCTTGAATTCAAGCCTTTGATCATTATTCATATCGGGCCCTCCCCTTAAAATAATAGATTTTATTCTTCGTTCAAATTCATTTTCATGATATTCCTATACTTGGAACCGACGGTGCGCTCCAGCTCAAATGGTTCACCGTCTAATATCGGATACCGGTCCAAAAAGTCTCTGATCTCATCGATCTCCTCATGGTCTAAATCAAATTCAAATATCCCCGTATTCGATTGAACGTGCCTGCTATTTCTTACCCCGATGATTGCTGCGCCCACCCCAGATTGACTGAGAATGTATTTTACCGCCACATGGGCAATCCTAACACCGTACTTATCGCCGATTCTGCCAAGGAGTGCAAGTAGGTCCTGGTACCCGTCCCAACCTAAGGTGTCTTCGATAACTTGGAGGTATTTGACCTGAGAACGGGTTTCGGGGACATCCATGGTCTTCCCTATCCACCTATCTGCCAGGAATCCCCCCGCTATGGTACCATAACAGAGCAGGGAAATATTCTTGAGTCTGCAATACTCTGTTAGAGCCTTTTCCGGGCGCCTGTCAAAGACGGAATACTGTGTCTGGAAGGATACAATGGGAATACCGGCTTCAACTATGTTCGCAAAATGCTCGGTGTCAAAATTGGTCACGCCTATATTGCGGATCTTACCCTTTTCCTTTAGCCTGAGTAGATAGCCTGCAGTCTCCAGACAGCCCGGGGCATCGTAATCCCACCAGTGAAACTGCACCAGATCCAATACGTCCCTGTTTAGTCGTTTTAGACTGCGGTCTATGATCCCTTCGGTATATTGATAATCCACCTGGGCCAGTAGGTTGATATCAGGCACATACTTGGTATGTATCTGAATATCATGGGACGAAATTCCGCTGCCCCTTCTCAGCTCCTTTATGAACTCACCTAAAAATTCCTCGGCCCCCGTATAGATATCTGCGCAGTCAAAGGTGGTGAATCCCCCTTCGGCCAGCATATGGAATGCACGCATGATATCTTTCATATCAAGGCTGCCGATAAGATTATGTCCTTGAGACAACTGCCAACAACCGTTGATAACCCTGCTAATTGTATAACCGTCGGAAAGCTCAACTCTTTGGACCATTACTCTTCCTCCCCATCATATATTTTTTCTACCGTGCACTCGGCATGGCTGAACTCCTTTGTGCCTATGCGGGTGATCTTGAATTTCGCACCGCAATTGGGGTCCGGACAGGCTATCATACTGTCGGACAACATCCAATCGTTTGGGTGCAGCGGGCGCTGCTTTGCAGGAAGCAAAGGCAGAATCGCACTGAGGGCATACATGGAGAAGGAATTATTCTCCGGAAAGATTAAATCCTCCCCTTCCACCAAGAAGTAGTCACCCTCCTTATGCCGGCACACCATGGGCTTGTCCGATGAAACAACCTCCACCTTTAAGTTATAGAGCGTAAACCTATCCCCCATACTCCAATCCCTCCTTCCGGGCCCCTCCGGGTCCTTTGTGATTAAATCCGTTTTCTTCGGTTAAGTTGATCTATAGAATAGACAATACGGAAACTAAATTTGTCTGCAGATGATAAATTTTATAGTCGGAGTCGGTTATCTATGAAGTTATGCAATCAATTATACGATCAATGTTCCCTAATCAATCTAAACAACTCCTATGTCAGTATAGGCTAATGGCCCATCATTGTTTTTAGGAATATAAAAAACGCCTGCCTTGAGAATACTCAAGGACAAGCGCTAACCTGCGGTGCCACCTTGTTTGATATATAAAATATATACCCACTTTGTAGGGTGCCATTACACCCACAGCCCTATAACGCCGGCTCTGCGTCTTAGCTACTGAATAAATCTTTCGCCTTGCCCTCGGAGGCCCACTTGCCACCACTGTCATCTGTCCGGCTCACACTGTCCCGGATTCGCTGAAGATCGTTTTAGCGGCATAACTCCCTCGTCTTCGGTTTATATGAATATACCACCTGTGAATTAGGCTGTCAAGCCCCAACTTAGTAAATTTTTTCATCAATTAATTTCCCGCCGGGACATCCCCTATCTGACTCACCTTAATAAGGTTAGTCGAACCGCTGATTCCCATGGGTATCCCTGCCGTTATTACGATGATATCGCCGGAACATGCAATACCGGTATTGGCAGCAACCTCTGTGGATTTTTCAAACATCCTATCCGTATCGCTCATATCCGGCGAAACAAACGGCTGAACGCCCCATACCAGGGAAAGCTCCCTGCAGGTCGCGTCGCTGGTTGTGGTAGCGATAATCTGGGCAGCAGGCCGATATTTAGATACCATTCTGGCGGTACGCCCGCTTCTGGTAGCTGTTACGATGGCTTTGGCATGCAGCCCGTGTGCTATTGAACACGTTGCATGGCTTATGGAATCGGTAACGGTGGCTTCCTTGCCGGCTACGCGTTTTTCAAATTCCATTTCATAGTCTATACTGTTTTCGACCCTTTTGGCAATCCTGGCCATAGTCAGCAGCGTCTCTACAGGATACTTGCCTGCGGCGGTTTCCCCGGACAGCATGATAACATCGGCCCCATCATAGATTGCATTGGCTACATCGCTGGTCTCTGCCCGTGTGGGTCTTGGATTTCTGATCATGGAATCCAGCATCTGTGTGGCAATGATGACGGGTTTGCTGGCCTCGATACACTTTTTGATTATCTCCTTTTGGTGGATAGGTACATCCTCCGTGGGAATTTCCACCCCTAAATCCCCCCTGGCCACCATGATTCCGTCGGAAACCCTTATTATTTCGTCTATATTTTCGAGGCCTTCCTGGTTTTCGATTTTGGCGATAACCTTAATGTAATCACCGTTATTCTCTGATAAAACCCTCTTTATGGCTAAAACATCCGAAGCCCTCCGTACGAAGGAAGCGGCAATATAATCTATCTGCTGGGATATGCCAAATTTAATATCCTCGGCGTCCTTGGTCGTAATAGCGGGCAGACTTGTGGAAACCCCGGGAATATTAACGCCCTTTCTGCTGCCTAGGATACCCCCGTTTATCACCTTACAATGGACCGCATCTTGCGTTATTTCCTCCACGACCAGGGCGACCAGGCCGTCGTCTATAAGTATGGCGGTCCCTACACAGACATCCTTGGTTATTTCCTTAAAACGGACCGTGACTATGTTCTCGTCCCCTTGGATCTCCTCCGTAGTCAAGACAAACTTCTGCCCTTCCTCCAGTCTGACTTCCCCGTCTTTGAAGTTGCCGATGCGGATTTCGGGACCCTTTGTATCCATAAGGATAGCTATGGGAAGGCCCATCTCCTCCCTTACTTGCTTAACCAGAGCTATTCGTTTCCCATGTTCTTCGTGATCGCCATGGGAAAAATTCAATCTGATTGCGTTAGCCCCCTTCTCTAACAGGGCTTTTAAGATCCCGGGATCGTCACTGGCAGGCCCCAGAGTACAAATAATTTTTGTCTTTCTCATTTTATACCTCATTTCGTAGATGGGAATCTAAAAAAATGTTCCCGTATACAAACCCGAACATATAAGTTTCAGTCCGGTAAAGTCCGTATATATCCGCCGCAGTATTTATTCCGAATGCTTTTACCCTCTTCAAATGTCACCCAGTATGCCGGCGGCATTATCATACATGACGGCCCTTGCATATCTTTGGGCATCGCCTTCCCGCATTCTCCCCATATCCACCCTTTCACAAAGAACCTGTGATAATATCTCCAGGAATGCCAAACGCGCACCGTAGCTCTCCTCGCCGGTCCAAGTATCGCACCCCCAAACTACGCGATCAGCGTTACATACATCGATGAGTTCATGCATCAGACGATGTGCGGCAGTCGGCGATATCAGGGGCAGCCAGCACAGATCCGCCCATACATTGGGGTATACATGGGCCAATCCCGCGATATCGCTCGTCCATGGATAGCTCCCGTGCATAAGCCAAAATATCGTATTCGGATTTCGAGAGATCAACGGCTGTAATTGCATAGCGTTGCTCCCGGCCATTAACCCCAAACCTGTATGGATTTGTACAGGCATGGATAGTTCCGCGGCAATCTCACATATCCTATCGAATACATAATTTTGGAATGCCCTAATGTCATCCTCGTCGGGATTCTCATTCATAGCTCTTTGTGCATTCTCCTTTGTCCCGTCTCCAAATCCCAGAGAGCGATCGTATGCCAGGGCGCATTTTATAACGGTACAGCCGGCCTCTCTCTTTCTATGTATTACATCCCCAATAAGTTTTATATATTCATCGATATCCGTTATGGATCGGTCCTCTAACAGTTGAAAATTGTTTTCGTTATGGTCCCTTGCTGTCCGATTATAGCCATAAAAAAGGCTGTTGACCCGATACGCCGGCTTAAACAAGTCCGGATGATTATTGTCGTCGCCTGGCTTCCAAAAAGTGTCAAGAAAAATAGCTCTGTAATTGCATTGATCCCTTAATATGCTTAAATGCCAGGCTCCCCCGCTATGCGCCTTGCGTATGGCTCCATCGAATATATACCATGTATCCGCATCTAAATGCTCATCTATACCATACAGATCCATCATAGCCTTTTCTATCCATATAAAATAGCTGCGGTTTCTGACAGAATTCAGCCATAGGGCTGTCTCATCTTTAGAATTCCCATCAGGAACAGGTTTATGACACCAGTTGACATAGGAGCTACGCAAAACATTTTGGAGATTTAGCCCCCGATGATCCACATCTTGTAAATGGTGGGAATGGGAGTTTATAATTGGTTCATTTTGGATGCACGAAAGAAATTTTTCTTTGTTCATTAGGTACCCCCCCTCGTTATAACAATGATAATTCGGCCTAATCACATTGATCAGACCTAATGATATCTCGTATTTCGCCCTTGTCTTTTCTCAAATTTATGATTATACATTAATTCATCGGACTGTTTTAAGAGGTTGTCTATATCGATTTTTCCGCTTCCGGATGAACTGAAACCTATGCTAATGGAAATCTTAAAGGGGTTAGCCGAATATTTGTTGATAGCTTTCAGGTTATCAAAGAGATGGTTTCTTATGATTTTTTTAGTGGATTCCTTATCTGTACACAAAGAACATATCAAAAATTCATCGCCGCCCAACCGTACACAGATTTTATTTTCAATGGGTATGGTCTTAATAATATTAGCTATGGTAATAATTGCTTGGTCTCCGGCATGATGCCCATGATTGTCGTTGATCTGCTTTAGCCCGTCCAGATCAACTAGGGTGACTATGAAGTTCTCAGTAACAGTGGTGTCTATGGTTTCCTTTAGCCTGCTGATTTCATTATAAAAACCGGTCCTATTCAGAAGTCCCGTCAAAAAATCCTCTTCCGCAAGTTTTTCATATCGCTTGGATAGATCCTCTAAATAGCGAATATTTCTATATCCGCTCAACGCATTGCTCAAAAATACTGTAAATTGGGGTAAAAAGCTATAATTCTCTATATCAATTTTAAAGGCAGTGCACAAAAACCCAAATGGAAGCCCCCTAGAACTGAGGGATGTGAAGATAATGGGATCATTCTCCTGGATCAGACTGTCTATATCCGGTAGAATATCCTTCCTCTGAAATTCCATCGGATAGTTATCAGCATCCAGACCGGTCTTATAGAGTAAATATAATTTGTCACTAAATGCTTTTCCCTTTATATCCTCTGTCAGCCTAATCGATTTATCAAAAAAGAAATCGTTAACAAAAACATAGCAATCATACAGTTCATATTGTTCTAAAATCCGAGGAATCTCTTCGGGGGTCTTTGAATCAAATACACGCTCTGTCATTTCGTGAAGTTCGTCGTTATAATGGAGAAACCTCTTATACCTGTCCCGTACAATCCTCAATAAGCCCCCGTGTTCCATATCAGGCACCTTGTTACAGCCGCATGAGGAGTAAACCTCTATTGTCTGATCTGTATAGTTTTCTTTATTAATCTTTTTACCACTTAATAATCTTTCTATACACAAAACAATATCATATGCCAATTTCTCATAATTCATTGAGCAGGTAGTTACAGGCGGGATATTATACCTTGCATCCCTTATGCCATCAAATCCCGTAACGACAATATCGTCGGGAACAAAAATATCGTTTTCATGTAGGGTGTCGATGGCGGCAATTGCCATGCCATCATTTGCACATATTATCGCCTTTGGTAGGCGGTTATTGTCAATCAATTCCTGCATAACCGCACATGTCGGCTCCGACCAAAAATCACCGTAATAGAGCATGGAATCATCAAATCTTATATTGTTTTCTGAGAGAACCTTTTTGTAGACCTCAATTCTTTTGTTGGAATAGTAACTGTCTCTGCGCCCTGCAATCATAATAGTATCTTTTATCTTATGAAATTCTATAACATGGCGTACAACCTTTTCAAATCCAATTTCAAGGTTTAAAATAAAATTTGCAGTGCTCTGCTTCGTAACGCCAATAGTTATTACTGGGACGGATTTCGATTTAGCTTTTTTTACAATGCCGTCAGAAATCCTTTGATTTCTTATGGATTCCTCGTAAATAATTACAGCATCCACTATATCAAAATCTATAAGGTCGAATACTGCTTCGTCGCCCTTTTCGTTTTGTCTCTCGTCATAAAAATCCAAGTGGGAGTGGTAGATAAAGAGTTTGTATCCAAAATCATTTATTTTTTTGTTCAAGGCGGAGACAAAATCAAAATTTCTTTCATCATGGAGTTGTGTAATACATAGGGCTATTATCTTATGATCTTTATACACGCTATCCCTCTCCCATTATTATCTTTCCAGGGTTCTGTAATTCGTTATAACATCGGAAGCAATTGCATTGGCAATTACATCACACAGGTTTCAACGAGACGGGGGATTTATACCCACCGCATGCTTTGCTATAATCGGAACTCACCGCTTATAGAAGCGGGGGATATCTTGCCGACTCGTTTTAATCATATAAAGGATATAGAATGCCTATATGTTCTATTATATATCATTGCCTAAATCAGAATCAAGTCCCGGGGATATCCCATCTAAAATATTGGGCATAAGTTCATACCTAGATTCTATCCCGGGCTTTTCGCCCATGTAACCTAAAACAATGATCGTGTAAAACTTAGCTGGGATAATGCATTTTTATCCTAACCGATAAACCGTCTCATAAAAATCGACTTTTTCCCATTTTTGTAGTAATATCATATTGATCGTCGTCAAGACGATAAAAATTATAGAATAGGAATATCTATACATGCACACTAAAAGATCTTTAAAAAAAGATATTGAACAGGCGGGAATTAGAAAGGACGGAACGTTGCTCATTCATTCCTCTATGAAAGCTATTGGTCCCGTGGAAGGTGGGGCTGATACGGTCCTTGATTCCTTTATCGAGCATATGAAATATGGACTATTGTTATTTCCTACCCATTCATGGGGCGAGGATAATCTGCCAGACGATGTCTATGATCCAATAAAAGAGCCGGCCTGTGTGGGATTGTTGCCAAACCTCTTTTTGAAAAGGACCGGGGTTATTCGATCAATGCATCCTACCCATTCGGTTGCGGCTATAGGGGCCAGAGCCCAATCCTATGTTCTTCATGATAGCGATGTTCATACGCCCTGCCCGAGACATGGCTGTTTCGGCAGGCTATACGATGAGAATGCGCAGTTGTTATTTTTGGGCGCATCCCTTAAGACCAACACGTTTATTCATAGCCTTGAGGAATGGTTGAATATACCTAATCGTATCAACCCACAGTCGAGACAAATTAAATTGCTCCTCGAAGACGGCAGTATTCGGAAAATTGATTTTTATGGTCATTCTTTTGTCAATGGGGATGTGTCACAAAACTATGACAAGCTCCTGACTCCTATGCTGCGTATGGGGATAGCCAAAGAAGCAAGAATCGGAGATGCTCTTTCCTATGTTGTTGAGGTGAAACCTATGGCGGATTGGGTTATGGGTCTATTAAGGGAGAACCCCGGTTTGTTTGAAAATGACATACCCCTTAGAACCCCGCCGACTGTCAAGAAACAATAGTTTCTTGATTATCTCCCATTGATATGGCGATTTTTATTGGCTAGCCATTATTTTATGTTCGAATCTTTAAAAGAATGGCTGTGTCCAATAAATTCAGGGGTTAGGAATTTAGTCCCTATACATTTATTGTACAACAAAAGCAATCGCCATAATGGGCTTTTTAGTTGCTATTCATGCGCAATTTTCTATATCGTTTCATAATTCGGTCTGAAATATCATCCATATTGTTGAATTTGGATTTCCTTATGTTCATCATGCTTTCTTTCCCAATCAATATATAATACCATAATAGCTCTCAATCCAAACAGACCACCTACAGTGAAGAGTTGATTTATTGTACGGATCTTTACCGTTTCTAAAACCTCTGCAAGCAATAGAAAACTTAGTGCTGTTAACAATGATTTTAGCCAGTGATGTTTAGTCTTTTTCTTGATAAATAAAATATATACTCCCCTTAGACCGGTAACTATAATCAAAATAACACCGATCATTTCAAAAAACAGTACAGAAAGATCAATAATTAAGAATAGTGCCTCGTGTATTGCCTCCACCTTATATACCCCTTTCAATCTATACCCCGTATAATTTTTACCTATACTGATATTTCTACTACTTTTTAGCCCAAATGTCAATATGCATGATGTGCCAAATAGGGACATTCCTCATTTGGCATATACGTATTGATTCATATAAATGTGTTCATATATAAGGATTTGTATATATTGAAATTGAACCGGAACGATTAGTATACAAAATGTGACAGATAGGGAACGTCCCCATCTGTCACACAAGCCTTTATGATATCCTATGCACGTGCGCCATACGTGTCATCCATATCCACTTCATTTATATCGATTCCCAAGGCCTTTGCTACTCCCTCGCCATAAGCGCTGTCTGCCAGATAGCAATGCCTGATGTGGCGTTTTTGAACTAACTCTGTAGTTCCCGTCATATTCCGTGCCGTATTTTCGAATAACCTTTGCTTTTCATCATCACTCATGAGCCTAAAGAGTTTGCCGGGCTGTTCGTAGTAGTTATCGTCATCATTACGGAAGTCATAGTTATCTGCCGGACCCCCTCCATCATAGGATGGTTCTGTCAATTCATTCTGATCCTTCCATTGACCATAGGAATTGGGGTTGTAATGTAGTGTACTGCCAAAGTTCCCATCCACCCTCATTGATCCGTCACGATGATAGTAGTTAGCCTCGAATTTGGGACGGTTCACCGGGATCTGATGGAAGTTGACACCAAGTCTATATCTCTGGGCGTCCCCATAAGCAAACAATCTGCCTTGGAGCATACGATCCGGCGAATACCCTATTCCCGGGACAACGTCAGCGGGATTAAAGGCCGCCTGCTCCACATCTTGAAAATAATTTTCGGGGTTGCGGTTTAGTTCAAAATATCCTACCTCAATTAAGGGAAAGTCTTTATGGTACCATACCTTTGTCAGATCAAAAGGATTATAGGGCATATTTTGTGCCTGCTCCTCTGTCATCACCTGTATGTACATGGTCCACTTAGGATACTCCCCGCTTTCAATTGCTTCGTAGAGATCCCTTTGATTGGATTCCCTATCCCTTGCCACGACCTCTTCTGCTTCCGCATCCGTGAGGTATTCATTCCCCTGCTGGGTTACAAAATGGAATTTTGTCCATACACGTTCGTTATCTTTATTTATAAGAGAAAATGTATGGGACCCAAACCCGTGCATATGCCTATAGCTTTTGGGGATTCCCCTATCCCCCATGGTAATCGTCACCTGATGCAAGGCCTCGGGGATCATGCTCCAAAAATCCCAATTATTTTGGGCAGAGCGCATATTAGTGCGGGGATCCCTTTTTACTGCATGATTCAGATCCGGAAAAAGCATTGGATCTCGAAAGAAGAAAACGGGTGTATTGTTCCCTGCAAGATCCCAATTGCCCTCGTCTGTATAGAATTTAAGGGCAAATCCCCTTATATCCCTCTCCGCGTCCGCGGCTCCTCTCTCCCCAGCTACCGTTGAAAAGCGTGCGAACATCTCCGTTTGCTTTCCGATTTCAGAAAATAGATCGGCCTTTGTATATTTAGTAATATCGTTAGTAACTGTAAATGTACCGAAAGCACCCGAACCTTTTGCATGCATACGCCTTTCGGGAACCACTTCCCGATTAAAATGGCTCATCTTCTCAAGATACCAAGTATCCTCCAGCATAACCCCGCCACGGACACCGGCGGTCTTAATGTTCTCGTTATGGGCTATGGGTCTGCCGTTAACTGCAGTCAGATTTTCCTTTGGTTCAAAATTGCGTCCGTCCTCTACTTTTCTTCCCTTTTTCTTACTATCCATAATATTGCTCCCTCCTAATGATAGAGGCCTGTTTGATTGCATCCTCATATTAATTCTAATTAAACATCTTTGGCCAAAAATGTATTAATAACAAATGCTGTAATAGTCATGCTATATATACCCCTAATTTTGAGGTTCAATCAGAACTATCACCTAACCAAAATAATCTAGATACACCTCTTCCAGGGATGGTCTTACCGGTATTGCCCCTAGGCCGGGTTTGGCTCCATCTGTTATATACCGGATACGGACGCCTTCTCTATCACCGGATATACTGCTTAGCTTGTATATTTTTTGATACTCCTTTATCTCCTCTTCCCGAATATTAGCTTCGAATACCCTGCCCACCATATTGTCAATAATGCGAGCGGGTATGTCCTTAATTATAAGCCTGCCTTCACCAAGGAGCATGACCTCCCTCGCTATAAACTCCACATCAGAAACCACATGGGTTGCCAGGATAACTATCTTATTAATGGCGATCTCGCTTATGAAGTTTCGTATTCTAATCCGTTCTTTTGGATCAAGCCCGGCGGTAGGCTCGTCAAGGATAAGGATCTTCGGATCATTTAAAAGCGCCTGGGCAATTAGGATCCTCTGTTTCATCCCGCCGGAATAGGCTCCCAGCTTTTTATGAAGGGCATCCCCAAGGCCTACGAGATTCGAAACATAATCAACCATTTCGCCGGCTCTCTGCCTTGGAATGCCCTTTAGGGCACACATATACCACAAAAAACGATTAGCGGTAAAATCATTATAAAAATCCTGCTGTTGGGGCATGTACCCTAAAAT
>DASRNX010000254.1:0-17604 GCA_035647175.1 Clostridia bacterium | reverse complement strand
GGTATCATGGTAAGGCTAGCTTTGATACTTTTAGCCACTATAAGAGCGTAGTAAAAAAATCTAACCTGATTGATATATCCCTTAGGTATCCA
This sequence comes from Clostridia bacterium, assembly GCA_035647175.1. Lineage (GTDB taxonomy): Bacteria > Bacillota > Clostridia > Caldicoprobacterales > UBA3941 > UBA3941. The sequence goes on along the minus strand of DASRNX010000254.1, from coordinate 17,512 downwards.
CCATATAGGGATAAGCTAAAATGGATTAAGAGGTTTATGGGTTAAATATTTGGGGGGGGGATTACATATGGTCAATAAAGGGAACCAAACATGGACACCGATAACGGGAGATCTTATGACCGACTGGGTGGAAGAGGTGAGTGCGGACGAGGTGCTAACCGAATATCCCCGGCCCCAGATGGTCAGGGAGCATTGGCAGAGTTTGAACGGCTTATGGGATTATGCTATTGGGCAGGTAAATGGTGAAGTACCCCGGTATGAAGGCAAGATCCTTGTTCCCTTTCCAATAGAATCATCCCTTTCAGGCGTTAAAAGTCCCTTGAAACCGGATGAGATTTTGTGGTATAGAAGAAATTTTAAAATACCCGGATCATGGAAGGATAAACGCATTCTGCTTCATTTTGGCGCCGCGGATTGGAAAACCGGGGTATGGCTGAATGGTCATACCATAGGGGAGCATACCGGGGGTTATTACCCATTTACCTTTGATATAACCGAACATCTACGGGATGGGGACAACGAACTATCCGTATCCGTTTGGGACCCTACCAATACCTTTGGACAGGAAAGGGGAAAACAATCCCTGCATCCTAGGGGTATATTCTATACAGCCGTGTCGGGTATATGGCAAACTGTTTGGTTAGAGCCGGTACCGGATGTATATATTAAATCCCATAGGCTGACTCCGGATTTGGATAAGCAGCTACTGAACCTGAGGGTTGAAACAGATGGTCTGATCGAGACGACCGGATCCCATGGGGGGTTGGAATACAGGGCAACAGTATATAAAAATGGAAATGAAATAGTTTCGGGCGGGGATAATATATCCAATACACTGTCTTTGAGGATTCCCGAGCCAAGGCCTTGGCATCCCGAAGACCCCTTCCTATACGATATAAGGATAGAGTTGATACTGGACAATATTGTTAAGGATGAAGCTAAAGGCTATTTTGGCATGAGAAAATATAGCGTTGGAAGGGACGAGCTGGGAGTCAGGAGGCTCATGGTAAATAACGAGCCCCTGTTCCAGAATGGTATCTTGGATCAAGGCTATTGGCCCGACGGATTATATACGGCACCTACCGATGAGGCCTTAAAGTATGATATTGAAGTTGCCAAGCTCTTGGGCTTTAATATGATCCGCAAGCACGCAAAGGCGGAGCCGGCCCGTTGGTACTACCACTGCGATAGACTGGGTATTATCGTGTGGCAGGACATGATAAGCGGCGGGAAAAACATAAATATATATTTAAACGGCATAATACCCATGGTAGCGGGCGGTCTGACCATCAAGGATGATAAATATAGAAGGGTTGGACGCCAGGATCCGGGAAATCGCCAGAATTACAGAAAAGAATTAAAAGAGATGATAGATGCCCTTTACAATTTTCCCAGCATAGGGATGTGGGTACCCTTCAATGAGGCTTGGGGGCAATTTGACGCAGTGGAAATAGCCGACTGGATTGAAGATTATGACGGCACCCGTTGGATAGATCATGCCAGCGGATGGCATGATCAGGGGACTGGGGATATAAAGAGCGTACACATATATTTTAGAAGGCTGAAGATGCCAAAGAACATTAAGGATCGTGCGGTGGTAATATCAGAATATGGCGGATACAGCTATCCCATAAAGGGACATATATGGAGGGACGGTAAGGAATTCGGCTATAAAAAGTTCAAGAGCATAGATGATTTTGAAGATGCCTACAGGGACCTTTCGAAATCCCAAGTAGAGCCCCTGCGACAGACGGGCCTTTCTGCCGCCGTCTATACCCAATTGACGGACGTGGAAACTGAAGTTAACGGCTTGATCACCTATGATCGCAAAAGGATAAAATTAAATTTCATGGATAGGGGCTAGTCGCCGGGGAGAATGTCAATTCGACTTATGCCCGAATTACATACATGGGGAGGGTGTGGAGGACCCTAAATTATTTCATATCATTTACATGTCCGGAGACATATAGTAAAATAGAATTAAGTTTTCTTACACAGATATGAGGAGGCATTGGTATGAGAGAATGGGGAAGATTGCTTACCGCTATGGTTACACCCTTTGATAAGGATATGAACGTTGATTATGAAAAGGCCGCCCGATTGGGGCAAAGGATCGTCGATGACGGAACTACTGCGCTGGTTGTAGTTGGAACAACCGGGGAATCCCCGACAATAACCGACGAGGAAAAGTATGAACTGTTTAGAACTTTAAAGGAAAGAGTAAATGTACCTATAATAGCCGGGATCGGCACCAATTGCACCCGGGCTACCATAGAGACGGGTAAATTGGCTGTAGAAGCCAAGGCCGACGGGGTGTTGGTGGTAGTCCCTTATTATAACAAACCCAATCAACAAGGGCTTTTTGCCCATTTTAAGACAGTAGCCGAGGCTATCGATCTGCCTATGATGCCCTATAACGTTCCTTCAAGGACGGGTGGGAATATGGAGGCAGAAACCTCTATTGCCCTATCCAAGATACCCAATATAGTTGCGCTAAAAGAGGCCAGCGGAGATATAGACCAGATCACCAGGATTATCGCAGGATGCCACAGGGACTTTTTAGTCTATTCAGGGGACGACGGATTTACCCTGCCCACACTCTGTGCAGGCGGATATGGGGTCGTCAGTGTAGCCGCCCAGGTCGCAGGACAAAAGATCAGGGATATGATTGAGGCATATGTTGATGGCAATATAAATAAGGCTGCCGAAATTCACCGAATGCTCAACCCATTGTTTAAGGCCCTATTTGTAACCACCAATCCCATACCTGTAAAGGCAGCATTAAATCTTATGGGATTGGATGTTGGAGGACTGCGTCTGCCTCTAGTGGAAGCTGATGACGGCGTTAAAGAGATCTTAAACAGGGAATTGAGTGCTTTAGGTCTAATTTAGCCATGGTGGTTTATTAGAAATACAAGAGAAGGCGACATTCGTTGCCCGGGAAAGGACTGTTTAGATGTTTGGTGGATTTTTTAATCGGATGTATTATGGCAATCCCAATAAACCCGATTTAAAAAAGGAAGATGTTCATGGGGGACGGTTTAAACTATTTTTTGTAGTATTGCAGGTTAGGGTTTGGAAGCTGATCCAGCTTAATCTATTATATTCCTTGTTTTGGGCCCCGGCCTTTTTTGTAACATATACCCATCTAATGGCTATGTCTCAAATGTTAGAAAACAACGATATGGTAGGCAACCTGCCGGGATTTTGGACCTCGTTGTTGATACTGTTAATCCCATGCATGCTTATAGCCGGGCCGGCAACGGCAGGAACGGTGTATGTAATCAGAAATTGGGCCAGGGACGAACATGCGTGGTTATGGAGCGATTTTAAGGATGTATGGAAACAGAATTGGAAAGGGAGCCTGCTTGTTATGTTAATCAACGGGCTGGCATTGTTTGTATTCTATGTAAATATGAACTTTTATGCGGTGCAGGCACAAAAAAGCTTGATATTTATTGTGCTCCGCTATCTCATCGTAATAGTTGGAATTATATATTCCATGATGAATATGTTTATCTTTCCGATGCTGGTCACCTACAAGCTGAGACTCAGGCAGATATTTAAAAATGCCCTTATATTCACCATGGCAGAATTGCCCAGGGCCTTTGTAATATTTGTATTAGCCTTTTTATTGTTCGGTGTAGTATTTTATTACAGCATGCCCTTTATAGTACCGTTCTTTATTATAGGCTTAACATTTCCTATGTTTATTGTGGTTTCCTTTGCCAATTGGGTATTTGATAAATACCTTAACAGGGAACTCGGTGAACATGGCGATGCCTTGGAACAAAATGGGTCTTAAATGGCCCTTTTTTTGTTTGGTCCCCGGCGATAGGATCATAAAACGGAAACAAAATATAATATAGGATGTTTTGACGATGTACGGAGACTTTGCATATATATACGATAAAATGATGTACGACGTAGATTATATAAAATGGGCTGACTATATAGAAGATTTATTCCGTCATTACGGGATAAGGCCCGTGGATATAGCGGACTTAGCCTGCGGAACAGGTAATATAACCGCAATACTGGCTGAGCGGGGTTATAGCGTAATGGGGATTGACAGTTCAGAGGACATGCTCGCAGTAGCCCATGAGAAAGCCTATGGGAAGGGGCTTAGGATACCCTTTATATGTCAGGATCTGAGGCGAATTTCCCTGCACCAAAGGGTTGATGCGGCGCTTATAATATGCGATGGAATAAATTATATTTTGGAGGATTCGGATCTCGATGAAGTTTTTTCCGGTATATATAGCATTTTGAAGCCCCATGGGGTATTATTGTTTGACATAAGCTCCCGCTATAAGCTATCCTCTATACTAGGAAACAACATCATGGTTGATGATGACCCGGATATCTCCCTTATATGGCAAAATGACTACGATGAGGAAGAGGGTATATGCACCATGGACTTGACCTTCTTTGTGCGGAAGGGTTCGCTCTATCGTAGATTTGACGAAACCCACATCCAGAAAGCCCATCGGGCCTGTGATATCGTGGGGAAATTGAAGCAAAATAATTTTGTAGATATAAAATGCTATGGGCATATGGGCTTTACCGAACCCGATAAGGATAGCCAACGCCTGATGTTTGCTTCCAGAAAACCAAAATAGAGGTTTGGGGACTGTTACGTCAAAAACAAACTAGAATCTAAAAAAACAGGAGACAGAATATGGAAGACTATATAATCAGGGCTACAGCAGCCCAAGGGAATATACGCGCTTTTGCTGCTACGACTACAAACCTGGTGGGAGCGGCCCAGAAGACCCACGATTTATATCCTGTTCCCTCGGCCATCTTAGGCAGAACCATGACAGCGGCCCTTATGATGGCCGTGGATATGAAGAGTGAGAGCCATGCATTATCCATAATTCTAAAGGGCGGCGGCCCCATAGGGAACGTGGCAGTGGTTGCCAAGTCCGACGGTAGGATTAAAGGCTATGTTGATAACCCCCATGTGGGACTCCCGCTGAATTCCCTGGGAAAGTTGGACGTGGGCATGGCTGTGGGCAACCAAGGGAAGCTGACCGTGATTAAGGATCTCGGTTTAAAGGAGCCCTACGCTGGGCAGGTAGATTTAATGACGGGAGAGATTGGCGAGGATATCGCCTATTATATGGCTGTATCAGAACAGAAGCCCTCGGCGGTGGCACTGGGCGTCTTGGTAAACCCGGATGCCAGCGTAAAGGCCGCTGGCGGATTTATTATCCAGCCGCTTCCCGGCGCACCGGAACATCTCATAGACACCATTGAAGAGAGGATAGCCAAGGTCCCGGCAATTTCGACCATGGTAGACGAAGGTAAAAGTCCCGAGGAGGTGCTGGAAGCAGTATTGGGGCCCATGGACTTAAGGGTAAATCACCGGATATACCCCGAATTTGCCTGTGATTGTAACAGAGAACGGTTGGAATCGGTGCTTCTCAGCATAGGGGAGGAAGAGCTGGAAACGATTTTGAAAGAGGACGGCAAGGCGGAGTTGGTATGTCATTATTGTAACACCGTCTACAATTTTGACGAAGAGGATATAACGAAATTATTGGAAAATGCCAGAGCATAGCCCAACTTTGTATAGAGTCCCCATGGGTTTTATGCTATAATGTGTTTGTGGAATTCAATTATCAGGAGATGAAGATGGCTAGAGAACTATTTGCAAGAACACAGAAAAAGGTTATCCCTTTTGATCAAAACGGCCAATTTTATCATAGAAAAGCCAGGAAGCATATGGATAATAACAACTATCTGAATGCCTTAAACTTGTACAGAAAAGCGGTAGAGAAGGAACCGCAAAATGTGGAGTACCTATTGGACCTGGCCGAAGTCTTCACGGAGATGGGATGCTTTGACCAATCCAGCAGGGTTTTGTTTACTATCCTTCAAAAGGAAAAGGCAAGGTTCGATTGCTACTTTGGCTTGGGCTGTAATTTTTTGGGCATGCAGGACTACGATAAAGCCATGGAATGCTTTGAAAAATATTTAGACATTGATCCTTATGGAATGTACTCCGATGAGGCAAGGGATTTATTGGAAGTTTTGGAGGACTATGAATACTACTATGACGATAATCCCGACGGGTTTGATTCCGATGAAGGCAATATTTACACCTTGGCTACGGAAGGCAAGGACCTTTTAGACCGTGGAGAATACAAAAAAGCGATTAAAAAATTGGAGAAGGTAGTTAGGCTGGACCCTAACCTATTGTTTGTAAAGAACAACTTGGCCCTGGCATACTTTTGCGCCGGCAGGCTAAACCAGGCAATAGATTTGGGTTTGGACGTCATAGAGAAGGACCCCCAAAATATCCACGCCAATTGTAATGTATGCCTCTTCTTAAACGAAAGGGACGGGAAAAGGGGCAGTGAAAAATACCTGGATGCGATCATCAATTTCAGGACCCAGGATCCCGAAGAAATTCATAAAATTGCCGTAACCCTATGTGAGCTTAATGAGCATGACAGGGCGAATCAAGTGCTGAGAAGGCTACTGCAATATAAGCCCTATGATATCAGAATCCTGCATTATGTGGCCGCATCGTGTTTCAATCTGGGCAAATACAGGGAAGCCTATAAGTATTGGAGAAAAATCGATCGAATCGACCCGGACAACAACGTAAGCGATTTTTATTTGAGGCTGGTACAGGAATATTTGGACGGGGAAAAGGACGGGGGCGAGATATCCTATCATTTCCAGGTGCCCTACGACGAGATTCTCCTGAGGATTAAGGAACTAAACGATATCCTGAAGCTGGACGAGAAGGATCTGTTAATTAAATGGAAGCATGACGACAGCTTCAGAACCCTGTTGTATTGGGGCCTAGAACTCAACGATGAGCTTATAAAAAAGGCGATACTGAATGTAGTGGCTTCCTTCAACGACGGAAAATCCGAGGAGTTTTTACGGGAATTTCTGCTTAGGATCACCGAGAGCGAGGAATTAAAAACCGAAGCTCTGGGACTTTTAAAGCAAATGGCTGCCAAGGAGCCCTATATGGCCTACGTAGATGAAGGCTTGGTAGAGGTCAAGGTGGATATCTTAGAGGGCGATTCCTTCCAAATTCCTGTTGAGATGGAGATGGTGATCCACATTGCAGGCCATATGATGGAGGGCCGATACGGGGAAGGGTACGAGGAGGATATCAAGGAGATTTGGACAGAGTTTGTGAAATCCCTTTATCCCGATAGGTTGCCCAGGATAAGAAAACATGAAGCCTGGGCTGCGGCTGTGGAGCTTTACTATTGTATGGAACAGGGGATATATGTTAAGAACAGGGAAGTCTCGGATTATTATGGGATCAGCTATTCTGCTCTCTATAATAATTATAACAGGCTCAAAGCGGTATTGCGGGGCAAATAGGGTGTTTTAGGAGGGGTTTGGGGTATGAAATGGACAGCTATACTAAAGGATCTCAAGGACGATGTGGGGATTGTATGCCCGCAGAATGCCCGGGGGGATATAATTATTCCCATAGAGTATTTACCTCAGGGCTGCAGGGTAGGGGATGTCCTTCAGTTTAAGGTTTCTTTTGATCCCTTTGCAACCCTGACATTATTGAACAGATCACAACCGGGAGATAACTAAGGTCGGTCCCGATCAACCAGCATTTCCGCCATGGTTGTTTCCTTCGCCGGGTTTATGACTATTGGAAGAAAACCCGATATTTGATGGGGATTGACGTTGAATAGGGCGTGGGATTTAGGCCGGGAAGGGCGATTGTATATACCGAGGTATGATTAAATGAATCCATATAAAGTAATTATTCCCGCCAGGATAAAATTGGCTCTGGACAAGCTTAATGGGGCTGGTCATGAGGCTTACATCGTGGGGGGCTGTGTCCGAGATTCCCTGTTGGGGAGAGAACCTACCGATTGGGATATAACAACCTCCGCTATCCCCGAAAGGATCAAAGAAGTTTTTAATGGCTATAAGCAAGTAGACACCGGACTTAAGCATGGGACCGTCACCGTCATCTTAGAGGGTGAACCCGTTGAGGTCACAACTTATAGGATAGACGGCAGATATTCCGACGGGCGCAGACCCGATACGGTATTTTTTACAGAGGATATAGCCGGGGACCTGGCTCGCAGGGATTTTACTATCAATGCCTGTGCTATGACAGAATCTGAGCTGGTTGATCCCTTTGGAGGGGAACAGGACATCAGAGACGGTCGGATTCGCTGTGTGGGGGACCCGAGGGAGCGCTTCAGAGAAGATGCCCTTAGGATTCTTAGGGGGATCCGCTTCGCATCGGTATTGGGATTTAAAGTAGAAGAAAAAACAAAAGAGGCTATGCTGGACTGCAGGCAGCTGATAGAAAACGTATCGGCGGAACGGATCACTGTAGAATTTTGTAAAATACTTTTAGGGGAAACGGTCCATGATACCCTCCTGGAATTTCAGACCATTATAGCTTTTATTTTGCCCGAAATCGGGGACATGATAGGATTTGACCAGCGCAACCGCCACCACATCTATGACGTGTATAGACATACTCTAAAGAGTGTGGAAGCCATCCATAGGGATATAGTCCTTAGGGTGACCATGTTCTTTCATGATATCGCGAAGCCCGCCTGTTTTTCATCGGATGAAAACTGTGTGGGCCATTTTTATGGACATGCAAGGGAATCTGCATTAATGACTGAGAGAATACTTCAAAGGATGAGATTTTCAAACAGGGAGATAAGGGATATCACGGAGCTTGTAAGGTATCATGATAGACCTATAGGCTCGACGACGAAAAGCGTTAAGAGGCTCCTGAGCCGGATAGGGGAGGAGCAATTTAGGAGGCTCCTAAAGGTCAAGAGGGCCGATACCATGGCCAAAAATCCGGTGTATTGGGAAAGCAAGCTAAGGGATCTCGAGGCGATAGAGGGCATTTTAGATAGGCTTATTGCCGAGGGAGCCTGCATTACCCGAAGTCAACTGGCAGTCAACGGGAACGATCTGATAGGACTCGGAATCCCCGAAGGGAAAATAATAGGTTATATCCTGGACAACCTTTTGAAGGCGGTTATCCGCGGGGACACAGCTAATAAAAGGGACGATCTTTTAAGACGGGCTGAGGCCCTATGGAAACAATCATTATAACCTCTTTAATATAGGTTGTGGAGTTCGGTACCCGGGTAAAAGTGCTCAATGATCTCGGTATAGGTTTTCCCCAGCAATGAAAGGCCGTAGACTCCGTACTGACTCATCCCCACCCCATGGCCGTATCCGCCGCCGGTAAATACCACATCGGAGATATTTCCGTCGCTGTCACGGTGAATATCAGCGTAGAAGAAGGCACTTGGCAGTATGGAAAAGTCCTTGATAGCGCTGCCATCATGGCGCAGAACCTCTATGGGGTCTTCGCCCGGTACAAGGTTCACTGGCTTTAAGAGCTGCCTTATATTTAGTTCCTTGATGATTTTGTATATCCCCCGGGTAGTTGTTACCTCCAGCTCCATGATATTTCCCCCCTGGCCTCGGCTGACAGGTGCTATATTCTGTAGCTGCCCTATATCCTCGGGTATGGGATTCTGGGTAAAGGAGCCGTCCTTATCCCGGGTCAGGACAAATAGGGGTTGCGCTTTTTGCAGTGCGGGCAGGTTTTTGTGCAACGCGGCCTCTATCTGCTGCCTTTTCATGGTCAATGACCAACGGAAAAAGGGTGAGAACAGGTCATAGCCCTTCAGCTCCTTTTGCTCTATAAAGGCCTTGAAGTTTTCTTCGTTGTAAAGGCTGGGGACATCGCCTGGAAACTGCGGCTTTGATACCAGATACGGGATCTCAGCACTGGGAAAGATGTCGTCTACGCTCCAGGTTTCATGGAAGTTGGATGTATATCCACAGGAGGTTGAAAAAAACCTGGCATCGATTACATCGCCGCCAAAGACCGGGATAATGCCCTTGGTTTCTTCAACCGCTTGTATGGCGATAGGGGTTTCTTCGATGTTATTGTATACCTGGCTGGAGACGCTGTCGTCCACGTGCGCGCCCAGGCTCGCATATCCCCTAGACTTAAAACACCGAACGGCATAGGACCTGGCTGCGATAGCTTGGACCTTAAGACTTTCCAGTCCGAACTTTATGGGCATCTCGCTTGGGACCACGGAATAGAGATATTCCTCCAAACCCACTTCGTTTATAATTGTTAACCCATCTTGATTGCCGGAAATTTCTATGTTTCCCCGATAGACGGTCCCCCCGGAAGCCCGGGATTGGGTCCTGTTTATGCTGTTTATCTTCAGATTTCCCCCGTTTTTAGGGATAATATACCATCGATTATGGGACGATCCTAAGAGCTCGCCCCGCCGATAAACCGATGAACCCGGTTTTGAATCGTGCCTAAAGGTCAACACCTCATCGGGCTCTATACTGTATTCCAGGTTATCCACCAGATTTTTAATAAAGGCGCCTTGGCTGGAGGATATGAGGACCTCCTGATGGGACAGGCCTTGAAATTCGTTGTCATTGAGCGCTATCCTTATGGTGTCGTTGGGCATATTGGAGGGGTCTATATAGGCTACGAGATCCTTGTTCTTATAGGAAGGAGAATGATAGAGGGTAACATCGGAGATACCTATGGGCAGGACATCCTTATTTAAAAAAGTGGAGACATCCGCTACTGCCTGGTATACGGAAAGGGAAGATTCGACGGGTATATACCCAAGGACCGCGTCCTCTATAAATTCTCCAGAAGCGGACATTATCCTGTGAAGGTGCATGGGAATCAGGTGCTGGTATTCTGCAATATAGTCCTCGATGAGGATTAGGGAGATGGGGATGCCGGTATTAATTGTATCCCCTTTGGATGGGAGTATGCAGCTAAGCGGGGTTCCGGCTACGTCTACCTTGTATTCCATGGCCCCGCCGCCCCTTTCTTCGGCCCATAGGGGTACCGCCGCCCCTATTTGGTTCGCCCGGGGGAATTGGGATACCAGCCATCTATTATTTATCTTTGTCATCACAAACCCGGCGTCGAAGGCCCCGTATCCTGTTGTCAGGGATACGTTTACTTTGATGCCGTTTTGATCATTTTTCTGTGAGCCCAGGATTCGATGTCCTGTTATAATTTTACGATCGGCTATGATCTCTAAGAAGGGATCCCCGTGGAGTTCGGGCATGATGTAGTCCTTATAAGAAATATTTTCGGTTTTGTTTATATGGGTTAACAGTTCATTAAGGGCTCTGGAAGCCGGGTTTTTTATCACAAAGAAGTACACAAATGCGGCCCCCAGGGCAAGGATGGTCATATATATGGATATTCGTTTGACCCATTTCATTGTACCACTCCCGGTTAGGATTATAGATAAGCGATGCATACACAGCGAGCCGGAGCCTTATAACATCGGAAGCAATCGCTGTGACCATTGCGTCATATATAATTATTATATCATGGTTTCGCACTATAAAGTACAATAGTCGGGAATCATATTTTGGATCTTCCATGATTAAAGATGCGATTATTTGGCAATTATCTATATGTAAACAATAGGCCCAATAAATTTATCTATAAGTGACAAGTTTTATAGTTTGGGTTGTTTATCTACAGATAAGGCAGTGGAATAAATTCCCGTAAAGGTTACACGGCCCTGTTTTTAGCTGCGGAACCCGGCTGTTTTTTTGTAATAAAAAAAGTATGGAGAAATGGGGGGTTTCATGGTAGAATACATAATATGTACAGACTGATATACTAAAATTCAAAATAAACGAAAGAAACTATCCATAAAATCGTCCGGGCATTAAGCTATCCGAGGAAGACCTGCGGCTTGGCTGATTATATGAAAGGGTGGGGAAGTTGAAAAAAACATTTATAATAACACTGGCATTGATCCTGTTGATAATGGACTTTGGTCTGTTGACTTGCCTGGCGGAAGGGGAGGATGCTGATCCTTGGACAGTAGAATCCTATACGGCCTTTGCTGATATCGGGTCTGATGGCTCTATGGATATAGAGGAATATATTACCTATAAGTTTACCAAGGATTTCCCCGGAACCTTGAAGAGGAGAATGGATACCTTCGCTGCGTCGGGGTTGGACGGGCTAAGCATACATAGCGTTGACGAGCTTGACCCGGAGGATATAAGAAACTCTAAAAAGGAAACACTTCAAGGGGATGCCTACGATGTGGTCTATGATACGGACTATGGGCTGGTCAACGAAATAGATATAACCCTTGATGAAGAGGACAGGGGAAAAACCCTTGTCTTTAAATACAAGCTATACGACTTAGTCGGGCTGTATAAGGATATGGCATTGTTGGACTGGACGTTTATGGACGATGTGGACAGCCGCGAAATTAAGGATATATTCGTAAGCGTTAACCTTCCGAAGGGCGCGAACCCGGATACCGTTTACTCCACGTTGTTAGGACCGTTGTATAGCCAGCAGCTTGGGGAAGACAACAACATATCCTACGAGGCAAGCCTAATGGATGGGGGCCGAAGCTTGAGGCTTACTATGCTGCTGCCTACCTCGACTATTCCCGGCGGCCGAAAGATGATAGACAATGAGATAACCAAAGAGGTCTTATCCGACATGGAGGAATACGAAAGTGAAATTGAGGCGACCAGAAAGGACTACGAGACAAGGCTCCTTACCATAGACCTCCTCACCTATATAACCATTGGAGTAATAATATTAGTTGGGGTATATCTCTATTTTAGATATGACAGGGATCCTAAATCCGATACCAAGCTGACTCACACCAATAAGTTGCCGGCGGATTACTATACTCCGGCGGAACTGGGAGTCTTTATGAATAAGGGTAAGGTTAGGGGCAATTACATGGTAGCTACCCTTATGGATCTGGTAAATAGGGGATACCTGAACATCAAACCCTCGGCGGAGGACAGATATATCCTGTCGAAAAATTCCGATGCCGATGCCCGTCAATTAAAGGCTCACGAGGAATATTTACTGGCCTGGATTTTTGACGATTTTGGCGAGGATTCCCCGGAAGTGTCCATTTCTCAGTTTGATGATTGGCTGGGGGATCATAGTTATAGGGAGAGATACAAATATAAGTATAGGACTTGGTCGGATCTGGTGGAAAAGCAGGCTGCAAAGTGGAAGTTCTTTGAGAACGTGAGGGTTGCCAAGCTCTATGGGCTGTTATTTGGAATCCTTACCGCTGTTCCCGGCATTTTGCTGTATACACTGGATGCCCGGATAAACGGGATAGCTATTATTGCGCTGGCTATGGTTCTTATGATATATTGCCAATCTGTCCGAAAGCGTACGGAATTCGGTGCCATTAACAGGACCCAATGGATTGCCTTTAGAAACTATATAAGAGAAGCCTCGGCTTCACAGCTTCCAAGACCTGAATTGGACCAATGGGAAAGGTTTTTAGCCTATGTCATCCCTATGGGTGAGGCGGAAACCATGATCGGACAATTAAAACAAATCTACGATAATAAGGCGTTAAAGGACGACAGGCTGTCGCTGCTTCACGGCGATAATATAGAAAATACCCTATACTGGATAAACTCCCTGGATACCAGCAACGGATTATGGGCGAAACTGCTGGGGCTATGTAGGTTTTCGGGGTTTAAGAATTTGCATACTACTAAAAAGGGATGAGGGCGATTTCGCCCCATCCCTTTTTTCTTCGGCCTTTGCCCAATGGGTAACCGGCGATGGAATAAGCCTCTAAAAACGTTGAACCGCCAAAATTTATGATTCGGGCTTTTTTATTGTTGCCATTTTAGGAATTTTTTCTCCAGCCAGGCGGCGAACTGGTACATAAGGGCCGCGGCAACGGACAGTATAAACACGCTGGTCATTACCAGATCCAGCTTAAATACCTGGCCGCCGTATACGATCAAATGTCCCAATCCGGCTTTGGATACCAGAAATTCTCCCACTATTACCCCTACCCAGGACATGCCCACATTTATTTTCACCGCGGAAATTATGGTGGGGATACTGGCCGGCAGGATAACCTTTTTAAGGATCTGCATCTTGTTGGCGCCGAAGGTTTGAAGCAGCTTGATCTTATCAGGGCTGACCTCTAAAAAGCCGTTCAGTACGGTAATGATGGTGACGACCAGGGAAACCAGTAGAGCCATGGTGATTATTGCAAAGGGCCCTGCGCCTATCCATACTATGATTATGGGCCCTAAGGCTACCTTGGGGAGGCTGTTTAAGACCACCAGATAGGGGTCGGCTACCTTGGCTGCGAATTCGGACCACCACAATACAACGGCGGCTGCAGTGCCAAGTACGGTACCCAATACGAAACCCACTATTGTTTCATAGATGGTTATGGAGACGTGCATAAGCAGTACACCCTCTTCATGGAGGTTCCTGATGGTGCTTATTATCCTGGAAGGTTGGCTGGTGATGAACGCATCAATAAAATGCAATCTGGCGGCTAACTCCCATAAGGCGATAAAGGCTATTAAGATGATTGCCTGACTGAGCCGGACCATAAGCTTGTTTCTCTTGATCTTAGCGATATACTTTGCATGTTCCTTTGATACTGCATTGTTTGAATTTCTGTTATACATGTACGTCCAACTCCTTCCAGATTGTGTTAAAATACTCCCGAAATTCCGGGGCCTGGCGACGGCTTATGGGATTGTTGTCTTCGGATGTAAGCTGAATTTCATGGATATTCTTTATGGTGGCGGGCCGCTCGCTAAGGACTATGACCTTGTGGGCCATACTGATGGCCTCCGAAATATCATGGGTAACCAGTAAGGCGGTCTTGCCCTCTTTACGGATGATGGTGCTTACCTCATCGGACATAACCAGCCTGGTCTGATAATCCAGAGCAGAGAAGGGTTCGTCCAGCAGAAGTATTTTCGGATCGATGGCCAGTGTACGTATCAAGGCCGCCCTTTGACGCATGCCCCCTGAGAGCTGATCTGGATAATGCTTTTTAAAGTCTCCCAGCCCGTAAGTCTCAAGGAGCCTCTCTGCCTTTATCTTAGAATCCTCAGTGACCCTTCCGCGGATTTCTAGGCCCAATAGTACGTTCTGTATTATATTACGCCACTCAAACAGGTAATCCTGCTGTAGCATGTAACCGACACTGGTTGTTGGGCCCTCGATCCTCTGTCCGTCAACCAATACCTGCCCCGTTGTGGGCTTTATAAGCCCTGCAATTAGGGATAGTATGGTGGTTTTACCGCATCCGCTGGGGCCTACTATGCCGATGAATTCGCCCTCTGCGACCTTAAAGGATATGTCATTTATGGCATGGGTTTCTCCTTCTAGGCTATGATATTTCAAGGAGACATTTTCTAGATTTACCACTACTTTGTTATTCATAAACCGAGTCCTCCTATATACAGCGATGTAAACGGTGTAACGGGGCTCTCTCCTGCCCCATTTTCATTTATAGTTCATTATATTCCCGGTAAGTTTTTTTGTTAAAGCAAATGGCCCCCTAAGGGGCCATCCGGCTAGAATCCTGATATGTCATCGGGCGCAGCCACTACTTTGCTGCCTTTTCGGCGAATTCGTTGGTAACCAACTTATTATAAGGGGCTCTTTCGTCCAATTCACCGGCCATCTCCATAATATCTTGAAGGTGGTTTAGATCCTCTTCCTTCAATGCTGGGCCCGTCGGCCATGAATCCTGTTCCTTGTACCTTTTTGCCACCATGGTAAGCAATTGTAAATCGCTGTCCGGGAAGGCAGGTTTAATGGCTTCGGCTATCTCCTCCGGGGAGTGTTCCTGAACAAATTGTTGTCCCTTGTAAATAGCGTTGGTAAACCGCTGCATAAGGTCCTTGTTCTTTTCGATAAAGCCTTTCTTGGCGGCATAAGCCGTGAAGGGTATATTGCCGCCTGCAACCCCGACGGAGGCAAGGACGTGGCCGACACCCTCATTTTCCAGGGTAGACGCTATGGGCTCAAACAATGTTACATAATCACCTGTACCCCCTGTAAAGGCGCCTCCCATCAAAGCAAATTGTATATTGGTCAGGACCTCAACATCCTCTCCCGGTGTCAGGCCGTGTTTTTTCAGCACGTACTCTAAGGTCATCTCGGGCACACCGCCCTTGCGGCCGCCGATGATGGTCTTCCCCTTTAGATCCTCCCACTTAAAGTCCGGTTCTTCCTCGCGTCCCATTAGGAAGGATCCGTCAGTCTGGGTCAATTGGGCAAATATCAGCGCATGGTCTTCCTTCCCCTCGTTGTATACATAGATAGCGGCTTCAGGCCCCATAAAACCTACCTCCACCTGACCCGCCAGCACGGCTGTCATTACCTTATCTGCACCTTCGCCTGTAGTGAGCTCGATATCTATGCCTTCCTCCTCAAAGAACCCCTTATGTATGGCAACATACTGGGGGGCATAAAAAACAGAATGGGTAACCTCCATTAAACGAACCTTCTGACCTTTTTGCTGTTTACACCCGGAAATCGAAAACGAAATCGCAAGTAAAAGGGCCAATATCAGAAGGGTATACCTTATAGATCTCACTTAAATAACACCTCCGAAACAAAAACATATTTTGATACTTCATCATATTCAGAAAAGAAAAAAGGGTGAAAGAAGCAGAGCTTTTGGCCTGTTTGTGATATAATGGAAGAAGCCTTAAGCCTGTTATATCCATGGGGTAATAAAAACAAGCGGTTGCCATAGGCTTTATTCAAGGAGGGCTTGTTATGAGAGATTTTAGTGTCGTCATGATAAATCCTAAAAAGGATCCAACCGGTTTTGCGGATGTGGGTCATACGGAACTTGTAGTATTAGCCGGGGATTCCATTGAGGACGTAAAAAATAGAGATGTCAACAATTATCTGAATGAATGGGCTAAATACGCAAGGGAACATGGGGTATATATAGTTCCCGGGCTCTACATAGAGGACGATTATCTTTGTCTATGCCTAATAGATGATAACGGCAGGGTTATGGGGAGCCAGAGGGCGTGTCATTTAAACACCCGCAGCTTTCCGGAACTTCGGCGGGGCGACAATATAAATATCATCGACACCCCCTTTGCCAAGATATTCCTATGTGTGGATGTAGATACGTTAAAGCCCCAGATAATAAGGGCCGCTGTGCTCATGGGGGCGGAAGTGGTAGTGTCGGTTCAATACATCGCACCGGATCGCTATAATGAGAGCATGATCCTGGCAGGTGCCTGGCAGAACGCCCAGCAAAACTGTATATACATTCTAAACGCCCATAATCTTGGCGCAAATATAATCGGCCCCTGCGAAACATCCGAGGATCTTAGCGGTTTTATAAAGAGGATGGGGGCGGATAGCCTCGATATACGGGCGGAGTTGTCCGTTTCCTCAAGGGATAAAGCCTATGGGAATTTTCCCATATTCAAGACTTTAAACAGGGACCTTTACAATAGATACTTTGGAGATCATAGCCATGCTGCGAGGCGGAAGAAATCATAGTCCAAACCCGTAGCCCGTGTAAAACCCGTACGCCTTTTAAAAAAAGCCATAGTTTAAGGGAGGGACAGGGATGAATCTTACCTGGATATTGAAACCGTTAGTTAAGGTTGCCGCTATAAAAAACAGCCCCAAAAGGATCAGGGCCTATATCGA
>DASRNX010000253.1:0-3381 GCA_035647175.1 Clostridia bacterium | reverse complement strand
GTATAACAGAAGGGCCATGGTTTTGTACAGAAAAAAGGCTATAAAACGATATGAAAAAAGAGGAATTTATAGGATGGGGGAGAATAATGAATATATGGATAATGTCGTACGGCATCGAGTACCGATTTATAGGGTAGTGATACAGCCATTTAGCATAAAATGTTAATGTAGGATCTTTGACGTAAAGCGCACAAATGGCGGTGAATTGGATGGGGGATGATAACCATAATTCAAATTCAAAACAAGCACATCAAGTTCATAGCGATTGTTGGGATTATAATGATCGGAACACTCTCATCCATCATCTTTAAGGACAGTATTTTTCATCCGGGCAAGCCCGGGGGCGTAGAAGTTGTGCCTCGGGAAACTTCATCCGAGGTAGAAAGCCGGGACGGTATCAATGGCGGGCAACAGGAAGATCAAAGCGAACCCCAGATGCCCAATATCATAAAAATTTACATAACCGGTCAGGTCCGTAACCCGGGCGTAATTGAGGTTCCCGCCGAATCCCGCCTCATCGAGGCTGCGGAGATGGCCGGGGGCTTTCTGGATGAGGCGGATCTATTGAAGATCAATTTGGCCCTGCGGGTGCAGGATGAGGGTATGTATATTATCCCCAAGATAGGCGAAGAGGGTCCGGAGATAAATTCTGCCGGTGCGATAGTTAACGAAGGTGACTCTAAAATAGATATAAATACGGCGGATCAAAAACAGCTGGAAACGCTGCCGCGTATCGGACCGGTAATTGCCGGCAATATTATCAATTACAGGGAGCAGAACGGCATCTTTAAAACCGAAGAGGACCTGATGAACGTACCAGGAATCGGACAGAAGACCTTTGATGGTTTAAAGGATTTCATCCGCATCAAATGATCCTAATTTGCTGCAACCTTTAGAAACATTCATACCATGGAATAGGCCCCCATAACGGATTGATTTTAATGGATGCGTATGATAGTATCTAATTGTGATGCTTTGGTAAGCAGCCACGGCATTTCAACCGACCGATTACTTTTCGAAGGCACTTAATAAGGAAAGGGAAGGGACACGTAATGCAAAAGAATCTATTAATAGTAGACGATGAACCCGCAATTATAAAAGGACTAAAATTTAGTTTAGAACAGGATGGTTACAGTACCGTAGAGGCCTATGACGGGCAGGAAGCTGTAGATAAGTTCTTTGGCGAGGAATTTGACTTAGTCGTGTTGGATGTCATGCTTCCCGGATTGAATGGTTTTGAGGTGTTACAGCGGATACGGGAAAAATCGTCCGTTCCCGTTATTATGCTCACAGCAAAAGGTGAGGATATGGATAAGATCCTTGGCCTTGAATATGGGGCAGATGATTATATAACAAAGCCATTTAACATTCTCGAACTCAAGGCGAGAATTAAGGCGATATTTAGAAGATCTAATCATAGCGAAGGCAGAAACCAGGAGCAAGTTATCGATATCCATAACATAACCATAAATATAGCCAACAGAAGCGTTATTAAAGACGGGGAGGATGTGAATTTAACCGCTAAAGAATTCGACCTTCTCCAATTATTTGCTTCCAATCCGGGTAAAGTGTACAGCAGGGAGAGCTTGCTGGAGACCGTATGGAAATACGATTATCTAGGCGATTTGCGAACGGTAGATGTCCATATACGGAGGCTGAGGGAGAAGATTGAGACAAATCCCAGCCAGCCCGAGTTTATCTTTACTAAATGGGGAGTGGGGTACTACTTTGTGGATAAATAAGAAAGCCTTTTATAGCCTACGCTGGAGAATTGCGATTGCCTATC
Source organism: Clostridia bacterium (assembly GCA_035647175.1). Taxonomy (GTDB): domain Bacteria; phylum Bacillota; class Clostridia; order Caldicoprobacterales; family UBA3941; genus UBA3941. The sequence goes on along the minus strand of DASRNX010000253.1, from coordinate 1,595 downwards.
TCATACTCATTGGGATAGGCTTTGTGGTTACGAATTTATCCATTATAAAAGTATTTGAGAATCGACAAATCCACGATAAGCAAGAACGCTTCAGGGCGTATGCGGTACAGGTAGCCCAAGTTATATCCAAGGATTATTCCGGCTCAAATACTGAAATGAAGGAAAATATAATATTTGACATCAGCCAGCTGGGGGAGGATATAATGTATCGTGAGGGGGGTCAACCCACCAGAATTCTGATCCTGGATGCCAATGGTATTGTAGATTTTGATTCCTATAATGATTTAAGCGATCACGGATTCTTAAAGAGGAACCTCCGAAATGATTTTCCTATAATAGATGATCTGCTGGCAGGCAATGATGTAGATCCTACAGCCCTACATATAGGGGATAGATTTTCCGATCAAAAATGGGTAATGTATTCATATTCACCTATCATTTACGAAAGCCAAAAAGTGACCGGCGCAGTTATTTTATCCACCTCTCTTTCAGATATAGGCGAAATACTTGAAGCAATAGGTGCAATGCTCTATAGATCCTCCCTGGTAATTATAGCCTTTGTTATCTTAATCAGTATCGGTATAAGCGCCTATATAACCAGGCCTATAAAATCATTGACGGATGTGATTCGAAAGATGGGCCAGGGCCACCTGGGACAAAGGGTCAAGGTCAGAAGCGTGGGGGAATTTCGTGAATTGGGAGAAGCGTTTAATATTATGAGCGAAAAGCTGGAGAACCTAGACAGGGCTCGGAGCGAGTTTGTTTCCAATGCCTCCCATGAACTCAAGACCCCGCTAAGTGCGATTAAAGTCTTGGCAGAATCATTGATTCATATGGGCGGCGAGGTTCCCGAAATATACATTGAATTCCTGGGGGACATCAATAAGGAAATTGATCGTTTAAACGCGGTTATAACGGATCTCTTATCCCTGGTTGAAATAGATGCTCATGACAAGATGGGCGAAAAAAAGGTGGTAGACTTAGCCCGCCTTGTAGTGAGAACTGTCGGTGGATTAAGGGTTCTGGCAGAGGGCAAAAACATAAGTCTGGAAACTGCTATTGGAAGCGGTTCGACGACGGGAAATGTCGTAAGATTGCAACAGGCCGTCAGCAATCTGGTGGATAATGCTATAAAATATACACCTGAGGGCGGTCGAGTTTCTGTGGACCTATACAGAGAGGAAGATCAAGCCATCATCAAAATTTCCGATACAGGAATCGGTATCCCTCCTGAAGATATTCCCCATATATTTGATCGTTTTTTTAGGGTAGATAAAGCCAGATCCAGATATACCGGAGGAACCGGGTTGGGCCTGTCCATTACCCATAGGATAATACTGTTACACGGCGGAAGTATAAAGGTGGATAGCAAGGAAGGCAGGGGAACCACATTTTCTATCAGTCTGCCCCTATGGGAAGAAGAGGGATAGATATGTTTTATTAAAATGTTAACCTTGCTTAAACCTTTTGTAATTATAATCCCCTATAATGAAGATGCGTAAATAGCCCAATAAGAACCGGAGGTGGAACATTGGGTAAGAAGCTTTGGCATATAATCCTGTTGATGATACTGGTTACTATAATTGCCGGTTGTA
>DASRNX010000252.1:0-3005 GCA_035647175.1 Clostridia bacterium | reverse complement strand
CTCCCAAACCCTCCACTCGTCATATTTTTATTAAATTCTTTTTAGTACTTAAATCTATTGGGAATAGGATGAATCTTTGTTTTATTGATTTATTAAGTGGGCGGGCATAATATTTCTCAGGACGTCCTATATCGGCATAATAAGACCCTTTGGATACTTATATGGCATCCAAAGGGCTACTTTTTTTGATCTATGAACATGCCTTCGCTTATATCATGGGTTTGGGTATAGGCGCTATGGCCCTTTTTACCCGTTTGAATGTGGCCTATCTTTTGTTTCAGATCCTCCATGGCCTCTTGTGCCTTGGTGTTGTTGCTTTCTTCCTGGCTGTGTATAGCCTTGATGATCTCTTGGACATCCGAAATCAGGGTTTGTAGCTGTGCGTATAATCCCCTTACATTGGGATCATTTTGCCCAAGCCCACCGTCCGCCAACCCAGCTTTAATATCCGACCCATAAATTTCGGTAAATCGCACATCCAGGGCGTCTATGGCGTCTATATGCCTTTGTTTTTCCCCCAGATACTTTGCCAGTAAATCCAGATCCATCTCCTCTATGGCTGTCCTTTGCATCTGTGTCATCTTTAAAAGGCTATAGAGTCTATGCCTTTTATCCGAGGTAATAACAATCAACTCTTTTAAGTTCCCGTACAACTCCCCTTTGTTTTTCCCCTGTCCCCCGTCCATCTTTATCCTCCGTAGACATGTCTTCTGTTTATCTTGATGGCTTCGGCCCAGGTGTCCCTAAGCTCTGTAACCAGCCCCAAGGCTTCATTGAGCTTGGATGCGTCCTTGGATATATTAGCATCCACCAATTGATTATATATGTAATCATACAAAGCCGATAGAGAATTTGAGATCTCATAGTCCGGCCTTAGTGTAATCATCAGCTCCTCTATGATATCCTGGCACCTTAAGATGGAGTTTCCCGCCTTTTCTATGTCCCCGGCTTCAATTCCTAGCTGTGCCTGCTTTATAAACCTTATGCAGCCGTTATATAGCATTAACGTCAGTTCCCCTGGGGTAGCCGTCATTACACTTTGCTGTTGATACTTTTGGTATGGGTTTGCTATTGCCATTGTTAGTTGCCTCCTTGCAAATTAACCTCTTGTTCAAGATAAAAAGCAGTATATCCCATCGCCCAACTCCAATTTCCAATTTCTAATCCCCAATTCCTAACTTCATAGCTCCTGATTTTAAAGTTCTAACTATCAGAATCCAACCTCTAACTTCTAGCCTCCAAACTCCAATCAGTACATCCCGCCCCCGAATTGTTGCATCAGCCACATGCTCTGAGAGTTCATCTGCTGAAGAGCCGTTTCCAAGGCGGTAAATTGCGCCCAATACCTGTTCTCTGCCCTGTACATTCTTTCAAGGGCGGCATCGATGCGCTTGTTCATATCCTTTAGCTGATCATCTACAAGGTTTACCCTTTCGGATGAATCCCCTACTATACCCGCCTTTTCTAGGAGAATACCCTTTCTACCGTTTGCATCCCTTCGGGTACGTATATTGTCCTGAAGGATGTCGGAAAGCCTATTAACCAATCCGGATTCACTATACCTGGTCTGCCTTTCGTTACTGTCATTGTCGGGGGAATAGACTATTTCCGACTTGCTTGTAAAAAGACGCATTATATCGTCGCCCTTTTCCCTCAGGGCATTTTTTAGTCTACCCTCGTCTATATGCAGTCTTCCGGCTTCGGTATAGGATCCCGTGGTGATTCCTATGGAAGATAGGTTTATGTCCATACCCTCTACGGAATCTACCAAGGCCCTCCGCATATCAAAGACTATTTTTTGTAGTAACGGATCCCTTTGCAATAGGCCGCTTCGGGCTTTTTCTTCCCAGAGCTGGACTTCCTTTTCACCCATAGCTTCCCGCTGCTCGTCCGTCAACGGCAGAAAATCCTTAAAACGTTCCTGGGACAGACTCCTATTTATGGTATCTATAATCTTGTTATAGGCATCTACAAATCCCTTTATATTATCAAAAGCTTCATCTACATCGGTACTCATGGTCAGGGTTATAGGCTCTTGCCCTTCTACGGCCTCAAAGTTCTGAGTTAGGTTATAGGTAACTCCGTCTATTGTAAAGTTATTAGTGCTCCTGTATATGGTTATGCTGTCCATGACCATTAGAGCATCCCGGCCCTTTGGAACTCCTTCCGGATGATCAGGGTCTAAGGGTGCAAATCCCAGAGCCTCTAGGAAATTCCCCCCTTTGGCCTCACCGCTCTCATAGACTTCGTCCAATCCATCCCGAAATGTCAGGGTATGAGCAGCTCCTGTATCCTTATTGGTGAGCTGAAATCTATCCGTGAGTGTGCTATAGGCAATGGTTACACCGGCGTTGCTGCTGTTTATTCGGTTTATAACCGTCCGCAGGGTGTCATTTCCCTCAAAACTAAAATCTACGTTGTTTATAGTAAAATTTATCATGCCCTCGGAATCAAATTCCAGGGGGGTTCCCGTCATCTCAAATTCCCACATCCCCCAAAGGGTGGAATCTAAATTAATACGGTTACTCTGATTGGGGCTAAAACCCAAACTGTCCACACCGTCTTCTGTCGGGTGCTCTAAAACCCTTATGACACTATTTCCTGCATTTAATTCTATCTTGTTTCCCTCAAATGCTACGTTTATCCTATCCATCCCAAAAGCTTTGTCCAGTCCACCCTGAAAAGCCTCTAGCAAGCCATCTTGGCCTTGGATCTGATTTTCTTTAACATCAAATTCTATAACCTTGGTAGTGCCGTCTAAAGTGACAGTTATTCTGTGAAGACCCACCAAATTTATATCCCCGGTCAGTTCCCCGCTCTGTAAAGGGGCCGAGACCGATGTACCTTCAAGCTGGGCAGCCTTCGCCATCTCTATCTTCGAAATGGTTCTGTCGGATACATATGCGCCTGTAGTAGCTGTAGCGGTTACGTATTTCTCATCACTGGATTGTACCTTTAGTATGTTATAGGCACTTTGTGAGGTCATATTGGTCTTGGAGTAGAGG
>DASRNX010000251.1:0-2779 GCA_035647175.1 Clostridia bacterium | reverse complement strand
GCATAATACATATTTTATATATATGCATTTATCACATCATGTGTGACAATGGCGCTCAACTAGACGAATTGCTCCCTGTGTAATAAGCGCATTATCTATCGTTATCTTTCTTCTGCTTTCCTTCTCATCCTTTTAATCATTTCCTTTGGGTTACAGGAATTGAATATAGCTGACCCAGCCACAAAAACATTCGCTCCGGCCAGGCTTATTTCCCTTATATTATCAATGGATATACCCCCGTCCACCTGAATATCAATTTCCAGTCCCGATGCGTCAATCTTTCTGTTGAGCTCTCTAATCTTATCCATGGTTGCCGGAATAAATTGCTGTCCCCCGAACCCGGGATTAACACTCATCAGCAAAACCATATCCAAATCTTCCATTACATAGTCCAAGACATGTAATGGGGTTGATGGATTTAAGGATACCGCCGCCTTAACACCCATACGTTTAATTTGTTGAACGGCCCCATGTAAATGTGGCAATACTTCGGCATGTACAGTTATTATATCAGCCCCGGCATCTACGAAGTCATTCAAATATTCCAATGGGTTATTCATCATAAGGTGTACATCGAAGGGAAGATGGGTTCTGTCCCTGATTGCCTTTATTACAACAGGACCAAATGTTAGATTCGGCACAAAATGCCCATCCATAACATCGATATGGATATAGTCGGCCCCTCCGTCGTCCAACATCTTCACTTGCTCGCCCAGTCTGGAAAAATCAGCTGCAAGAATTGACGGTGCTATCTTTATCCCCATATATTCCTCCTGAACTCCCTTAATTCATTAAGTATTCTTATGTATCTTTTGTAGCGTCCCTCAGATATCGTTCCTTCCGATACGGCCCCCTTTATCCTGCATCCGGGTTCTTGGTCGTGGACGCAGCCGCTAAACCTACAATCATGAATATATTCCAAAAAGTCCGGATATAGATATGCCAGCTCTTCAGGTTCCAGTTCATCCATATTCATAGTGCTGAATCCGGGGGTATCAACTATCATAGCCCCTGAAGGCAAAGTCAACAGTTTAGTATGGCGGGTGGTATGCCTACCCCTGCTAATCCTATCGCTGAGATCGCCGATTTCCAACTGCTTCTCGGGATAGAGGATGTTTATGATGGAGGATTTCCCAACTCCCGATTGGCCTGCCAGGCTGACAACCTTTCCCTTAATAATTTCTCGAAACTGCTCAAATCCGACTCCTTCCTTGCAAGACAGAGCCATAATAGGATAGCCCGTAGACCTATAGGAATCAAAGATATCTTCTATGGCACTATCTCCTGCCAGGTCCGTTTTGTTTATTATTAATACCGTCTCCACTTCGTTGTATTGGGCATTGACCATGAGCTTATCAACCAAGTAGTAATCAGGCAAAGGATGAACGGCCGCAATGACAATCCCCAAAATATCAATGTTGGATACGGCCGGCCGAAGGAGCTGATTCTTTCGGGGAAGTATCTCCAGAATGGTCCTGTCAGATACTGATATTATGACGTTATCCCCCACCATCGGTACGATATTATCCTTCCTGAATATGCCTCTTGCCCTGCAGCGAATGGCCCTATCTTCGACCAAAACGTCATAGAAGCCACCTACCCCTCTTGTTATTATTCCTTTTTTCATTAACCTGCATCTCCCCCTTTTTTTGTGAAATCCACAATCCTTTCAAAGGCTAATTCATCATCAATATAAATTTTGTATTCTGCTACACCGGTGCCCACCAGCGGAATGATCAACTCTTCATCGCTCACCGTGTGAAATCTATTATAGACTTCGGTGGTCTTGCTGTTTTGGGTTTTTTTAACGACTATATTTACAGTCTCCCTATCGGTGATGCTGGAGAGATCGATGCTTATATCCTTAGGATAGGTAGGTTGCGGTCCAAGGCTTAGAACAAGGTCGATTACCCTATATTCCGATACGGTATCACCATGCTTTAGGCTTTGCTCAATTACTATACCTTTGCTGAAGGTATCATGATACCTTTCCTCCTTCACCTTTCCGAATTTCAGCTTATCCCCCTCGATCATCTGCTTTGCCACATCCAGTTGTTGGCCGACATAATTTCCTACAATTGCGACTGTTTCTTCCGGGCCCAGACTTATGGTCAACCAGATTTCCGAACCTTTGGGGACCTGTGTATCAGCCTCCAGGGATTGACCTATGACGGTGTCACTGGGAAATTCGCTGTTTATATACTGGTGCTCGCCAATTATAAAACTTTCATTTTCAAGGATTATCTCCGCTTCGCGGATGGTCCTTTGTTCAACATTAGGAACATTGGCAGTTTCCGGTCCTAGGCTCAGAATTACCTTAACCGTAAAATCGGGCTTGACCTTAGTACCCTCCTCCGGGTCCTGGGAAATTATATGGCCCGCCTCCACGTCGTCATCAAAAGCTTCTCCATCCTTTTTTAGGTATAAACTTTTTTCCCGTAAGTGCCTGTGTGCGTCTTCAAAGGTTTGATTGATTATCCCGGGAACCTCTATCTCTTGGGATGTGAAGTTGTTTTTATATATACGCATACCAATATAGAACGCTAAACCCATTATCATAGCAAAAATGAGGACCATAACGATAGCCTTAATCCAAGGCCTTTTCTTGGGATTATTATCACCGGCTACGGATTCAGATACCGCACCCCCGGCTTCCCTATGGTTATCTATGCTAATGGGTTTCAATACCTGAGTCGGAGCATCGCTGTTATAATTGGCAACAACAAAGTCACCGTTGGGTTCCTCTGCAGCCCGTCTCAAATCCTTAATCATTTCTCCC
>DASRNX010000250.1:0-7072 GCA_035647175.1 Clostridia bacterium | reverse complement strand
CATTTATAGGACATCCTATATATTAGGGTATAAAAATAAATATGAAAGTGGTGTAATCCATGAAAAAAATCAATATTGGCAACGGTGCGATCCAGGCATCAGAAATTTCTTTGGGGTGCATGAGGATTTCCAGCCTTTCCCTAAAAGAGGCCGCACATCTAATCAACACCGCACTGGAAGCGGGAATCGATTTTTTCGACCATGCGGATATATACGAGGGCGGCAAATGCGAAGAGACCTTCGCCCAGGCCATTGACATGAATCCCAGCATTCGTGAACGGTTTATTATCCAAACCAAATGTGGTATTAGGAAAGGCTTTTTTGATTTCTCCAAGGAACACATCCTGTCCGCAGTTGATGGCAGTCTCAAGCGCCTGCAAACGGATTATATCGATGTCTTACTGCTCCATCGTCCCGATGCTCTGGTTGAACCCGAGGAAGTAGCGGAAGCCTTTACAGCCCTGTATAATAGCGGTAAGGTTAAATACTTTGGGGTCAGCAACCAAAATCCAATGCAGATAGAGCTACTTAAAAAATATTTAAACCATAAAATTATTATTAACCAGCTCCAGCTCAGCATCACAAATACCGGCATGATAGATGCGGGGCTAAATGTTAATATGGAAATTGACCCATCCATCAATAGGGACGGCAGCATATTGGATTATTGTCGCCTAAATGACATCACCATCCAACCTTGGTCCCCCTTCCAATATGGATACTTTGAGGGCGTTTTCCTAGACAACGATAAATTCCCCGAACTCAATTCCAAAATTGATGAAATTGCAGAAAATAGGGGCGTAACCAATACGGCGATTGCGGTAGCGTGGCTCCTAAGGCATCCCGCCAGAATGCAGCCCATCGTAGGCACAACCAACCCGGATCGGCTAAAGGACATCTCTAAGGCGTCAGGGGTCAATCTCACCCGAGAAGAATGGTACGCTATATATAGGGCCGCTGGAAACGAGTTGCCATAATACACACCGACAAATAATGGGCTACAGCCTTTCCTGTAGCCCATTATTTATCGGTGCAATTAATATCATCTGATCCTACCGCATCTCAAAGACCATAGTTTCAACCAATCATACTGCCCCGTTTAATAGGTTATGTAAACTTATAAAAATGCTGATCACCGGCGATATCTACCACATGGATCACCATATCTTGATCCACAGAGCCGTTTAAAACAATAGAATTATTGACAACCGATTGTCCGTCCATTCTCCTTGCCCATTTTATCGGATAATATAAGTTGCCTTTTATATATCCAACCGCCCAATAATCTATATACTCCAGGCCCCTTAAAGCCCTGCTCACATTCCCTTGGATTTGAATCTTGTTAATGTCCGCAGGCATATAATCCGTTATTTTTATGATATTTGAGCCTTCGGAAGCATTGTCATCCCCAGAAAATCCATTTTCGTACCTTTCCGCAACCAACTTTGCCTTATCTGCAGGCCCAATACCGCCACCGTAATATATAGCAAAATCACGTCCCGTATCCAAGTCCAACAGCCTTTTTCTGCAGACGTGCATGGAGTGGGGACTGGAATCCATACCCAACCATTTACGACCCAGCTTGGCGGCAACCGATAGACTGGTGCCGGAACCTGCAAAAAAATCCGCCACCAGGTCCCCCGGCCTGGAAGAGGATAGTATAATTCTTTCCAGCAAGGCTTCGGGCTTTTGGGTATCATATCCTATCCGCTCCGGATCCCGTTGATGCAGGTGGGAAATGTCCGTCCATACATCGCTGGGGTATATCTTAGAATCCTCGTAATACCTATATACCTTTCCCCCGGATTTAATGGACCAAAACACTCTGCCCTTATGGTCCACTTCCCTTTTCATATTGTTGCGCTTCTCGGTACCCCGCTCTTGTCCCACGGCCTCTATATTAAAGAAATGTTCCGAAGATTTTCGGTAAAAAAGGATGTTATCGTGTTTGCGGCTGAAGTGTCTCCTTGCCCTGCCCCCGCTTCGGTAATGCCAGATTATTTCGTTAAGAAAGTTCTCTTCCCCGAATATCCCGTCCAATATAATCCTCAGGTAAGCAGATGTCCTATAATCCACATGGAGATAAAAAGAACCCTCCGGGGTGAGAAGGTCGTACACATGTTCAAAAACTCGCTTCATAAAATTTAGATAATATTCTTTTCCGCCGACCCATTGATCACTGTAGGCTATGTGCTCTACAAAACCCTTTTCGCCTGCTTTTTGACGATATTTAAATTGGTTCCCCGTCATAAAGGGCGGATCCATATAGACCAGTTGCACCTTTCCTTCATACCCTTTAGCTATATCTAACAGGCCTTCCCGGACATCAGCCCAATAGAATGTACCCCGGGACCCAACTGGGGGCCCCGGTGCTACATCCTCTCCTTGGTGATATTCACCGGACGGATAGTTATTCAAAATAATCAATTCTTCATCCCTACAAATTCCGGACGCCTATTCTCAAAATCGGCATATATGGACTTGGTGGGACACTTTTCTGCACAAACCATACAGTTGACACATTTATCATAATCAATTCGTGCTATGTTATTTTCAACCTTTATAGCGTCATATTCGCATGCTCTCTCACAAATCCTACACGCTATACACCCAACCGTACAATACTTTCTTACATCCCTGCCTTTGTCCTCAGATTTGCACATAACCTGGACCTGGCTGGATGCAGGAATCATCTCAATAATATGTTTTGGACAGGCAGCAACGCATATCTCGCAACCGGTACATTTTTCTTCATCCACGACGGCAATCCCCTTGTCTATATATATCGCATCAAAAGGGCATGCCCTAACGCAAGTTCCGAGCCCCAAGCATCCATAGCTACATTCCTTAGGTCCGTCGGATAACATGGATGCCGCAACACAGTCTTCGATACCTTCGTAGTGATATTTATCAGTTGCCCTATCGCAATCCCCGGCGCAGAGAACCTTTGCGGTTCTTTCGCTGTGTTTCTCCTGCTTCCAGGCCCATAATGAAGCCGATATCCTGGGCGACATTTGGCCCGCCTACGGTACAGCCCGTTATGGGAGCCTGTTCTGCAGCTACAGCTGCAGCAAATCCGTCACATCCGGGATAGCCGCAGGCGCCACAATTCGCTCCCGGTAAAACTTCCCTCACCTGCTCTTCCCTAGGATCAGTCTCAATAGCAAATTTATGGGACGCAAAGGCTAACCCCGCCCCAAATAACAAGCTCATCCCTCCAAGGCTGAGAACAGGCATCAATATATCAATCAGCATAATATCCCCCCTACTTTATAAGCCCTTGAAATCCCAAGAATGCCACTGACATCAGTCCTGCAGTTATCAAAGTAATGGGAAAGCCCTTCAAGGATTCGGGTATGTCAGAGAGTTCCAACCTTTCCCTAATCCCCGCCATCAACACCAAGGCTAAGGTAAAGCCCAGTGCCGCACCGGTCCCGTTAACCAAGGTCTGAAGTAAATCATAATCTTCTCGAATGTTTATTATAGCAACCCCTAAAACTGCACAGTTGGTGGTTATAAGGGGAAGATATACGCCAAGGGCCTGGTATAGGGTTGGGCTCATCTTTTGGATAACCATCTCTACAAATTGAACTAAAGCAGCAATAACCAGTATAAAAGCAATGGTCTGAAGATACTCAAGACTTAAAGGCTCTAAGATTGCGTATTGTATTATATAGGTAAACAGAGAAGCTAGGGCCATTACGAATATTACCGCTGCACCCATACCCATGGCTGTCGATACCTTTTTCGATACTCCAAGAAAGGGGCATATCCCCAAAAATCTAGACAATACGAAATTATTTACCAATACCGTACTCAATAATATCAAAAACAACTTTCCTGTATATCCCATGTCCAATCCCCCCTTATTTGGTTTTGGCGGTCAGTTTATTTAACAGTCCAAGCAACAACCCCAAGGTCAGAAATGCACCAGGCGGTAAGATCATAATAACCGCTGGATTAAAGGCCTGGGGCATAAGCTGCATACCGAACAGGGTCCCCGCACCTAAAATCTCTCTGATAATCCCCAAGAGAGTCAAGGCAAGGGTGAACCCCAGACCCATTCCTATTCCGTCTGCTACCGCTACTAAGGGTGAATTCTTTGATGCAAAGGCCTCTGCCCTGCCAAGGATAATACAATTAACCACTATTAGGGGAATAAAAATCCCCAAACTCTCGTATAATCCCGGAATAAAGGCCTCCATGAGCATACCGGTTACGGTAACAAAAGTTGCCGCCACGACGATAAATGCCGGGATCCTCACCTGTGACGGGATAAAATCCTTTATAAGGGATATTACCAGGTTAGAGGCTATAAGAACAAAAGCCGTGGCAAGCCCCATGCCTATCCCGTTTATGGCAGCCGTAGTAACGGCCAAGGTAGGGCACATCCCCCGCACCAATCTAAAGATTGGATTTTCGGTGATTATTCCATTAATGATTGCCTTTGATGCCTTCATTAATTCCCACCCCCATTTAGTAAAATTTGATTATAATACTGTAGGGCCAGATTAATGGCTCTGGTAACAGCGCTTGAGGTCACAGTAGCACCTGTAATAGCCTGAACTTCTTGTACGCTGCCTGAAACCTGTGTGGCGCCGCTGTCTGCGTCTACAGTGGCACTGCTGTCTGTATCGGTAGTTGCGCCGCTGTCTGCGTCAGTGGTTGCGCTATCTTCGGTATCCGCAGTTGTGCTGCCATCTGCGTCAGAAGTAGCGCTGCCATCTTCATCAGCAGTCGCACTGCTGTCCGTATCAGAGGTTGCACTGCCTTCCGCATCTACAGTAGAGCTGCCGCTGGCATCTACGCTTCCATCACCGCTCAAAGTCTTAACCGCAGAAAGCTGAGCCTCTGTTTCCTTTCCGTGAAACTGCGCTAAAAAGGTCTTATCCTTTGCTTTAGCACCTAAACCCGGAGTTTCATTGTGTTCACCTATCTCAACAGCTTCTATCTCATGATTTGTATTTATACCCAGGATGATATCTATGTCCCCTGCATAACCCTTAGCCCTTACCCTAAAAACATAACCTACGATACTATCATCCGATATTCCGGAGTATATTTCTACTATTTCCGCATTTTCATTTCCATGGGTTCCCTCTTTTATATCCAATTGATTAAAATCCTTTGCCTGGGGAAGCGTGGCTTGCCTTGCCTGGTTTTCAGCCTTCACCCGCTGCACCCTTATGGGTTCTTCAGTGGCAAGATTGGTAAGGCCCATAACTATGGCCGCGATCACCGTAATCACAAAGAGTTTCAATCCGATTTTCATTATATCAGACATTGCTTTTCACCTCCCCATATATTCGGGGTTTTGTATATCTTTCTATAAGAGGTGTAGCTACGTTCATAATCAGAATGGAATAAGATACCCCACCCGGATATCCCCCCACCAGACGAATCACCGATGTCAAGATACCGCAACCAACGCCCATGATAATCTGACCATGAGGGGTAACAGGCGAAGTGGGATAATCGGTAGCCATAAAAAACGCACCTAATATAAGGCCACCCGAAAAGATATGGTATATACCCCGGCCTGTGAAAAAACCGTCTGTTCCAAATACCCATGTCAACAGAGCGACAGTAGCAATATACGTTACGGGGATTCTCCAATTTATAACACCCCTTAAGAGCAAATAAGCCGCTCCCAACAATAGAGCCAAGGCAGATATCTCACCGATGCTCCCCCCGATCTTTCCCACAAAGACATCCCATAGGGGCGGTAATTTTGCCCATGCCTCACCATCCTTCAATATGGGCAGCGGGGTTGCACTGCTGGTGGCATTACTTAAAGCATCTATAATCGGTCTTTGCCAATTTGTCATCTGCACCGGCCAAGCCGCAAATAATATAGCCCGGGCGGCCAGAGCGGGGTTCATGAAATTTTGGCCCAATCCGCCAAATACCTGTTTTACCAGGGCAATAGCTATCATCGAGCCGATCATGACCATCCATAGAGGAATTGTTGGCGGCATATTATATGCCAACAAAATGCCTGTTACCACCGCACTTAAATCCTTAATAGTCACGGGTTTCCCCATTAGTTTTTGTAATATTGCCTCGGTGATTACCGCCCCTATGACGGATACACCAATGACTAATAACACCCTCCACCCAAAAACGATCACTGCAGCAATTGCCGCGGGAATCAATGCCAAGATTACATCCAACATTATCCTTGATACCGACTCCTTAGATCTGATATGGGGGGATGCAGAAACTATTAATGTATTGCTCATCACTTTCCCTCCAAACCTATTACAAAGATATTAGGCTCCATTGAACAACAACCCAACAATTGAGTTTCAAAATGTTAAATCAACCGTGTCCAAAATTAAAATCATATACCCGACTAATTCTCATTTTTTCTCGCAGCAATAATCGCCTCCTTGGCTACCTTGATAGACTGCTGCAGTGGCCTTCTAGAGGGGCAAATGTATGAACAGGAGCCGCATTCTACGCAATCTAGCGCATGAAGGGTCTCGCAGGTATCATAATCACCTTTTAATGCATAAGCGCTGATGTTCAGCGGCATCAGTTGAATAGGGCAGGCTTGGATGCATTTCCCGCACCGAATGCACGGCAGCATCTCGTCCTCGTTAACCTCTTCCGGCGGCATAAAAACAATTCCGGAAATCCCCTTTGTAAAGGGTATCTCCATAGTATGCTGTGCCATCCCCATCATAGGCCCACCAACGATTATTTTGCCGGGCTCGCAGGATAAACCCCCACATTCCTCTAACACATCGCTTACCAGGGTACCAAACCTTATCCGAAGATTTTTGGGATCCTTTATCCCCCTTCCGGTAATGGTAACTGTTCTCTCTATCAACGGCATTCCCGTGCTGATCGCTTTGTAAACTTGAGCAGCAGTTGCCACGTTGTTTACTATGGCGCCGACATCCATTGGTAACCCGCCCGACGGTATTTGTCTACCTGTTATCGTTTCAATTAATTTGCGTTCGCAACCCTGAGGATATTTAGTTCTTAATTTCTTAATGGTAATATTAGGTTCATCCGTGATTGCCTCCTCCATGGCTGCAATGGCATCCGGCTTATTATCTTCGAT
>DASRNX010000249.1:0-3719 GCA_035647175.1 Clostridia bacterium | reverse complement strand
GATCCGGATACATATATAGACGGTGTAAATGATTCAAAGAAGCTTTCCCCCTCTAAAAGGGAAAAACTCTTCCAAATCATAATGGATAAAGCGAAGGCGGTAGGCGTCGGACGCGTGGGGCCAAGGGAAATCGACAGGATCAATATCTTAGAGGCTACCCGCTTGGCAATGGAATATGCTGCATCCCAATGTTATCCCGACATAGATTTTCTGTTGGTGGATGCTATGGATGGCAATTTTCCTGTTCCATATTCACCCATTATAAAAGGGGACAATCGTTCCCACTCTATAGCTGCCGCTTCAATTGTCGCAAAGGTAACCAGGGATAGGGAGATGGCCCAATGGCATAGAAAATATCCTCAATATGGTTTTAATAGACATAAGGGCTATGGGACAGGCGGTCATATGGACAAAATCAGACAGATTGGACCCTGTTCTATTCATAGGCGCAGCTTCATTCATAAATTAGTTAACGCAAGGCAATAACAAACACGGGATTCCCTTTCAATCGATGCGCATAAAGTTGGGAGAACAGATAATATGGATCGTATAAAATTGGGCAGATGGGGAGAAGAACGAGCCGGTGAATATTTGGCGGATCAGGGGCTTGTAGTGCGGGAAAAGAATTTTCGCTGTAAGCTGGGAGAAATAGACTTAATAGCAATGGACGGGGAATGCCTGGTATTTATTGAAGTAAAGACCCGGACCTCTGTCGCATATGGATTTCCCATGGAAGCTGTCGGCAGGAGGAAACAGGAAAAGTATATCCAAATGGCTTCCGTTTATATCAAGGCTAGGGGATTGTATGGGGTACCTTTTAGATTCGATATCGTGGAGGTTTTGACAAGGGACTATGAACCGCCAATAATTAATCATATCCCTAATGCATTCCAATCAACCGGGGGCAGGTATTATTTATAAATCGGGTCGAACAAATATAAACGTCCCATGGAGTTTAGGGGGATACAGGTGGATTATCGGAGGATCTTTAAGAACATAAAAGCGGGGGGTTGGCAGGGTGTCTACCTTTTTTTTGGCGAGGAAGAATATATAAAACAAGAGGCCCTGAACCAGACGATAGAAACATTAGTAGACCCTTCCCTCAGGGATCTTAACTATGCCCAAATGGACGGCTCTTTAGTTGATTTAGATTACATAATTAATGCATGTGAGACTCTGCCATTTATGGCTGATAAACGGTTGGTAGTAATTAAGGATCTGCCAGTTTTAAAGGGAAGATCCGACGGTGGTATAGATGAGACCGGGTTTCTTGACTATATAAAGGGTATGTCGGAAACCACCTGCTTGATATTGTATTGTCGCGATAGCGTAGACAAAAGAAGGAAAATATATAGGTCTATTAAGAGTACAGACAAAGCCTTAGAATTCCGGCATATTAAGGGCAGGGAATTATACACCTGGATTAACCAGACCGTAGAAAGGCATGGGAAAAGAATTTCTTTTAACGACGCAAACCATTTAGTTGACCTCGTGGGCAATAATTTGGAAGACATATCAAACGAGCTTAAAAAATTAATTTCCTATGTAGGAAGGGACACGGAAATCAATGTTGGAGCTATGGATCAAGTCATCGTACCTACACTTGAGCAGAGTATCTTCCAACTGGTGGATGCAATTGGAGAAAAAAGGGCCGGTGAGGCTCTCAGCGTATTGGGAAATCTCATATATGGGGGCGAACAGGCTATACAGCCAATTCTGGCCATGATCGCCAGACAGTTTAGGTTAATACTCCAATCCAAAGGTTATCATAATATGGGTTATACCTATGAGGCAATAGCCGCAAAACTGAAACAAAGATTATTTGTCGTAAGAAAATGTTTGGCCCAAGGCAGGAATTTTACTGTAGAACAACTAAAAAAAGGGCTGAACTTGTGTCTGGAGACAGACTATGAAATAAAGCTGGGTAGGATCAAGGACACTATGGCACTGGAGCTCATTATTATTAAGATGTGCAGCCAGTAATGGGCCTTCAAAATACACAGATAACAAAAGCTTCCTTCTCCGGGAAGCTTTTTGCCAAAGTTTTTTCAATTATTCTTGGGCTTGGGCCGTTTTTAGTTTCAAAGCCAGCTTGGATTTTTTCCTGGCTGCGGCATTTCTATGCAACACCCCTTTTGCAGCAGCTTTGTCCAGTTTGCTGCTGATCTTAGGATATAGGGCACGGGCGTTATCCAAATTCCCCTCAGAAATAGCGATCTCAAAGTTTTTAATGGCACTTCTAAAGCCGGATTTTATTGACTTATTTCGCATTGTTCTGATATTTGCGATTTTTATTCTTTTTATTGAAGACTTAATGTTAGCCAAGCAATTCACCTCCTTGAACGAATCAACGAAGATAATTTTATCATGGGAAATCGGAAAAGGCAAGGAAAATGTAGCATTTTTACCCGTAACCAGGTTGTAATCGTATAAAAAAGTTCCATGTGGTCAATATAGGAATATAGAAATATGGAAACCTTTTGATTTCAATTGGTAAAGGGCTGGGGATATCATAGCACTATACCATATCCCCAATGGGTATGGCTTTTGCCGGTGCAAAGAATGCTAAAATTTTGAGAGGTGAAGATATTGACGAGTATTAGAACGGATTTGGCCATGGAGGCCAGAGAACTATACGGAGAACAGAGCAATGACATGGAAGGAATCGAAAGTGAGAATCATGAAAGTGACGGTATTGAGATTACCAGGGTTAAGATCACCAGCCCTGTGGGTGAAGCTAAAATAGGTAAGCCCATGGGGACCTATATAACCATAGAAGCTGAGGATATAAAAAACGGCGATGTGGAATTTACCGAATTGGTCAGCCAAAAGCTGGGCCAGGAGATTAAATCCCTGGTCGATTTGGGTAAAGATAGCAATGTATTGGTGGTCGGACTGGGCAATTGGAATATTACACCGGATTCATTGGGTCCGAAGGTAGTTAACAGGACCATGATCACGCGCCATATAATTGAACTTATACCGGACCAAGTGGATGAAAGGGTACGTTCTGTATGTGCCATAGCACCGGGTGTATTGGGTATAACCGGCATTGAAACAGGCGAAGTAGTCAAGGGTTTGGTAGATAGGATTAAGCCTGATCTGGTAATTGTTGTGGATGCCCTGGCATCTCGCAAAACCCAAAGAATAGGTACGACTATTCAAATAGCCGATACGGGTATCAGTCCGGGATCCGGCATCGGAAACAAAAGAATGGGAATAAACGAGGAAAATTTGGGTATAAAGACCATAGCCATCGGGGTCCCCACGGTAGTGTTTGCCCATACTATTGGAAGGGACTCTCTGGAACTGCTAATTGAAGAGTTTGCCAACCAAACCGCACCGGGCACAGCATTTTATAAGATAATTCGGGAAATGCCTGAAAACCAGCTGGATGCTATGGTAAATCAAGTCCTCAGCCAGGGGCTCGGTGATTTGGTTGTAACGCCAAAAGAAGTGGATATGCTCATAGATGATATATCACAGATTATATCCGACGGATTAAATCTGGCGCTACACGAGGATATTACCCTGGAAGAATCCCGGCGCTTTCTTCAATGAAATGTAACTACATCGCCGTTAAAGTATTTCGCTGCTATAGCTTTGCGTAAGGATTGCATCCACTTTCAGCGGCTAAATTATCTGATGGGAGCAGGCCATGAGCAGACTGAAAAATAATTTAAAAAATAAAACAAGGAGAAGAATGATATTCTTCTCCT
>DASRNX010000248.1:0-8839 GCA_035647175.1 Clostridia bacterium | reverse complement strand
CATTTATAGTATGCGAATGAAGGGGATTATTAGGAATAGGGGAAGCAGATTATAGATGGAGGCCTAATACCTTATGGGGTTTACGGCCTTTTTATTATCTAATATCACGTCACGAAAACATTCGGATAGAATGGAACTTCTCCAGGGTATAATATTACCAATATATCATGGAGGAACCTAAAAATATGAGCAATTCAAATAAAGTATCCAATAGATTGATAAACGAAAAAAGCCCTTATCTTCTACAACACGCAAATAACCCCGTAGACTGGTACCCCTGGTCCGATGAAGCCTTCGATAAAGCCAAATCAGAAGACAAACCCATCTTCTTATCCATCGGCTATTCCACCTGCCATTGGTGCCATGTTTATGAAATAAACTAGCAGAGAGTGGGATCTATCAATCTTTTGTAGGGGATCATAATTCCTCATGCATACACATTATACGCTTAAATTTAGCAGCCAATGTAATATCTCTCATGAATCGGGAATGCTACTGACAATTATGGGGTTGAATATCCCATATAGTTAGAATTTTATACACAACATTCCAATCAAAGAGCTGTGATTATGGTATAATATGGTATCACTCAGACCATGATATCGGTTATTGGGGGAATTCCCATGGGGATTGGGATATTCGCCGTGTGGCCCCTGGCCAAAAGATTTGGTAAAAGGAATGTGACCATGGCAGGTTTTGTACTCTACGCAATAGGTGGCCTTATATGTTTGCTAGACCCACGTAACATGACAATAGTACTTATCGGGCAGTTTATCAAAAATATTGGGGGCTTACCCAGCGCCTATGTGTTTTTGGCGCTCTTTGCCGATGTATTAGACCATATGGAATGGAAGGCGGGCTTTCGAGTTGACGGATTGTCAGCCTCTGTCAATACCATTATTGTTACCGTTTGTTATGGCCTTTCTAGCGGTCTGTTCAACATGTTGCTGGCTAGAACCGGATATATAGCCCCAGTATTGATAGAAGGTAAAACCGTAGCTACAGCCCAGAATCCTGCCACCCAGGGCGTTATTACTTTTAGTTTTCTGGGGATGGAGGTTATAACAGCGATTATACTGGTTGCCCTTTTAGCGTTTCTATCGGTTGAAAAGGTGATTGATAAGGAACAGAAAGATATTAAGGCGAGGCTGGAAAAGGATGTGTAGGAGTTTAAGTATCAATTCGGGAAAACGGTTCTGTATTTTAGCAAAATAACTAAGGGGGAAGGTATGATAGATAAAATGAAGCTAAGGGATAAAGTTGCCTTGTGTGAAGGAAAGAATTTTTGGGAAACCAAGGGATTTCCGCAATACGGTATCCCATCTATGGTTATGTGTGACGGCCCTCACGGGCTCCGCAGGCAGGAAGATCATAGTGATCATCTGGGCGTGAACAAATCCCGGCCTGCTACATGTTTTCCTGCGGCAGTATCAACCGCATGTAGTTGGGATGTAGATTTAGTGGGGGAAATTGGTTCTGCCATTGCAAAGGAAGCGGCAGATCAGGGTGTGGGTGTATTTCTGGGTCCTGGTGCTAATATAAAACGCAATCCCCTATGTGGTAGAAATTTTGAATACTTCTCCGAAGATCCCTACCTTACCGGAAAGCTAGCAGCCGGCTTTATAAAAAATGCTCAGGCAAAGGGTATAGGGACTTCTCTTAAGCACTTTGCCTGTAATAATCAGGAGTTTAAACGATTTAATTCAAATTCTATCCTTGATGAGAGAACGCTGCGAGAGATCTACCTAGCCCCCTTTGAAATTGATGTAAAGGAGGGCAACCCAAAAACCATAATGTGCGCCTATAATAAGATAAATGGTATCTATTGTAGTGACAGTGAAGAGTTACTTACCCAAATCTTGCGGGAGGAATGGGGCTTTAGGGGTCTAGTTATGACAGACTGGGGAGCCATGCACAACAGAATCCAAGCCTTTAAGGCAGGTTGTGATTTGAATATGCCGGGGGGAAGTAATTATATGGAAGGGGAGGTTTTAGACGCTGTAACCGGGGGCGAATTAGATAAAACCTATATCCACCAAAGCGCAGAGCGGGTAAAAAATATGGTTATGGAGGCCCAGGCGGCATTAAAGGATAAGGATGGCTGCGATTACGATGCCAATCACAAGCTAGCTTGTATAGCTGCCGGACAAAGTGCAGTGCTTCTTAAAAACCAGGATAATATTTTACCCTTAAGAAAAGAAGAAAAGATAGCAATTGTGGGAAGTATGGTAGAGAATATGCGGTTTCAGGGTTCAGGTTCAAGTCATATTAACCCAACCAGGTTGATTAATCCCAATCAAGTCTTTGAAAATACTGTGGATGTCGAAGAGGCTGATATAGCCATAGTGTTAACGGGATTGCCGTCGGAGTATGAGAGTGAAGGATTTGACCGTGACAATATGATGATGCCGCAAGAAGAATTGGAGCTTATCCAAGAGACGGCAGATAAGAACCCTGATACCATAGTTGTGCTCTTTTGCGGTTCACCTGTGGAGACACCCTGGGCGGATAAGGTAAAGGGGATCTTGTATATGGGGCTGCCAGGCCAAGCAGGGGGCGAAGCTTTAAAAAGCCTGCTCTATGGTGATGTCAATCCATCCGGTAAGCTCGCCGAAACCTGGCCCATAAAACATGAAGATTGTCCCTCTTCAACCTATTATCCCGAGCGGGACGGGCAATATCGTGAGGGAATATATGTGGGCTATAGATACTATGATAAGGCCAATGTGCCCGTGCGCTGGAAATTCGGTTTTGGGTTAAGCTATACGGAATTTGCCTACTCAAATCCAGAGATTGATGGTGATACAGTTCGAGTTATTGTAAGAAATACCGGTAGCCGTTGGGGGGCTGAAGTGGTGCAGCTCTATATTTCCCCGCCTCAGGATGGAATACACCGACCAATTCGTGAACTTAAGGGTTTCACCAAGATTGATCTGCAACCTGGGGAACGCAGGGAGGTAATATTTCACTTAGATAAACGTTCCTTTGCTATCTGGGATAATGGCTGGAAGGTGGCTCCAGGGAGCTACACTATCCTTGTAGGTGGCAATCCCGATAAACTGATGGTAGCCGGATCCATCGAAAAATCTGGTCAAACGGTAAAAATTTCGGACTGGCAATCGGGTTCTTGGTATGAAAAGCCGGATGGGGCACCTTCTCTCAAAGAATGGGAGAAAGTGATTGGACATAGGTACGTCCCTTATACCCCGAAAAAGGGCAAGTTTACTATGAACGATACGGTTATGGATATGAAAGAGCATTCCCTAGTTATGAGAATGATGTATTGGGGTGTAAAAAAGACCATTTCAAAGGGTGCCAAGCCAGGTACACCAGAGTTTCGGATGCTTATGGAGTCCAGTGCCGGCAGCCCGCTCCGGAGTATGCAGATCTCCGGCGGTATGAAAGCCGGCCTATTTAAGGGGCTATTAGCCATGGCTAACGGCAGGTTTTTCAGCGGGCTAAGAATTTTATTAAGGGGTGAATGATATATGCTAAAGATATCATCTATTAGAGTGGATGGAATGGAACAAGGATTGGTTACCGATACTTTGCCAAACATCACTTTTGAACTAGATTCTTCGCTGCAGGGTGATGGGCTAAGAAGTGCCCTTATTACCATAGATGATTGGAAGTTGGAAACCACTAGCCAGATTAATAATATATATGACGGGCCTATGAAACCCTTTAAACAATACACTGTTCATATTAGCGTACAGGGCATAAAGGGTGGGACTGCACAGGCATGGACAACCTTTGAAACCGGACGCCTCGAAACCCCCTGGAAAGCGAAGTGGATCACCGATCTTAGCTATGATTTTCCCAAAAACACTTCACCGATCCCCATGACATTCCGGAAGTATTGTAATATAGATAAGAAAATCCATCGTGCCTTCTTTAATGTCACTGCCTTGGGGGTATATGAGTTAAATCTTAACGGTGAGAAGGTAGGTGAGGATTACTTTGCACCGGGGCTGACTTCCTATCAACACCAAATTCAGTATCAGACCTATGATGTGACAGATGAGCTGAGGGATGAAAATAAAATTTTGGCTGTGGTAGCCGGAGGTTGGGCCGCAGGATCCTTTACCTACAGGCGAAAAAGCAAGATAAGTGCGGATAGGCAGGCATTGCTATGCGAACTCCGAATTGAATACCAAGACGGTTCCCTAGAGATTATTGGTACTGATGAAAACTGGGAAGTGACATTGGATGGCAATTATAGGATGGCAGAATGGTATGACGGAGAGACCTATGATGCCAGGTTGGACCTTAATAAATCACAGTGGAGAAAAACAGATATAACCCACCCAAGGAAAAATCCAAAAATTTTAGCACAATACGGTCCTTCGGTTAGGGTTATGGGAGAATTGTCCCCAATCTCTGTTAACAGAGCTAAAAGCGATGAGCTTATCTACGATTTTGGGCAGAATTTTTCCGGTGTAATCCGTGCCAAAATTCATGGTAGAGAGGGACAAACTATAACATTTCGTCATGCTGAGGTGCTGGTAGAGGGTGAACTCTTTGTTAAGTCCTTACGCACAGCAAAGGCCACTGCGACCTATATATGCGTAGATGGAGAGCAGGAGTATTCTCCGAAACTAACCTATATGGGTTTTCGCTATGTAGGGGTTCAGGGGATTGCCCTAGAAGATATAGAGCTATCAGCCTTGGTTCTTCATTCGGATATCGAGGAGGTGGGCTCCTTTTCGTGTTCCAATGAATTGATAAACCGTCTGCAGGAGAATATACGTTGGGGCAGTAAGTCCAATTTTGTAGACATTCCCACTGATTGTCCTCAGAGGGACGAACGGCAGGGTTGGACCGGGGATATTGCGGTCTTTGCTGGCACCGCCTGCTTTAATTTTGATATGGGCAGATTTTTTGACAAGTGGCTGACGGATATGCGTTCCGAACAAGGGCGGGGCGGCGGAATACCCATGGTTATACCGAAGGCGGGGGATGCATGGCCCGCAATGGCTACATCCTGCTGGGGGGATTCCTGTATACTGGTTCCTTGGGCAGAGTATATGGCAAGGGGTAATGAAAACGTACTCCGAAAACAATATCCGACTATGAGGAGGTTCCTAAAGGCCGCTAAGTGGTGGTCTGGATTTTTATCCTTTACCCCTAAAGGCCGGTATATCTGGCGCTGGCCCTTTCATTTCGGTGATTGGTGCGCTCCAGAGGGGAGTGCCAAGGACTGGATATCTAAGGGTAAATGGATTGGTACCGCATACTTTGCCAATTCCTGCGGCATTGTAGCCAAAATCGCAGAGATTTTGGGCTACGACAAGGATGCCGAGTATTATAGGGGGCTACGTGAGAAAATCATCCAAGCCTACCGGCATGTGTTCACCGATGGTCAGGGTAAACTCAAAAACGAATTCCAAACCGCTTATGTGCTGCCCTTGCATTTTGAAATGACTCGGGGAGCGGAAACTGAGGCAATGGCCGATAACCTAGTGAAGCTGATAAAAGATGCGGACAATCATTTGGGCACCGGTTTCCCCGGGACACCATATATCTTATTTGCTCTATCGGATAACGGGCAATTGGATGGGGCCTACGATCTGCTCTTGCAGGATACTTGCCCCTCTTGGCTGTATCAGGTTAAGGTTGGCGGGACTACAATCTGGGAGAGATGGGACGCCCTGCGTCCTGATGGCTCAGTTAATATAGAGGGTCTTAGTCAATCTGAGGATGAGTCAAGCGGGGGGATGGTAAGCTTTAACCATTATGCCGGCGGTGCAGTAGGGGATTGGTTGTATAGAAGGATAGCAGGAATTGAGCCTACTAGTGGCGGGTATAAGGCCTTTAAAGTTGCGCCAAAACCTGGTGGCGGTTTAAGCTGGGCCAAGGCGACACATCGCTGTCCATACGGTGAAATCGTCAGCCAGTGGAAAATAGAAGATGGAGTTTTTACGCTCTATATCAAAGTGCCATGCGGAACCAGGGCACAGGTGGTAATGCCCAATGGTGAAGAATATGAAGTGGAGAGCGGTGAGCATACTTTTAGTATTTAGATGTTAAACCACTGTAGGTAAGGGGGATCAACTGAAAGCAGAGATCAGGTTGTCCATATAGTAGTATAGATTGGTTTAGGAAAGGGCTTGCTATATTCAATTGGACTGCAAAAGCATAGAGAGTGGGGCGTGAAACTTGGGTTTGGCTGAAAAGTTTCTGAAGGAGTTTAGCGGGCCACTTGACGATAAAATTGATTAACCTTGGCTACGGAATCATGGATATTAAGCATAGACAATCTTATATGCAACAGTAAAATTGTATCAAATAAGGAGGATTAGAAATTAGGGGGTGCAGTGAATGAAGTGGAAAATGGGATTAACGCTTGGTTCAAAACAGAAAGAATTTAGGTGGAGATATTCTAAAGCCAACGGGTTAGTAATAATTCGTACCTTTAAGAACGGTAATAAAAAAACAGAATTTTCTAATGAAGATATAGATAGCATTATAAATTTTATAAAAGAGGAGGGAATAGTACCTCTCGCTAATAATGTGGTAAAACTATCAAATGGAACAGAAAAAGAAGGAATTGGTAGGTTTATATATCAAAACATATCCAATGATACGACTAATGCTCAGACAGCAAGTCAATTAGCATCCATACTATATAATACAGGAGTACTTGGGTATAACGGTGCGGTACGTGGAATGGAATTTTGGATATTAGACGACAACTGGAAGGAAAAGCTAGAGAAATAGCATAGCAAAAAGCTGTGATTATGGTACATAATGATAGTTTCGTTAAATGTCTTTATCTCCTGTAGGAGCAATAATACTGAACTGAAAAATAAGTTCTTAGAATCATATGCTAGGTTATGGTTATGGTCCTCAGATGATGTTATAAGAGAAGTCGGTACACATCTTGATTATCAGGTAGAGCACGCTTGTGGGGACAATATTGAAGAAAGTATCCTGAAGGATTCTTTTGCTACCACAGCTCCTGAAATGAGGACAAAATATCTGTTATAACCTATGGATTGATAAAAAAGCATGGGTTTGTTGATGGGAACAAAAGAATTGGTGTATCAATAATGCTATTGTTATTACGAATAAGTGATATTCAAATTCACTATACGCAGAACGAATTAGCACAACTGGGATTGGGTATAGCTGATGGGTCACTTGATAAAAAAGAAATAAACAAATGGATAAAAAACCATATATTATAAAGGAGCTCCTGATGTAGGCCCAGTTTTTTCAGGAATGTTCTGGAACGATAGTAAAGTGAGATCTACCTTAGGATATATAACGTATTAGTATAATTAAGCGACATAAGCGTTATGTCATTCCGAAAGAATGTGAGGAATCCTGGGGTAAAGCAAAGATTCTTCGTCGCTATGCTCCTCAGAATGACAGATTGTAATGCTGCACACTATTTATATAAGACTGCAGGGGGATCATTAATAATGCGGGAGTAGCCATGGATGGATATCTAACACCTATCGTGAGTTTAAGAGCTATGTGATTGTCAAATATCACGCCACAAAGATATTCGGATAGAACATCCATTTTCCGGGGTATAATATTATCAATTTAACCATTTTAGCAAATGACTTTTAAAGGATGCGATTTTTCCAACTCATTACAGCCGCTGCTATATACCATTTATAATAAAACGAATAAAAAGGATCCTTAGATGGCGATCCTAGCAGGAATATATTCGGATAGAGCCACACCTCAGGGTATAATATTACCAATATACCATGGAGGAGCCTAATAATATGACTAATTCAAATAAAGCATCAAATAGATTAATAGAAGAAAAAAGTCCTTACCTGCTACAACACGCCTATAACCCCGTTGACTGGTATCCTTGGTCTGATAAAGCCTTTGAAAAAGCCAAAGAAGAATACAAGCCAATCTTTCTATCCATTGGCTATTCCGCCTGTCACTGGTGCCATGTTCATAAAATAAACTTTTTGAAAACACAGTTATATCAATGACTATAAGATTTCAATGTATCTCTTACATACGTATTGTACGCCTAAAGTGCTTATGATATCCGCGCCATACAATCTCAAGGATTTAGCCAAAATAGGTCCCGTTTGGGTTACACGAATAATACTTTGGCGAATAATACTTTCCAAAGGATCGAAGGCTTACAAATATGGAATTTGATAATTGCCTATGGTATAATCAGGGTATCCATTAAAAGGATGTGGTGGGGACAGCGATGAAGATCTATTTTGACATGAATATATACAATAGAATTTTTGACGATCAAACGCAGGTTAGAATACGGTTTGAATCTATAGCAACGGATATCCTGTTTGAACTCATTGAAAAAGGGCAATATAGTCTTGTATGGTCCTTTATATTAGATTATGAAAACAGCAGGAATCCCTACATCGAGAGGAAAACCTATATTAGCTCAATTTCATCGTTATGTAAAGAAATTGTAGAACCGAATAATAATGTTAACCTGATCGCAAAGGCTATAATTGAAAATTCTTCTGCTTCAGCCAAAGATGCACTGCATTTGGCGTGTGCTGTATATGGTAAGTCGGATTTTTTCATAACTTGTGATGATAAATTAATCAATACGATTAAAAGGAATCAGAACAGGCTTGAAGGAATAATCGGGGACATAAAATTATATAATCCAATTGATTTTTTAAGGAAGGAGATTGATGTAGATGTTATCGAATAAAAAGACGGAATTTACCGATAAAGAAATATTAGAAAAAGGTACACGGGCGTTGATAAAAGAGCTCGGCTATTCTGGATTCTTAAGATTTATTCGCCAAACGGAGGGGGGGAGCAAAGACGATTATCTAAAAATAAATGAAAAAATATTTGAGGGTATGTCCATAAATGA
>DASRNX010000247.1:0-21109 GCA_035647175.1 Clostridia bacterium | reverse complement strand
ATTATAGACGACGGATTATTAATTAAGGGCAGTAAGGTAATTGCCGGGATCTCTGCAAAAAGAGAGGCTACCATGGTGGCGTCTGTGCGAAGGGCATTATTCATGGATAGGGTACATGCATCCGGCGTAAAGGAATCCATTGATATAGCCGGGCCCGATGCCATATTAATTTTAGGCACATCTGTTAATATGATTCATAGAATCGTCAACAATCTTCGGTTACCGCCTGCAGAAGAGATAATTAAAATAGAGGATATTTCCACCGAGGAGGAGATACAGGCCGCCCGTACTATCAGAAGGGAGCAGGGCAAGCATGTTATCCCGGTCCCAGCGCTGGAAATACGCCAGGATTTTTCAGGGTATCTTCTTCATCCATTGCGAATTCTCAGATTTACCGAGAGGGGCAGGAAAATAGAGACTCTGGAAAAGACGGTTATGCGGCCCACGTATAGCTATATGGGAAAATTCTTTATAGCTGATTTAGCTCTGGAATCGATCGCATCGCACAATGCATACAAGGTAGAAGGGGTATATAGGGTAACCAAGGCTACCTCCATAAGTCATGCAGGCGGTGTGGTAATAAATCTGGAAATGACCGTGGTTTACGGTTATAAAATACATGAAATCATTGGAAAAATCCAAGGA
This sequence comes from Clostridia bacterium, assembly GCA_035647175.1. GTDB lineage: Bacteria > Bacillota > Clostridia > Caldicoprobacterales > UBA3941 > UBA3941. Next base: position 20,464 of record DASRNX010000247.1, on the reverse strand, counting down.
AATATATCCAATGATATAGTACACTTAACTGGAATCAATGTGCTCCAGGTAAATGTAACGGCCAAAAGCATCGTTATAGAAAATAGTTGAAAATACATGCCAACAGGAAAACAACAGCTGTCGCGTATATTACAAATTGTGTAACGGGGAACTTTAATACTGCATAGGAGGTATAAGCCATGTTTGAAATAATGGATAAAAGAACCATAGGTCCAGGCATAATATTGATGAAGGTGAAGGCGCCGCTGGTTGCCGGAAAAGCCATGCCTGGACAATTTATCATGCTAAGGGTCAGCGAAGAGGGCGAGCGGATTCCTCTGACCATTGCGGATTATGACAGGGAAGAGGGAAGCATATCAATTATCTTTCAGGAGGTCGGCTACACGACCAGGGACTTGGGTATGCTTGGTGTAGGGGACAGCATAAGGGATTTTGCCGGTCCATTGGGCAAGGCATCTAAATTGGATAACCATGGCAGGGTTTTGTGTGTCGGCGGCGGTGTAGGCATAGCCCCCCTATTTCCCCAAATTAAATATCTAAATAGTCGGGGTACGGATGTGGATGTGATAATCGGGGCAAGAAATTCCGATTGTCTAATCCTGGTAGACGAGATTAAGGCTTGTTCTTCCAATGTTTATGTGGCTACGGACGACGGATCCTCGGGTCATGAGGGCTTTGTAACGGATGTGGTCAAACGATTAATAGATGAGGGTAACAGATATGATCTGGTAATTGCAGTCGGTCCGCTTATTATGATGAAGATCGTTTCTTCCATAACCAAAGAATACAACATACCCACAACAGTGAGCCTGAACCCCATAATGGTAGACGGTACTGGAATGTGTGGTGGGTGTAGGGTTACTGTTGGGGGCAAGGTCTTCTATGCCTGCGTGGACGGACCTGACTTCGACGGGCATCTGGTAGACTTTGATGAGGCTATAAGACGCCAGCAAATGTATAAAGAGGAAGAAAAGGTTGAGCATAGCTGCAGGCTGTTGCCAAACGAATAATTACCCATATATTATGGGAAAGCCGGGTCATTATAAAGCCGGAGATAGGTTGCATTTTGCGCAACATATACAGTTTAGATTAGGGGGAAGGAAACATGAGTCTGGTTCTTACAAGAGTGCCCGTGGGGGAACAGGAACCCGAGGTCCGGAAGCATAACTTTAACGAGGTTTCTTTAGGATATACCTTAGAAGAGGCCATACAAGAGGCGAAGCGATGTATACAATGCAAGAGGCCCAGGTGTGTTGACGGATGCCCGGTAAATATACGCATACCCGAATTTATCGACCATATAGCCAACGGTAATATTGACAGGGCTGCGGAAATAATCAAGGAGACCAACAACTTACCGGCTATTTGCGGTCGAGTTTGTCCTCAGGAGGAGCAATGCGAGGTTAAGTGTATCTTGGGTATTAAGGGCGAACCGGTAGCCATAGGTCGTTTAGAAAGGTTTGCTGCCGACTATGCCCTAGAAAAGGCAAAAAAAGGGCCGGTTCCAATGGGCAATGGGATAAAAGTTGCCATAGTGGGGAGCGGGCCTGCGGGATTAACCGCAGCGGCGGATCTGGCTAAATACGGATATGAAGCCCATATCTTCGAAGCCTTTCATGAACCCGGAGGTGTGCTTATCTATGGAATACCCGAGTTTAGACTTCCCGAATCCCTGGTCAGGAAGGAAATAGAGGGGATAAAGGATTTAGGTGTTCAAATCTATACGAATATCATCATTGGAAAGACTATAACCATAGACGAACTGCTGGAACAGGGTTACGAGGCCGTTTTTATTGGAAGCGGTGCCGGATTGCCCAGGTTTATGAACATACCCGGCGAGAACTTAAACGGGGTATACTCTGCCAACGAATATCTGACCAGAATCAATTTGATGAAGGCATACGATTTTCCCAACAACCATACGCCCATAAAGGTAGGACACAGAGTAGCGGTGGTGGGCGGGGGAAATGTAGCTATGGATGCAGCTCGTAGCGCACTGAGATTGGGCGCCGACGAGGTACGCATAGTGTACCGCAGGTCGGAGGAGGAGATGCCGGCAAGGTCGGAAGAAATACATCATGCCAAGGAAGAAGGCATAGTCTTCGATACCCTGGCAAATCCCATAGAGATCATGGGAGATAATGGCTGGGTAACCGGGCTCAAGTGCATCAGAATGGAATTAGGCGAACCCGATTCTTCAGGCAGAAGAAGGCCGATGAAAATACAAGGCTCTGAGTTTATACAGGATGTGGATATCGTAATCATGGCTATCGGTACCAGTCCTAATCCCCTCATTGTCTCCACGACGGACGATCTTGCAGCCCATGGTTGGGGCGGGATTATAGTCGATGAGGAAACAGGCTCGACCAGTAAGGATGGGGTCTACGCCGGAGGAGATGCGGTTACCGGTGCTGCTACCGTTATTCTTGCTATGGGTGCCGGGAAAAAGGCTGCCAAGGCTATCCATGAAAGATTGAAGGCACGTGAGGATTTATTGCTGCCATTGTAGAAGCAGAGCTGAAAAATCTACACCGTCCGTCGTAAAAGGGAGAAGAGTATGAAAATACAAGAAGACAAAAACAAGGGTATCCTGAGGATTGAAGGGTTATCCAACTTTAACCCCAGGCATATATTTGAATGCGGACAGGCCTTTCGTTGGAATTGGGACGGGGAGGGCTACGTCGGGGTCGCAAGCGGCAGGGTATTGCGGATGCTGTGGGACGGGGCAACCTTGACACTGGAAAATACGACTCTTAAAGATTTTAATGCCATATGGCGAGACTATTTCGATTTGGATACGGATTACGGGGAAATCATTAAGGAATTATCCAAGGATTCGATATTGCAGGAAGCCATAAAGCATGGATGGGGCATAAGAATACTAAACCAGGACCCTTGGGAAACCCTGATATCCTTTATTATATCCGCCCGTAACGGGATAGACAGGATAAAGACGACGGTGGAGAAGCTGTCCCAAAGATTTGGCATAAGGATTCCCCAAGAAGGCGGGGACCATTATAGATTCCCCGATGTCGATGCCTTAGCCGATGCGGATGAGAGCGAGCTGAGAGGTTGCGGTTGCGGCTATAGGGGACGTTATATAAAGGGTACTGCTCGGATGATCCGTGACGGGGAAATCAATTTGGGTGCCCTAAAAACCATGGATTATGAGAATGCCAAAGAACAGCTGTTAAAATGTCCCGGTGTAGGGCCGAAGGTCGCAGATTGCATTTTATTGTTTTCTTTAAGGAAGGGCCAAGCCTTTCCCGTAGATGTTTGGATCGGGCGTATTATGGAGGAACTATATTCCCGGGACATGGTAGATTTTAAGGATATTCGCGGGTTTGCAGATAACAGGTTTGGGAATCTTGCCGGATATGCACAACAATACCTATTCTATTATGCCAGGGAAAAGCAGATAGGGAAGAAGTAAACAGGGAAAGCCCCTTTAAGGCGGTGAATCCTTTTCTTTGAAGAACCGGGTTACTTCGGTGAAATCAACTGAGTATGCCGGAATAAAGTCCACCCTCCAGCGTTTGACCCTCTGTAACCCTCCATCTGTTTTAGCGAGGAATAAGCCGTTGACATTATCTATTGACTTTGGTAGACTGTTCACTAATAATTATAGGGAAAAAGGCAGATTTGATGTACGAATTTTGCGATATGTGTGCCGAAGTGCGGCCGCACATTTACAGGACGGCTTTGGGATTCTTTCGAATGCCCAATATGTTTATGGAGGGAGAGTGTTTGCAATCAATAATAAATTTGTAAAAGAAGGTCTCACCTTTGACGATGTTTTGCTTATACCGGGAAGATCCGAGGTATTACCGGGTCAGGTAGACCTTACTACCAATCTGACCAAGTCCATTAAATTAAACATTCCGCTGATGAGCGCAGCCATGGATACGGTTACCGAGGCAAGGCTGGCCATCGCCATTGCCAGGGAAGGCGGAATAGGGATTATCCATAAGAATATGTCCATAGAGAAACAAGCTATACAGGTGGACAAGGTTAAGCGTTCGGAACACGGGGTAATAGTGGATCCTTTTTTTCTCTCACCGGAGCATCTGTTGTCTGACGCCAGCGATCTCATGAGAAAGTATAGAATCTCCGGGGTGCCCATAACGATAAAGGGTAAATTGGTGGGCATTATTACCAACCGTGACATCAGATTCGAAACGGATTTTACCCAGAGGATATCCGATGTTATGACATCTAAAAATCTTATTACAGCGCCCCAGGGAACCAACCTCCAACAAGCTCAGGAAATTCTCCGAAAACACAAGATTGAAAAGTTGCCCATAGTTGATGATGACATGATGCTAAAGGGTCTCATTACCATCAAGGATATAGAAAAGGCTATCCAGTATCCAAACTCAGCCAAGGATTCCGGCGGAAGGCTTCTGGTGGGAGCGGCTGTAGGAGTATCCACGGACACCGTGGACAGGGTCACCGCATTGGTAGATGCCAAAGTAGACGTTATAGCTATAGATACAGCCCACGGACACTCCGTCGGCGTATTAAAAACGGTCCGCCGGATAAAGGAAGAATTCCCAAGCCTTCAGATCATAGCGGGCAATGTCGCGACAGGGGAGGCTACACGGGATTTAATTGAAGCGGGTGCCGACTGTATCAAGGTAGGAATCGGACCCGGGTCTATATGCACCACCAGAGTGGTGGCGGGCATAGGGGTGCCCCAAATAACGGCTATACATGATTGCGCTGAAGTTGCGGACGGTTATGGGATACCGATAATTGCCGACGGGGGCATCAAGTTTTCCGGGGATATCCCCAAAGCCATCGCCGCCGGTGCCAGCGTCGTAATGGTGGGCAGCCTTCTTGCGGGTACGGAAGAGAGCCCCGGGGAGATGGAAATATACCAGGGCAGAAGCTTCAAGGTATACAGGGGCATGGGCTCCATGGGAGCCATGGCTGCAGGCAGCAAGGATCGCTATTTCCAGGAAGATGCCCAAAAACTGGTTCCTGAAGGGGTGGAAGGGCGCGTTCCCTTTAAAGGATCGCTTTCCGATACGGCCTTTCAGCTCATAGGCGGATTGAGAGCCGGCATGGGCTATTGCGGCACCCCCACTATCGAGGCCTTGCGCAGGGATTCCCGATTTATTAGGATATCCAACGCTTCCCTTCGGGAAAATCATCCCCATGATATATATATCACCAAGGAAGCACCCAATTATAGTATTGGGGGTTAATTAAAGAACAAGGAACCAGCAACATAGGGAGTGAGTTTCGTGAAACATGAGATGGTGTTAGTTTTAGACTTTGGGGGTAGTCATAGCCAGGATATTGCTAGGAAGGTAAGGGAATCTAGGGTGTATTGTGAAGTTCTTCACTCCGATGTTTCCGTTGAAAGAATAAGGGATATCGCACCTAAAGGGATAATTATATCAGCCCGTGGGGATGATGCGGGCCAATTGGATTCGCAAAAACGCTTTGGGCAAATTTATGATATAGGGGTACCTGTACTAGTTATCGACTCCTGGAATGACTTGGACCAATTAATTGATTTTTTATTTGAAGAATGCGGATGCTGGGGCACTTGGGATATGGCTACCTTCATTGAAATCTCCATTGATAACATCAAGGAAAAGGTAGGAGATAAGAGAGTCCTATGTGCTCTTTCCGGTGGGGTAGATAGTTCCGTTGCAGCAGTGTTGATGCATAAGGCGATAGGAGAACAATTGGTATGTATTTTTGTAGACCATGGATTGTTGAGAAAAAACGAGGGCGATGAAGTTGAAAAGATTTTCAAAGACCAATTTCATCTTAATTTAATTAGGGTGAATGCCCAGGATCGTTTCTTAGATCGCTTAGCGGGTGTATCCGACCCTGAAATCAAGCGCAAGATAATTGGCGAGGAATTTATTAGGATTTTTGAAGAAGAATCAAAAAAGCTCGGCGAAATAGACTTTTTAGTCCAGGGAACCATCTACCCCGATGTTATTGAAAGCGGCGGGGGTGAATCTGACTTGGTCAAAAGCCATCATAATGTGGGGGGAATCCCTGAAGACGTAGATTTTAAAGAGATAATAGAACCTCTACGAGACCTTTTTAAGGATGAGGTAAGAAGGGTAGGGGAAGAACTGGACATTCCCGGTCATATGGTATGGAGACAGCCTTTTCCGGGACCTGGGCTGGCCATAAGGATAATTGGGGATGTAACTCGGGAGAAGTTGGAGATCTTGAAAGAGGCTGATGCGATCTATAGGGATGAGATATCCATAGCGGGTCTTGATAGGGAGATCTGGCAATACTTCGCCGTTTTAACCGACATGAAAAGCGTAGGGGTAACTGAGGGAAAACGAACATATGATTATACCATCGCCTTAAGGGGCGTAACCAGTATAGACGGGATGAGGGCCGATTGGGCCAGGATTCCCCATGATGTTTTGGATAAAATATCCACACGTATTACCAATGAGGTACCCCTTGTCAACAGGGTTGTTTATGATATAAGCAGCAAGCCGCCGGCAACGATTGAGTGGGAATAAACCACCCGTTTATAACCCGCTTCAGGTTGCATTATGCAGGAGACATTATACGAGATACAATATACGGGGGCCTTGGGCTCCTGTTGTTTTTAGGAGTCAATATTCAATCCATATGAAATTCTAACCGATTACAGATAAGCAGCTTCGATTATAAAAACCATTATCTATAGATAAATTTAGCTTTCCTATTGTTTATCTGCAGCTGCCATTCATTAGGGCATATGAATTAAAATTGGGGGTGACAAAATTGTATCATATCAGGGACCTAAGGTTCAGATACCCGAAAAATTCCGAGGATACCATAAGGGGGATTTCCTTTGATATAAGAAGGGGGGAGATATTCGGTCTCCTTGGCCCCAGCGGCGTAGGTAAATCCACAACTCAAAAGCTTCTGATAAAACTTTTGGGCAATTATCGGGGCGAGATACTATATGAGGGAAAGGATTTACATTCCTATAGGGACAGTTACTTTCAGGATATAGGGGTCGGCTTTGAAGTGCCGGTACACTTTTCTAAATTGACCGCTGAAGAAAATTTACGCTTTTTTAAACAGTTATATGCTTCAGGCATGGATACTGACACACTGCTAAAGAGGTTGGGCCTATATGAAGACAGAAATAGAAGGGTATCCCAATACTCAAAAGGGATGAAGGTAAGGTTAAACTTCGTAAGGGCAATGCTAAATAACCCCAACGTATTATTTCTGGATGAGCCCACCAACGGTTTGGATCCGAAAAACGCCAGGGTCATTAAGGAGATAATCAAAGAGTTTCGCCAGGGGGGCGGTACGGTGTTGTTGACAACACACCTGATGAACGACGTGGACGAACTCTGCGATAGGGTGGCTTTCATGGCTGACGGGAAGATAGTCGAGATCAGCACCCCTAGGGAACTAAAATTAAAGTATAGTAACAGGGAATTGGATGTTGAATACATAGATGACGGTTCTGTAACAAAATCCACTTTTAGCCTGGATAACCTAGGCAGCAACAATGAATTTGTAGATATCATAGACAAGAGAAAGATCCTCACCCTCCACAGCAGGGAAAGCACCTTGGACGATATATTTATAAAGGTGACGGGGGTAGATACTAATGGTTAGGTTTTTTGCTCTAATAAAAGGGGAACTTTTAAGGCTTGCAAGATACAAATTATTTGCGGCATCCATTTTTGTATCCATGATGTGGGTTGGGGTATTGCATTTTGTAGATATGGAGAATGTAACGGGCCTGATTCCCCAATTGGTCTTTATGGACGTCACCACCATGGCGGTATTGCTGGTTGGGGTTACCTTTATATATGAACGGGACGAGGCAACTTTGTATAGCATGCTAATATCGCCCATAACCAAATCCGAATACATATTGGCTAAGCTCGTCTCCCATACCACCCCCGGCATCGTTTCCCTGTCCATTATGTATATATATGCCCTGGCCTTTAAAACTGTGGATATAAATTATTTTCTCTTGCTGGGCGGGACTGTATTGGTGGCATTTTTTCATTCTCAGATAGGCTTTTTGTTAACCTATTATTCCAGAGATTTTACCGATCTTGTAATGTACATAATTGCCTATTTTTTAGTATCAATATTACCCGTTATCCTTGACGAATTTGCAATAATAACAAATGCGGTGTTTAAAAAGCTGGTCTTCTTGATTCCCACTAAAGCTGCGCTTATGATCATCGTAGGGACCACCGGGGTAATTGAATCTTGGAAAATAGCGCTGGCCGTTACCTATATTATAATTGGCTCCGTACTGTTACATTATCTTATTTGGAGGAAACTCCATAGGCATTTTTTAAGGGGAGGTGGGGAATAGGGTGTATATGAATTTTATTAAATCGGAGATAAAGAAGTGGAGCCGGGATCCAATGATGGGTTTCATGGTTATCTACCCCATATTCTTTGCTATGATGGGCAGATATCTTTTGCCTTGGATAGGCGATAGGTATGGGTTTGATTTTATTCCCTATACGGACTTAATTTTAGTTATTATGGTGCTTATCATACCCATATCCTATGGAGCCTTGATCGGATTTTCCATATTGGAGGATCGGGATGATAACATAATAATAAACATTAGGGCTACGCCGCTGAGCATCCATAAGTTTCTCAGCTTTAGGTTGGTAATGGTATTCTTTCTCTGCTTTTCAGCTACCCTATTTACGATTGTCGTTTCAAATATCGTGGACTTTTCCCCAAAGAATGTAATAGCTGTGGCCTTTCTCGCATCTTTAGAGGCTCCCATGGCCGGGCTATTGATTAATTCCTTTTCCAAAAACAAAATCGAAGGCTTTGCCGTTATGAAGGCAGGGGGCAGCATAATAATATTCCCCATCGTCGCCCTCTTTTTCAGCGATATAAGGGAATTGTTCTTTTCCTTCGCACCCGGATTCTGGACCGGAAAGGTTATTAGCTGCTTAATAAGGGGGAATATATTTTATCTTTCGTGCAATCAATACTACATTATAGGCTTGGGCTATATGCTGCTCTTAAACGTATTGGTCTACAGACTGTTTATAAGAAGGGTCATCTTAAATTAATCTGGTTTATCGCTTCATTACCGGCGCGTGTCCCACTCATACAAAGCATCAAATCAAGGGAGGATTATTGCCGTTATTGATGGGAAAATAGCAACTATTTTGGGGAGAAATGGCCAAAAAGCGTCGTTGCCTTCCTAAAAAACCGAACATTAATGTGATAACAACAAAAAACGTTCAAATTATTATTGACAATTGGACTGGGCTTTGATATATTATTTATGTAACGGATATAACTCATATAATCCTGATAATTGGTTCGGGAGTTTCTACCAGGCAGCCGTAACTGCCAGGCTATGGGTGATATGCACGATATTGAAAGGCCTTTTTGGCCTTGCGATATATAGGCATAGGGGTTCACTCAGGTCGGGAATCTATATGTCTATTTTTTCTGGGTAAAATACTATCATACGACCTGATAACATTAAAGGAGGAAATATAAATGAGCGGTTTTTTAGATCGAACTTTTAAGCTAAGGGAACACAAAACAGATGTAAAGACCGAAATAATGGCCGGTATTACTACATTCATGACCATGGCTTACATTCTAATCGTTAACCCTAATATCCTATCCGGGGCCGAAATCGGCATAGAGCTGATGGACCGGGGAGCTGTATTTACTGCTACTGCTCTTTCTGCTGCAATCGCTACAATCGCCATGGCGTTCTTAGCAAACTACCCCGTTGCCCTCGCATCAGGGATGGGCTTAAACGCATTCTTTGCCTTTGTTGTTGCCGTTAAGTATTCCTGGCAAATTGCGTTGACCGCTGTTTTGATCGAGGGTATTATATTCATTATTATGTCATTTTTTAAATTCAGAGAGGCAATCGTAAACGGTATTCCGGAAAATCTAAAATATTCCGTAACTGTCGGTATAGGTTTGTTCATCGCATTCATAGGTCTTCAAAACGCCGGAATTATAACAGCCGACGGCGCCGTATTAGTCGGATTGGGCGATCTGAAGAACATCACGTCCATTTTATTCTTCGTAGGCTTAATCGGCACAATATACATGAACACCAAGGGCGTAAAAGGGGCACTTCTATGGGGCATTTTAGGTACTTATGCATTGGGTATTATTTGTCAATTGACCGGTCTGTATACGGTGGATATTGAAGCCGGCAGATTTAATCTCATTCCCCAGGAGGGCATTATATCCCTGCCTCCTTCCATAGCTTCGACCTTTTTGAAATTCGATTTCCAGGGTTCAATCAAGCTGGGCTTTGAATTTATTGTAATACTGTTCTCATTCTTATTTGTAGACATCTTCGATACAGTAGGGACTCTAATAGGTGTTGCCAGCAAGGGTAACCTTTTGGATAAGGATGGCAAGCTTCCGAAAGCAAAAGAGGCTCTCCTTGCCGATGCCATCGGTACCGTTGCCGGGGCATGTCTTGGTACTTCCACGGTAACCAGCTACGTAGAGAGCGCATCGGGTGTTGCCGAAGGCGGCAGAACAGGCTTAACCGCCCTCGTATCCGGGCTAATGTTTCTGGTAGCGCTGGTATTCTCGCCGGTACTTACCATAATACCGTCCTTTGCTACGGCTCCTATATTGGTTACTGTCGGCCTTTTTATGGTAACCGCCATAGCGAAAGTGGATTTCAGCGATTATACAGAGGCTCTGCCGGCATTCTTGACCATAATCATGATGCCTTTGGCATATAGCATTGCAGACGGGATTATGTTCGGTATGCTGTCATGGGTTATTCTGAAGTTAGTTACCGGCAAGGCAAAGCAGATTAATCCCCTTATGTACATCCTTGCACTATTGTTTGTCTTGAAGATAATTCTTTAGTTTTGATCAGTTACCCGTGATTTTGTGTAATAAAGTCCGATGTAGATACCATCGGACTTTATTTATCTGTTCTAAGGCGTACTGCATGTTTTACAGAGGCGGTTTATATATAGCACAACGCGTTAAATTGCATCGCATTCTTATTATGGAGGTAAGGATATGAGTGGAGGATATAAAGTAGCGTTTATAATGGGGAGTAATTCGGATTTTCCCATAGTGAAACCCGGAATCGAATTATTAAAATCCTTTGGAGTTGGGGTCGAGGTCAAGATCCTATCAGCCCATAGAACCCCCGACCATGCCTCAGAATTCGCTAAAACAGCGAAGGAGAGGGGAATCGGTGTGATTATTGGAGCTGCGGGAAAGGCTGCTCACCTGCCGGGGGTGATGGCTGCTTATACTACGCTTCCGGTGATAGGCCTTCCCATTAAGTCTTCCACTTTAGATGGCTTGGACTCCCTACTGTCCATTGTACAGATGCCAAGAGGGATCCCGGTGGCTACAGTTGCCATAAACGGAAGCGAAAATGCGGCATTGTTGGCGGTCCAAATCCTGGCTTTAGGTGATACGAAATTAGCAGAGGTTCTAAAACAATATCGTGTCTCTATGGAAGATGAGGTATTAGCACAAAATGATTCCATACAAGAGGATCTCAATTGACATACAGTCCATTAAGAGGCGGAGGTAAAGACATAAAAAATGTATAGTAAAGAGATATACCGTGACGATAAATTAAAGGAAGCCTGCGGAGTTTTTGGAGTTTTAGATGTTGACGATTTAAAGGTAGAGGAGCTGACCTATTACGGCCTATATTCCCTCCAGCATAGGGGGCAAGAGAGCGCCGGAATTGCCATATCCAACGGGAAGAATATTAAATATCATAAAGCTATGGGTCTGGTAGCGGAGGCTATGGACAATAAATCTCTGTCCCGATTGCGGGGCGGGGAAATTGCAATCGGCCATGTATGGTATTCGACGGACGGAGATGTAAGTGTCCACAATGCTCTGCCCCTCGTCATGAAATACAAAAAGGGAACCATGGCTATTGCCCATAATGGTAACCTCGTCAACGCGGATGATCTTCGAAAATCCCTTGAGGATCAGGGAGCAATCTTTCAAACTACTACGGATAGCGAGGTGATTGCCAACCTTTTATCCCGTCAAAATGCTGATACCTTCGAATTCGGGGTTTTAGATACACTGGGGACCGTCAAGGGTTCCTACGCCTTGGTTATCATGACGGAAGATAAGCTGATAGCTGCCAGGGATCCCCACGGGATGAGACCTCTGGCCCTTGGAAAGCTGGAAAACTCATACGTTATAGCCTCGGAAAGCTGTGCCTTTGACATCATCGGGGCAGATTTTATCAGGGATGTGAGGCCTGGTGAAGTAATTACAATCAGCCGCAGAGGTCTTGAGAGCATGCAGATTCCCACCCCGCTGAAGACATCTCTATGCATTTTTGAATTCGTATACTTTGCCCGCACCGACAGCAATATCGACGGAATCAGCGTATATATGGCGAGAAAGGAAGCGGGCCGCAGGCTGGCCGAAGAACAGCCTGTCGATGCGGACCTGGTAATAGGTGTCCCGGATTCCGGCACGACGGCAGCCCTGGGCTATTCGGAAGCCTCGGGCATACCCTTCGGTGAGGGGTTGGTGAAAAATCGATACGTGGGGAGGACCTTTATAAACCCCGACTATAATATGAGAGAGCAAAATGTACGAATAAAACTCAATGCCTTAACCCGGATCGTCAGGGGAAAGAGGGTTGTTATGGTGGACGACTCCATAGTCAGGGGAACCACCAGTAAGAAGATAGTCGAGATGCTGCGCCTGGCGGGAGCCAAAGAAGTTCATATGCGAATAAGTTCGCCGCCTGTAAAACATTCTTGCCATTTTGGGGTTGATACTCCCGGAACTAAGCATCTCATAGGGGCGTCATACACCATAGAAGAAATTAAACAGATAATAGGGGCGGATTCTCTTGGATACCTGAGTACGGAGGGCCTCCTCAAGACCGTTGAAGAGAGCGGTTGCGGTTTTTGCTTGGGATGCTTCAGCCATGATTATCCGGTGGAGCTGGATTGGAATATGGGAAAAGACAGTACGGATACAAGGACGGAGGGTTAAGTACGATGAGGTGGACTTATAAGGATGCGGGTGTTGATGTAGAGTCGGGGTATAAGGCTGTTGATCTAATGAAGAAGCATATTCTAAAGACCCATACGCCGCAGGTCATGGGGGGCGTGGGAAGTTTTGCAGGCCTTTATGCGCTGGACACGAAAAACATCAAGGAACCGGTTCTGGTATCCGGGACCGACGGAGTGGGTACAAAATTACAGCTGGCCTTCCTGCTTGATAAACACGACACCATAGGCATTGACTGCGTGGCCATGTGCGTTAACGATATCGTCTGTCAGGGAGCTGCGCCTATGTTTTTCCTGGACTATTTAGCGACGGGGAAGCTGGAACCTGAGAAGGCAGCCGCCGTTGTCGAAGGGATCGCCGAGGGCTGCATAGAATCCGGATGCGCCCTAATAGGCGGAGAGACCGCCGAAATGCCCGGATTCTACAAGGAAGATGAATATGATTTGGCGGGGTTTGCCGTAGGAATAGCGGATCGTGACAGGATAATAGACGGTTCTCAAATAGAGGACGGGGACGTGATCATTGGCCTTGAATCATCCGGGACCCATAGCAACGGTTACTCCCTCATTAGAAAATTGGTAATAGAGGAAGAGTATCGCTTAGAGGATCACGACGAAGCCCTTGGTATTACCGTTGGGGAAGAGCTTCTAAAACCTACCAGGATCTATGTAAAGGCCATATTAAGGGCATTAAGCAGCTATACCATAAAGGGTATAGCCCATATTACCGGCGGGGGATTTATAGAAAATATTCCAAGGATGTTACCTAAAGGGCTGGGAGCCGTCATAGAGGAAGGAACATGGCCAGTAAAGCCTATATTTGAGCTGATAAGCGGCTGGGGTAATATCCGTAAGGAGGATATGTTCAATACCTTCAACATGGGGATCGGTATGGCGGTGGCATGCAAGGCGACGGATTCAGACGGCTTGGTAAAGCTTTTTATAGATGAGGGGTATCCTGCCCATATTATAGGAAGGGTCAAAAAGGACCTGGAAGGGGTTGTCTTTGTCTGATGAAGAACATCGGGGTTTTCATTTCTGGAGGGGGATCTAACCTTCAGACCATTATAGAAGCCATCGACAATGGGGATATAGCCGCCCGCATAAGCCTCGTTATTTCCAGCCGCAAAGGTGTCTATGGTTTGGATAGGGCAAAGGAGCATGGCATTCCATATGCCGTAGTCGCCAAAGGGGATTATAAGGATCCGGATTCCTTCAGCAAGGCCATCTTGGAGCTGCTGGAGGAGAAAAGGGTGGATTTGGTGGTCTTGGCGGGATACCTGAATATCCTCCCTAAGAAAGTGGTGGAAAGGTATAAGAATAGGATTATCAATATCCACCCGTCCTTAATCCCGGCCTTTTGCGGCAGGGGATACTATGGCAAAAGGGTGCACCAGGCTGTACTGGATTATGGAGCAAGGGTCACGGGGGCAACGGTTCATCTGGTAGACGAGGGAACCGATACGGGGCCGATAATCCTCCAGCAGCCCGTCGAGGTTCTGCCGGAGGATGATGCCGATTCCTTAGCGAAAAGGGTGTTAAAGGTAGAGCATCAACTGCTGCCCAAAGCCCTTAGGTTATTGACCGAGGATAGAATCTCGGTGGACGGGCGCAGGGTTATAATAAAAAACACTTAGGCGATTAAGATTTAGTATTCCGATTTTTGTAGAATTGGGGGAAGAAAAGATGAAAAAGAAGCGCGCTGTCATCAGCGTGTCCGATAAAACGGGAATTGTTGAGTTTGCAGAGAGACTAAACGATATGGGCATCGAAATAATATCAACAGGCGGTACTTCAAAGGCCTTAGGCGAAGCAGGTATACCCGTCACCAATATAAGCGATGTAACGGGATTTCCCGAATGCTTAGACGGCAGGGTAAAAACCCTCCATCCAAATATCCATGCTGGGATTTTGGCTGTAAGGGATAATCCCCATCACATGGATCAGCTGGGAAACCTGGGCATCAACACAATTGATTTCGTTGTGATTAACCTCTATCCCTTTAAGGAAACAATCCTAAAGGAGGGGATAGAGCTAAAAGATGCCATAGAAAATATTGATATCGGAGGTCCCACCCTCCTTAGGGCGGCAGCAAAAAACTATCAGGACGTGGCGGTAATAGTGGACCCGAAGGACTATGCCTTGATAATAGCCGAACTTGAGGAAAAGAATCATATATCATCCAAGACCAGATTTCGATTAGCCGGTAAGGTTTTTGAGCATACGGCTCATTATGATTCACTTATAGCGAAATATCTAGGGGAACAAATCGGCGAAGAAAAGTTTCCGAATCTGTTGACCCTGACCTTTGAGAAGGCACAATCCATGCGCTACGGTGAAAATCCCCACCAAGGTGCAGTCTTTTACAAAGAGATAGGAAAGAGGCCGGGAAGCCTAATAAATGCGGTGCAGCTTCACGGTAAGGAACTCTCCTATAACAATATTAACGATACAAACGGGGCCTTGGAACTTCTGAAGGAATTTGAGGTGCCCACGGTTGTGGCAGTCAAGCATGCCAACCCCTGTGGGGTGGGCAGCGGCGAAGGCATCTTTGAAGCCTATGATAAGGCGTATAGGGCAGATCCCGTTTCCATCTTCGGCGGCATCGTCGTCGCCAACGATAGGGTGGACGAAAAGACGGCCGAAGCCATTAACAAGATCTTCGTTGAAATCGTCGTGGCCCCATCCTATACCGTAAAGGCTTTGGAGATCCTAAAGCAAAAGAAGAATATAAGGATACTGGAACTAAAGGATATAAGGGCAGGAGTACCTGAGGGTACATACGATATGAAAAAGGTATACGGCGGATTGTTGGTCCAGGAAGCAAATACCAGGCTTCTTCCCGACCTGTCGGATATTGAAATAGTGACGAAAAAGAGCCCGTCAGCCAAGGAAATGGAGGACCTTATCTTCGCATGGAAGCTGGTCAAGCACACCAAATCCAACGGTATCGCCATAGCAAAGGACAGCCAATCCTTAGGGATCGGTCCTGGGCAGGTAAATAGGATTTGGGCGGTCAATCAAGCCATAGAACGAAGCGGCACCGACGTAAAAGGTGCAGTCCTTGCATCCGACGCATTTTTTCCGTTTCCTGATTGTGTGGAGGCCGCAGCCGCTGCCGGAATCACTGCTATAATACAGCCCGGGGGTTCGATCAGGGATCAAGATTCCATAGACGAATGCGATAAACATGGAATTGCCATGGTCTTTACGGGGATGCGGCATTTTAAACACTAAGGCAGAGATCTCACGCAACCGAAATAATAGGCAAGAATAAGGAAGTGACATGATGAAGGTTTTAGTTGTAGGAGGGGGAGGAAGGGAGCATGCCATCGTATGGAAGCTCAGCCAAAGTCCCAGGATTTCGGATTTATATTGCGCTCCCGGCAACGGCGGGATAGGGGGAATAGCCCGCTGCATAGATATAGAAGCTACGGATATAGAAAGTATGGTACAGTTCGCGAGGGATCAGTCCATCGATCTGGTAGTTGTAACTCCTGACGATCCCCTGGCCCTTGGTATGGTGGACGCTATGGCTGAAGCCGGGATTAAGGCCTTTGGCCCTAATAAGAATGCGGCCATAATTGAGAGCAGCAAGGTATTTGCCAAGGACCTTATGAAAAAGTATGATATTCCCACGGGGGAATATAGGGTATTCTCATGTTACAATGAAGCCTTGGATTATATAAGAGAATCCGAATTTCCTTTGGTGGTAAAGGCTGATGGCCTGGCCCTGGGGAAAGGGGTTATCATCGCCGAACATTTTGATGAGGCCCGTGATGCTATTCGTGAAATAATGATAGAAAAAGTTTTTGGTGGTGCCGGAAATCAAGTTGTAATAGAAGAGTTTTTGATGGGACAGGAGGTCTCCCTGTTAGCTTTCAGCGATGGGCACACCACCGTACCCATGGTCAGCTCCCAGGACCATAAAAGAGCATTTGATAAGGACGAGGGGCCAAACACCGGGGGCATGGGCGCATTTTCCCCCAGCAGGGTATATACCCCTGAAATTGCCCATATAGTTGAGACCACGATGCTCCAGCCCACTATAGACGCGATGAACGAGGAAGGGCGTCCCTTTAAAGGGGTCCTGTTTTTGGGGTTGATTCTGACTGAGGACGGTCCGAAGCTCTTAGAATACAATGCAAGGTTCGGTGACCCGGAGACCCAGGTTGTTCTGCCCAGGCTGAGGACGGATCTGTTGGACATCCTTCTGGCCGTGGTGGACGAGAGGCTTGATGAAATTGATATTGAGTGGGAGGACAACGCCGCAGCATGTGTAGTGATGGCATCCGGCGGCTATCCCGGTTCCTATGATAAGGGCTATCCCATCCATGGACTGCAAAACCTGGATGATCGCGAAGGGGTTATGGTGTTCCATGCGGGAACCCGCGGGGATAGGGATCAATATTTTACCCATGGGGGCCGGGTTTTAGGGATAACATCAGTAGCGGGCGATTTAGACAAGGCAATTCAAAAGGCTTATAAAAGCGTGGATTTAATCAAATTTAAGGATATGCATTACCGCAGGGATATCGGTATAAAGTAGACCTATCCATGGTATATTATCCGGATGCGAATAGAATTAAAGTCGGCATGCCCTATATCTTTAGGGGGATATAATATAGATAAACACCTCCAACTAAAAAAGTTTATCACCGCGAAGTTGTGTAGAACCACCGCGATTTTCATGCCGACAAATCTAGTCTATCTATTGTTTATCTATAAAAGGTCTCTGAATATTTTCA
Organism: Clostridia bacterium; assembly: GCA_035647175.1. GTDB lineage: Bacteria > Bacillota > Clostridia > Caldicoprobacterales > UBA3941 > UBA3941. The sequence continues at coordinate 2,718 of DASRNX010000247.1, read as the reverse complement.
GAGACCTTTAGTTTTAGCCTGTATTTGGTATAGGATATGTTAAAAAAATATATCGTCTGGCGAAAAACGAATTTATTATCAGAGACCGAAACCTTCGATTAGGGTGTCCATGGTCAGCTTTTCGTAGATCTTGTCTATGAAGCAGTCGATCTTGAGGTTGGAAGTAACCGAAGCCTTGATGGGGATATTATGGCTGTTGATTAATTCGAAGACGGTGGCAGCCACCCGGGGTTGCTGTTCAAGGCCCAGGCCTTCTATGGTTATCTTTATGATATTGGTATCCATCTTGATTACCAGATCCTTATCCTTGGCGGCTAGGTTGTGACAGAACGCCTCCGCTTTCTCAAGATCCTTTGCAGAAAGCGCAAAGGTTATATTGGTCATCCTGTCTGCAGGTGAAATTTGACTGATCAGCTCCAAATATTCATTTTCCCCTGCAAACTCTTTGAATATATTGGCAATGGTGTTAAGTCTGGCAGGCGCATTTCGTATGGATACCAAGATAATATCGGACTGGGTGGTGATGCTGGTAACCGGACTTCTTTCGTCCAGTACATTCTTCATATTATACAGTCCGGGACCTTTATGGGCCATATACTTGGCTGCCCTAAGAGCCCCCACAGCGAATATCTGCTTGGAGTATGCGGTATGTTCAATTTCGATTACCTCGTCTTCTCCTGCGAACATGACCGCATGCTGGCCTACTAGGGTGCCGCCGCGGATGGCATGGATACCCATATCAGAGGGTGATCTCATATCGTTTTTGGTATGTCTTCCATAGATATAGTGCTTGGAATTTAAAAACACCTCGTTAATGGCATTGGCCAGTGCATAGGCAGTTCCGCTGGGAGCATCAACCTTTTCATTATGGTGTTTTTCTATAATTTCAATATCGTAGGAGTCCCCAAGAACCTGGGCAGCCTGCTGGATCAATTGATACATTAGGTTAATTCCTATGGACATATTAGCGGCCTGAAAGATGGGGATCTCTTTGCTATATTCCTCTATGGTCTGCTGCTCCCTTTCATTAAAACCGGTGGTGGCAATAACCAGAGCACATTTTTTGTTTAAACCCCATTTTAGCAGGGAAGGTAAGGCTTGGGGCAATGAAAAATCTACAACAACATCGCATTCCACCGGACATTCGTCAAAGGAAGGATAGACAGGGAACGGATTATGAAAGGAATCCGGGTATCTGTCTACACCAGCAACAATTCTTATATCGGATTGGGCAGCTGCCATAGCAGCAATCACCTGACCCATTTTGCCGTTACATCCGTTGATGATTACGTTTATCATATGCAAGGACACTCCTATCCGCGTATAATTTAAAGGTCGTTATTACTCCAATATTCCATTAATTTTTCAGCAATCTGAACCGTATTGGTAGCGGCCCCTTTTCTGATATTATCTGCGACAACCCACAAATTAACTCCATGGTCCAGACTCTCATCCCTCCGGATCCTGCCTATAAAGACCTGATCCTTACCGTTTGAATTGGCAGGCATGGGATAAACATTGTTTTTAGGATCGTCCATAACCTCTATCCCGGGAGCCATGGATAGTACATCCTTCAATTCATCCAGTTCAAAATCCTTCTTGAGCTCTACGTTTATAGATTCGCTATGGCTGTTATAGACCGGCACCCTTACCGTCGTAGCGGTAATCTTTAGGCTATCATCTTTTAGGATCTTTTTGGTCTCTTCGATCATCTTCATTTCCTCTTTGGTATATCCGTTATCCAAAAAAGAATCTATGTGGGGGATGCAGTTATCGAAGATCGGATGAGGGAATTTTCTGGGCTCTTTTCCCTCTATGCCGTTTTTAAGGTCATCGTATCCTTCAACCCCAGCCCCCGAAACGGATTGATAAGTGGAATAAATGATCCTTTCAATGCCGTAGCGATCATGGAGGGGTTTTAGGGCTACTACAGCCTGGATGGTAGAGCAGTTTGGATTGGCGATAATACCCTTATGATTTAAGACCTCTTCGGGGTTCACTTCGGGAACCACCAGGGGGACATCCTTCTCCATCCTCCAAGCGCTGCTGTTGTCTATAACCACTATGCCTTTTTCTGCGGCTATGGGGGCGTAGGTCTTGCTAATATTGCCCCCTGCCGAAAACAGCGCAATATCAATTTCCTTATCATCAAAACAAGAGGGTGTAAGCTCCTCTATGGTATATTCATTACCCATAAGCGAGACGGTTTTACCTGCAGAACGGGCTGATGCGAACATAAAATACTTATCAACCGGCAGGTCTCGCTCTTGTAGTACCTCCAGAAACTTCTGGCCCACCATACCTGTAACACCGACTATGGCAAGATTAAACTTTTTCATGATTTGCCTCCTCAGAATAATTATACTTATAATATTTTAAAACAGACATTCTCAAAAAAACAACCGGCTGGAGGATGTATTGCTCCCAAATGGAAAGCGGCTGATGCATCACCAGCCGCTTTCGTATATTTTGTCAATGCTATCTCAGCAAACATTTCGAAAACAGTTAGCTCTCCACCAAACACGGGCTCAGTGACAATCCGGGGACTGTTAATCCGGGGACCAAGATATAAAATGCGGTGTCTTATACCTTTCGGCATCTTCTCCTTTGGGCTCCTTCCAAGAATTCCGCATTCTCAGGTAACTTACTTATAAAAGATGCGCCTCTAAACTGCAATTATGTTATTTTCAAATTCTTTTCGGCTATTAGCCCAAATTC
>DASRNX010000246.1:0-3942 GCA_035647175.1 Clostridia bacterium | reverse complement strand
ACTCTAGACTTCGGCTATTGTTCAGTTCACAGTCGCTTGCAAATTCGGTACAGCCTTGCCTTTTCGCCCATTCTTCACATTGGGCCACCAATCGCCCTCCGATACCCCTTTTACGATAATTCTCTTTTACAAAAACGCCTTCCAGATATCCGACAGGGCTGCTGTCCGTCCCCTCAACATAATCCCTTCTCAGGCTGCATTGTGCAAAGCCTATGGGCGTATCCTCATCGAAGCAGATAAAAACCGCTCCGCTGTCTGAGACAATATAGTCTAGCATTTCCCTTTTCAAATCGTCAATTTCATTATCAGGCCATAGTAGCATAGCCAATTTTGCTGCTGCCCTCTTATCATCCATACCCGCTTGTCTTATCATGGTTATAACCTCATTTAGTTTTGAATTTGCAGGGCCTTTGCCCATGGGATTTTTGGGGGTCGGGGTTCGCTACATAATAATGCAGTTCCTGTTATCACCAATTCACAATAACATTATCATGTCCCGGAATGACCAGATCGAAGCTCTCCTTTATGTTAATTATGGTCTGTGCCGCTACTTCGTTCATCTCCGGATCGGGTTGAAATTCTGTAGCATTATGTTCATAATGGTCCTTCGTCATAACGGCGTCACTTGCTACAATAATCTTTTTGCCTCTGTGGCCAAAAGCAATACCATGAAGATTATCCGTATGACCCGGCAGCGAAAGGGCATATATCCCCGGCAAAAACTCGCCTTCGACGGGGATAAGTCTTGAACTATCGATAGCCCCAGTGCCTTTTAAATCCCTTATCACTTCATTGGATGTACACCACTTCGCATTTTTAAAGTAGTTAAGACCCTCTATATGGTCCCCATGGTGATGGGTACAGAAAAGGTGCGTAATCTCATGGGGCCTAAGGCCTGTCCTTCTGTTTATATCAAAGTGGTAGTCCTCCGGAGAAACTCTGAGGGTGGGATCAATAATCAGCACATACTCCTCTCCGCACTTATCAAAGCCCCTTATCAAAACGGAAGTACAGGTAGACGGGTCTCCCCTTGGTGGGTCCTCCGGACTTTCATTAAAGTATCTATTCCATTTTAGGTGGCCCATAACCAGAATGTCATAATCGATTATGGATCCACTAATTTGGGGAAATATATTCATCTTCATCTCTCCTATACGGTTTAATAGTAAATTGGCGCGTAGTATCAGTTCATTATCTATTTAATGAGCTATTGAAAGCAGAACGCCCTAAACCGATTCCATCGGCAGAGGCCGGATCGAAATCGGCAGGCTTTTCAAGCAGAATAGGCCTTAGTTTTCTCCAACATACCTCTCATGCAAAGAGTCCAAATCTATTCTTCCTGAAGTATCATTTACGATATCAACGTTTTGTAAAACCTCATGGGGTGTACGCATTCCAATGAGGGCCACATCCACTAATTCGTTCGACAGCACGAATTGGATCAAGGCCCGGGTATAATCAAAGGTATCATGGGGTCTTATCATACGCATCCACTTCTGAAATGTCCCAGAAGTGGTGGTCCTCATGGTTGCAATACCCATTTTTTTCTTTTCCGCCTCCAACAGACTCCCAAAGGGTCTGCTGGGCTCATATGGATGCTGGAATATGAAGTTATAGCATAGTTGAATAGCATCAAAGCGCCGGGTCCTTATAAGGTCATATACTGCATCGTTGTTGTCCTCCGTCGTAAAGCCAATGTACTTTATAATGCCTTCTTTTTTTAAGCGCTCTAATGCCTCCAAAGCCCCCTTTGCACCAACTATTCGATCTTTCATATCCTTGGTGTATGAGTTACCGTGGAGCTGCAAGAGGTCAACATAATCCCTGCGAAGCCTCTTTAAGCTCCCTTCCACAGAGTACATGACAAAATCATAGTCGGATAGGGTACGAGTATGTGGTCTTTCCCCAAGAGATCCGTCATCGGAGGGGAAGCATTTGGTCGCCAGAAAAATCTTTTCGGGGTCCACCTTGGATAACACATCCCCAAAGATCCTCTCTGAAGTACCCCCGCCATAGCCGGGAGCCGTATCGTAGTAGGTAATACCCCTTTCCAGGGCCAGTTCCAGCGCCGCATATACGCTATTTCTTGATTCTTCATCTTCCGGATCATATTTCCCAAGATAGTTTTTTAGTCCGGCGGCAGCGCCTCCAAAGCCAATCCTGCTCACCACCGCCCCCGTTTTACCAAACTGCCTATATTCCACAGTTTCTCACCTTCTATAACATAATCTAAAACTCATTGACGATTATGGGATTAAAAAATATATCCTGATAACCATAATAATCATATGCTACTGACGCAATGCAATTTCGTGCATATTTAACCGGCAATGAACTATTTTTGTTCTCTTGTTCAAAAGCGTCCTAGAGGTTGCCTACCGATTTATTTGGTATGAAGATATATACCGGCAAATTCATCGAGCCTTCCAATTTCTATCCTTACAGTCAGCATCCCTTCTTCTCTTTTGATTTCTCGGACGTTAATATCGCCATCTGAACGCAGGATCTTATAATGCTCCAAGGAATCCCCTTCCAGCCTGCAGTCTACATAAAAGTCATATGCCGGGAGCAATTGCCTTATGGGCCTTCTGGGCCTTGAGGTAAGATTTATCAGGGATAGAACTGCCTGTTTATTATCCTCTTTATTTTCGGTTAAGGCTATGTGTACGCTATCCGGCGCATCGGTTTCAATGGATAATTCGCCGCTTTTTGCCCACAGAATGGAGTTGTAGACGATGTCCATAAAATCCTCATGGCCATTTACATAGCACAGCTTATCCATCTGATTGGCGAAATAGACAACCTTGCCCTTTCCGTATGTTCCTGCCATGATGGTGGAAAACGGAGTCCTCATATCCCTTATCCAGGCTTTTGGCGGGGGCTGGTTTTGGATTTTGGGAACATAGGTGCAGACCACCTTATAGTCTTCCTTGTCTATAGGCGTGCACAACAGTGTATATCCGTCGTTCATCAACAGGGATGTGTTTTTAAACTCGGAAGTTATGGTATGGGGCCCTTTTAGCATCTGATAACAATCTACTTGGGTATCCTTTTTAATTCCGGTATAGCTGCAGCCAAATAAATCCCTGAGTCCAAAATCTTTCCTCCTCACACCCTTTTCGTCATATAAGGAGGTCTCGTAGGAGGCTATCAATCCGCCGCCCATGGACACATATTGCTTAATTATCTCTATATGTTCGTCGGACAGGTATGCGCCGTTTGGTATTATAAGCAACTTATACTTGCTTACCTCATCCAGGGTAAAGTTTATATCGGGACAAAAACCATATTGAACATGGTTATCTATGAGCACATTCTCTATGCCCTTTATGAACACACCGTATTCGTCCATATCTTCATCGTCTTCTGCAAGATTGTCCCGGCTTGCCTTGGAAAAATATATGCCTACTTCCTCCCTTGGGATTTGGTTTTCCAAAATCTTTTCATTATCCGCCAAGTAGTGGTAGACATCCCTCTCTAAATATGAATTCCTGTTATCAAAGGTTGCTCCGGGGTGTTGGCCGTTAAAGAGGCAATTCCAAATACCGCCTCCTACGCTTACGGTCTCCCACAGCCATATCTTGGATTCCAGACTCGGTTCAATAACATACCGCCACTTTCCCCCGTTATTGCCGTATAGCATGATCGCCTGCTTTTCCTTATTTACGGATTTCATAAAGCGTATACTTGAGGCAGGAGTCGATAACTGATGGTAATGGCCCTTAGATGCGCTATGGGTGGATAAAAAGGTGGGGCTTGCGAGAAAATCAAAGTGTTCCTTGGCGTTGTATAGATCTATCCCCGAGGACTTTGCCCTATGGGCATGGAACATCCCGAATATCTCGGCACAATACGCCTTTTCGTCCCCATATTCTTTGACGGTGTTTCTCATAAGCCTAATGTGCTCATCTGCGCAATTGGCCTTCCACTCCCTATACTCAT
>DASRNX010000245.1:0-3562 GCA_035647175.1 Clostridia bacterium | reverse complement strand
GATATATAATGGATACGTTCGGGTTCGGCGATTATGATACATCGTGGGACAACCTAATACTTTTATAGGTAAAAAACCTTATAGATAATGCAAAAATGGAGGGATGCATGTTGAACGTTTCAGATCGGATTAAGAAAACCCAAGAACACCTGGGAGAATTGATAAAAAGTCAATTAACGCGGGTTGAAAGGATGAAGGCAACAAAGGAGTTCATTAATTACGGTGAACTGGATACCATCATCATCGGTATCGTAGGGGGCGATGGAATTGGCCCATACATAACAGCCGAAGCCCAAAGGGTCTTAGAATTCCTGTTAAGGGATGATGCCCAGAGGGGTAAGGTCGAATTCAAAGTTATAGAAGGATTGACCATCGAAAACCGCGCCGAGGAAGGTAAGGCCATACCCGAGGACATATTGGACGAGCTTAAGGAATGTCACGTAATCTTAAAGGGCCCCACCACCACTCCCCGGGCGGGCGATCCATGGCCTAATATAGAGAGCGCCAATGTAGCGATGCGCAAAGAATTGGATCTTTTCGCCAATGTACGGCCCGTTAAGGTACCCGAAGAAAATATCGACTGGGTTTTTTACCGGGAAAACACTGAGGGCGCTTATGCACTGGGCAGCGATGGAGTAGTAGTAAACGATGATCTGTTCCTCGATTTTACCGTCGCTACCTACGAAGGATCCCGTCGTATTATAAAGGCTGCCTTTGATTATGCCAGCAAATCCGGGGCAAATAAGGTAACCGTCGTTACAAAGGCCAACGTAATAAAGACTACAGACGGTAAGTTCCTAGAGATAGCCCGCGAGGTTGCCAAAGAGTACCCCCAAGTGGAATGGGATGATTGGTATATTGATATAATGACGGCAAAGCTTATAGACACCAATCGCAGATCCCAATTTAGGGTTATGGTCCTCCCCAACCTATATGGGGATATTCTAACGGACGAGGCGGCGGAATTTCAGGGAGGGGTGGGGACAGCCGGGAGTGCGAACATCGGTACCAGGTACGCGATGTTTGAAGCCATTCATGGCTCGGCGCCCAGAATGGTAGATGAAGGCCGGGCCCAATACGCGGACCCCAGCAGTATTATACGAGCGGCAGGAATGCTGCTTGAGCATATAGGATACTCTGAAGAGGCCAAAAAACTGGCCATGGCCCTTGATATATGCAGCCAATTTGAAAAGCGGCTCGTTATCACCGGCAGGGAAAACGGCGCCACCGGTGGCGAATTCGCAGATTATATAATGGAGACCCTAAGCAGCGATGATTTGACAAGCAAATGGGAGTCATATCAATAAATCTGCCAGAGCAAATTTGTTTCATGAACCGAAATTAACGGATATACAGATTGCCACACGGCTAGGATCGGCTGTTATGCCGCCCCTAGCCATGTTTTTTTGGGATAAATTATTCTACCTATGGGATATAGGATTGATTATCATATGGCTACACAGAATCGCTGTAATTATCATACCGATAAATTCAGTCCCCATATTATTTGTCTGTGAACAGGTGAAACCATTCCAATAATCGTTCTAAAAAGTCTAAAACATCATACACGTTCCCCTGCAACCATCTCCTGCTCTTTAGAGTCCTACTATCCTTTTCCTCAGATTTTATAATAAAAAGCAGCCAATATATCATCGCATCTTCAAACTGATATCTTCTGTCCCTTATGCATTTTATTATTTCATGCCCTACCGGTTGATTCTCATTCAAGCCCAGATAGGAGATTTCTAGGTGCATCTCGTCAAACAGAACAGGAATACTATGTTCCAACCTATCCCAATCTATTACCCCCTGGATTCTCGGGTTGTCTCCAGGGGAGATAATGATATTCCCAATCCAAAAGTCCCCATGGGCCAATCCACACCGCAATTCCTTATCATTCCATATGACATGTATGTCGTGGAAGATTTGTGATATATCATAGGGGATATTGTATGGCATATAGGATATGAACGCATCAGCCAGCAGCCTGAATAACACCCTGCTGGATACGGTGGGATATGGGCCACCCCAGTTAAATGTATTAGCCCTTATATCAATCAATGCTTCCTTGGATAGACTCAAAAGACCATCGCCATCCGCTTCCCCGCTTAGAAACATATCATACGCATTGCACCCTTCAACTAGGGTCTCCACAAATCCCTCATACTCCCCGATTGATACCCTGCCCATGGGCCTGGGGATCAAATCATGGTTTCTATCACAAAGTTCCATCAGGCTGTTATAATTTGCCTCGAGTTTATTCTTTGCACCGGCGGTCAATGGGATCTTGCATATTAGACCATATTCCAAGGGGTGAACCCCCAATTTAATAATCAAGGTGTTCGTGGGCATAATACTTTCCTGAATAATCCAGATATCACTGGGGTTCACCCCCGCAAGTTGGAACGATATTCTGCCCTTTAATAGATCCTTGTCGATCTTTCCCCTGGCATAGTATATAACATGGGATATCAGCCTGGATACCATCTTGTCCAGGGCCTTAAGTGACTTTCTGAGAAAAATATCGCCTGGAACGTTTATATTTTTATGCCTTTTATGGTGCCTTCCCTCCCTTATGAGTCCGGCCCCTACGACCCAGGATAAAATAATATAAAATAATAGACCCTTCCCTATTTTTAATACGAGATCTAAGTGGGGATTGCCAAAAACCTGGGGCGCCTGGTACTTAATAATCCCGTATGCCATCCCAAGGGTTATAAGTAACATCTTCAATCCTTCCCTAATTAGGCCCCCTACATTGAGGGTTCCCACACTTTTTCTAATAAGGATAAACAATACGACTACCCCCATGGTACAGGAGATAGATGTAGCAAGGCCCAATCCGCCTACCCCCATATACCTTACAAATGCGATATTCAATACTATATTGGATATCAGCGTTATAATGCTTATCTTCATTGGGGTAGAGGTATTCCCCAAGGAATAGAAAACCCTGTTTAGTATCCCCCTGATACCTATGCCCCACATTCCCAAGGCGTAGTATGACAGAGCATAGGCCGTGAGTTTGGTATCGGACTCTAAGAAGGCTCCCCTTTCAAATACAGACCTTACTATCTCTTTGCTGAAGATCATAGTGATAGCTATGATAGGAAGGACAATCTGCGTTATGCCTACAATGGCTTTATGGGCGGTATTCCCCAATTTCCCAAGATCCTCTTTAGAATTCATCCCCGCCAGTCTGGGATAGACCACCGCAACGATGGCCCCTATGGCTATGTTATCCGCAAAATCAACGAGCTTTGTTGAATAGTTGATGGCGGAGATGCTGCCTGCCAACAGAAATGATGCCAGGGCGTTATCTACCAAGATATTTATCTTGTCGATGGCAGATCCGAATATGCTGGGTACGACCAGTTTCCAATAAGCCAGGGATGTAGGTTCCTTCAGGCTGACCCAGGGCTTATATTTTAATTTCTTGGCTAAGGCAGGCAGTTGTATTGCAAGCTGGGATGCCCCACCCGCTAACGTCGCCCATGCCAGAACGTGTATGCCGTATACATTGGAGAAGAGTATTGCCCCTAAGGCTATGATTAAATTTGAT
>DASRNX010000244.1:0-8124 GCA_035647175.1 Clostridia bacterium | reverse complement strand
TAATATAAGAGGGAGGTGATCAAATGCTAAGGAGAGTAATAAGGATCATCCTTGGTCTGGTAGGTATAGCCGTCGGTATAGCGCTGGCTTGGACATCGGTACCCATGTTAGCCCATAGGGGTATCAAGCTTATTGGATATCAGGATATCGTTATTTATATCTTATTTGGTATTGCATTTGGCATATTATTTTTTATCCTTTCAAAAAGACTGATTCAATTCACCGTGGACTTTATTAGACTGATAGAACAAAAACTGCAGGAAATTCCGGCTAACGATATTTTGTTTGGGGTTTCCGGCCTTATGATCGGTCTTTTAATTTCTTATCTTGTGACTATCCCCTTTAGACAACTTGAAATAGGGTGGCTGTCCCTTATACTCACGACTTTGATCTACTTGTTTTTCGGGTACCTGGGCATAAGCGTCACTACCAAGAGGTGGAGGGAGCTGGATTGGTCGGATCTTTTAAAGAAGGTACAAAAGGACCGCCATGGGCATGAGGTCTTTTCAACCCATCCAAAGATATTGGATACCAGCGTAATCATTGACGGTAGGATATTTGATATCTGTAAGACCGGGTTTGTAGAAGGTCCCCTTATAATCCCTGCCTTTATATTGGAGGAACTGAGGCATATAGCCGATTCTTCCGATGCCTTAAAGAGAAACCGGGGCCGCAGGGGTCTTGATATTCTCAATCAGATTCAAAAGGAATTGGACATTCCCGTGCGCATATACGAAAAGGATTTTGACGATATTCAAGAGGTAGACAGCAAGCTTTTAAAGCTGGCGCAGGTCTTAAAGGGTATGGTCATAACCAACGACTATAACCTCAACAAGGTGGCAGAATTTCAGGGAGTACCCGTACTTAATATAAACGAATTGGCCAACGCCCTAAAGCCCGTGGTCCTGCCTGGCGAAGAGATGCTGGTCCAGGTGATCAAGGACGGCAAGGAGACTGGCCAGGGCATAGCCTACTTAGACGACGGCACCATGATAGTGGTGGATGGCGGCAAAAAACACGTGGGCGAAAGCATCGACGTTCTGGTGACCAGCGTGCTTCAGACTGCGGCTGGACGCATGATCTTCGCCAAGCCCAAAGCTATCGACAGAGTAGTGTAATAACACAAGAACACAAGGAACACAAGGGGACGGTCCTTCTGTGTTCCCACTTGTTCCGCCGGGCACCGGTGATGGGGCAAAAGTTAGACAAAACTGTGAATACATGTTAGAAAACTGTTAAATGTTTCAAACAAAACTTTGCGGCGGGTTGTATCTCGCCGCTTAATTTTATATAATTTAGATGCTTACAGGTCAAAAGCCGGCAACCGAATACTAATGACCAGAAGCCGTAAGCGAACAGTCGGCAACCAAATACCAAAGATCAGAAGTAAGGGATTAAAGGCCGGTGATCAAAAGTTTGAGATTACAAGCTGGGAGTTGGAGGACGGATTGAAAAACTACGCTATTATCCTAGCCGCCGGAAGGGGCACTAGGATGAACCGAGAAGTAAATAAGGTATACTTACCCCTTGGGGATAGGCCCGTCATCGCCCATACGCTGGATGCATTCTACAGGGCCGACTCCATTCATAGGATAGTATTGGTGACAGCCCCGGGGGAAGAAGAATACATAAGAGAGAATATATTCCGCAAACACCCGCCCCAAAAGCCCATAACCATAGTTTTCGGGGGTTCTGAGAGACAATATTCCGTCCGTAACGGCTTAAAGGAATTACCTAAAGACACGGAGACAGTGGCCATTCACGATGGGGCCAGGCCCCTTATAACCCCGCAGGTAATCGATGAGAGCGTACAGTGGGCCGTAAAACACGGCGCAGCCGTAGCGGGCATGCCCGTAAAGGACACCATAAAGGAGGCAGAACCCGGCGGAAGGGTAAGAAGGACCCTTAGGCGAGAATCCCTTTGGCAGGTTCAAACCCCCCAGACCTTTAGATACTCCCTCATCATAGAGGCCCATAAAAAGGCTGCAGCGGATGACTACGTAGCCACCGATGATTCTGCACTGGCAGAATATTTAGGGAGCCCGGTATATATGATACCCGGGGGCTATGACAATATTAAAATAACCACTCCGGAGGACATAGATATAGCCTCGAGGATTCTTATAGGAAGGCAGGGAGGACAGCTATGAGAGTTGGAATAGGATATGACGTACATAGATTGGCAGATAACCGCCCCCTTATTGTAGGCGGCGTTGAGATACCCTTTGACAAGGGCTTGCAGGGCCATTCCGATGCAGATGTCTTAGTCCACGCCGTAATGGATGCCCTTTTAGGAGCCCTTGGCAAGGGGGATATAGGCCAGCATTTTCCTGACAGTGATGATAAATACAAGGGGATATCCAGTATGGACCTACTCTCTGTGGTAGAGGGGATAATCGCAGCCGATGGTTTTATGGTCGGCAATATAGACGGTATAATCATAGCGGAAAGACCCAAGATGGCGCCTTATCTAAAGGAGATGGAGGAAAACATCGCAAAAATTCTAAAGGCAGACCCATCTGCGGTCAATATAAAGGCCACCACCACCGAGGGGCTGGGCTTTGTTGGCGTAGGCCAAGGCATAGCCGCAAAGGCGGTGGCGACTTTGGAGGTTAGAAGTTAGAAGTTGGAATCGATGGACTTTCCAAAAAGGAAAAGGATAACACAAACTGGTGAAAAAGTTTTTGGAAACGATTTTAAGGAGGTTTTGAAAATGAAAAAAATCCTATCTCTGGGCCTAGCCCTCATGCTGATTCTACTATTCCCACTATACGCCTTAGCGGACGGCGAGGATTCGCCCGACGATGAAATCGTCGTAAGCCTAGGCGCCGACCTGAACGAGAGCCAACAAAAGCAGATCTTGGAACTGTTCGGGGTAAAAAGGGACGAAGTTAAGATACTGACGGTCACAATAGACGAGGAAAGGCAGTTTTTAGGGGGCCTTGTATCCGACGAGAAGATAGGCCACAGGACCATATCATCGGCTTATGTAAAGCCTTTGGATAAAGGTCAGGGAATTGATGTCGAAACTCATAATATAACCTGGGTTACCCGGGAAATGTACGCCAACGCCTTAGTGACCGCAGGGGTGGAAAACGCCAAGGTCATAGCCGCGGCTCCCTTCAAGGTATCGGGGACCGGTGCTCTTACCGGGATCATGAAGGCCTTCGAAGAGGTATCCGGCAAGGAATTGGACGAGGATGCCAAGGAGGCCGCCAACGAGGAGCTGGTAACCACCGGCGAGCTGGGGGAGGTCATAGGCAAGGACGAGGCCGCAGCCCTTATAAAGGAGATCAAGGAAAGGATCGCAGAGCTAAAGACCAAGGACGAGGGCGAGATCCGAAAGATAGTCATCGAGATATCCGCCAACCTTAATATCAATCTGACGGATGCCCAGATCGAGCAGATCGTCAAGCTGATGAAGAAGATCAGTAACCTAGACTTAAACGTAGAGAAGATAGCCGGGCAGATAGAAAAGATCGCCGGCAGCCTAGACGATGTTAAAAAGGTGGTCAGCGAGAACAAGGGCGTTATAAAGAAGATATTAGAGTCCATAGAAAAATTCTTTGCTTGGATTAGGAACCTTTTAGGCTAACCGCCCAAAAACCCCGCACCCTACAGACCGCAAAACATTTTCATAATCCCTGATCGCATTTAGGTCAGGGATTTTTGTTTGAGGCTTTCGGAACCAGTTTAATAATATTGCGTACTATGTTATAATCATGCGTGTTAGGTATCGCTTTTAAAGTACCTAAATGTTTTACGGCAAACATCCCATATCGGTATACGGATGCCGTAAAACGTGACCCTTAATTCATATGTTACGAAAAGACATCCCTTTAGCATAAAATCGGATAATTTGACTGATTTTGTAATGAAGGACCCTTTTCGTAGCGTATCCAATCATCCGGGAGGTGTACTATTTGTTTAAATGGTTTAAAGATGAAATTCAAGGCATAAAGGACAGGGATCCCGCCGCCAGAACTTCGCTGGAGGTTTTCTTGTGTTATCCCGGTTTTCATGCTATTATCTTCTATAAGATAGCCCATTGGCTCCACAATCACCGTCTAAAACTCTTAGCCAGACTCATATCCCAATACGCCAGGTTTACAACGGGTATAGAGATTCACCCGGCAGCCGACATCGGCAAAAGGCTGTTTATAGACCACGGCATGGGAGTGGTGATCGGAGAGACCACCACTATAGGTGAAAACGTCACCATCTACCAGGGAGCAACCCTAGGCGGAACCGGCAAGGAGCATGGCAAGCGCCATCCCACCATCGGAAACGGAGTGGTCATCAGCACGGGGGCCAAGGTCTTAGGGCCCTTTACCGTTGGAGACAACAGCAAGATAGGAGCGGGCGCCGTAGTGCTGAAGGAGGTTCCACCGAACTGTACCGTTGTAGGCATACCGGGCCGGGTAGTGAGAAAGGACAACGTTCCCGTACCCAGAGATCCAAAGATAAGGACAATCGACTGCGACCAGGTGGACCTAGACCAGGTAAGGCTCCCTGATCCCGTGGAAGACGCTATCTGCTGTATTGTAAAGAGGCTCACCAGAGTGGAAGCGCAGCTGAAAGAACTGGAGGAAGTTAGACAAAATGAAGTTATATAATACCCTAACGAGAAGGAAAGAGAACTTTATACCCATATATGATAACGAGGTAAGGATGTATTGCTGCGGGCCTACGGTGTACAACTTTTTTCATGTGGGCAACGCCCGGCCCTTTATCATCTTTGACGCCTTTAGAAGGTATATGGAATACAAGGGATTCAAGGTGACCTATGTCCAAAACTTCACCGACATAGACGATAAGATGATCCAGAGGGCGGAGGAAGAGGGGACCACCGTAGCGGAGCTTGGGGAGAGGTTTATAGAGGAATACTTTATAGATGCAGATGGCCTAGGGATAGAGAGGGCTGACGTCTACCCCAAGGCTACGGAGCATATAGAGGAAATGATAGAGTTTATAGAAGGCCTTATAGAAAAGGGATTGGCCTATGTGACAGGCGGGGACGTGTGCTTTGACACCTCGGCTTTTGAAGGCTATGGGAAGCTCTCTAGGCAGGACCTAGAGGAGCTGGAAGCCGGGGCCAGGGTAGATCCGGACGAGAAGAAGCGAAATCCCATGGACTTTGCCCTGTGGAAGGCCCAAAAGCCCGGAGAGCCGGCTTGGGACAGCCCCTGGGGAAAGGGCAGGCCCGGGTGGCATATAGAGTGCTCCGTCATGGCCTCTAAGTACTTAGGGGAGACCATAGATATCCATGCCGGGGGCCAGGATCTCATCTTCCCCCACCATGAAAACGAGATTGCCCAGAGCGAGGGTCTATCCGGAAAACCCTTTGCGAACTATTGGCTCCACAACGGCTATATAAACGTGGACAACAGGAAGATGTCAAAATCCCTTGGTAACTTCTTTACCGTTCGGGACATCGCCAAGGAATACGACCTTGAGATAGTAAGGCTCTTTATGCTGTCGTCTCATTACAGGAGCCCGGTAAACTTTAGCCAAGAGCTTTTAGACCAGGCCAAGAGCGCCCTGGAGCGGCTGTACAATGCACAGAATAACCTGTTATACCTCATGGATATAGCGGAGGACAGGGACCTATCCGCCGAGGAAGGAAAGATCCATGACAGCCTGAAAGGGTACATCCAAGACTTTGAAGGGGCCATGGAGGATGATATTAATACCGCCGATGCCCTGTCGGTGATCTTTGACCTCGTAAGAGACGCCAATACCCACCTAAGGGCCGAAAGCCCCAAAGGACTCATACAAGAATTTTATAATACCTTTAAAACCCTGACGGGTATCATGGGCATAGTCCACAAACCCCTAGAAAAAACCCTAGATCGGGAAATAGAGGAACTCATCGAAAAAAGGCAGCAGGCAAGGGCAGATAAGGACTGGGCCGCCGCAGACAAGATCAGAGACGATCTTAAGGAGCGGGGCATAATCTTAGAGGACACCCCCCAAGGGGTCCGCTGGACTATACAACAATAAGGGATAGCTGCTAATCTATCTAACCTTTTATGCTGGCTGTAGATAGGCAATGCGGATACTAGACTTATCGGCAATGGCTATTGATCGCTACTTCCAATATTAATTTGGCTAAAAAAACCCGGCTATACGTTTCCGTATAGCCGGGTTTTCCTTATCGTTATTCTATCCCTATTCTCTACGATCTTATGGCCTTTAACATCCCGATATCTCTGAGGTTTTGTCCCGATATCACCTCTAAAACCGATAACCTATCGCTTAGATCCTTTATGGCTGCCTTCATTTCCATATGGTTGTTTGCATTTTTAGCCTCTAAGTCCAGAAGTTGATCTCTAAGAGCGCTTACATCGGCTCTAATTACTGCAACATTCTCTTCTAATCTGTCCAATCTGGCATCCATATTATCCAATCTGGCATCCATTATGTCCAGTCGTTCATTTATCGTCTGTTGGCCTATCTTGAGCCCCTTTAGCTCGGAAAGGATCTGATTTAGAATCTGGTTTTCCAAAATATCAACCCCTAAGAAAATATTTAATATAGTTTGTCCGCTCCTTGAGGTAGTATCATCATTATAGCACCGGATAGCACTGGGAGCAACTATATGCAATTCAAAAGCATCTTAAAATTAATGTGTTGCACCGGATAATCGTATATCGATGATGGGCGCTGAGCGATCGGTACCATCGTAAGTGTAACCGTATAGCCGGATTTTCCTTATCGTTATTCTATCTCTATTCTCCCCGATCTTGCATCCTTTAAGAATTCAAATCATTTTTATCCAAATATGACAACACGCCCTCAATCATGGTATAATAGAAGAATGGATTTTTGATAGAAAGGGCGAAACAATGTTTAATATAGATACAGATGCCATAAGGGAAGAGTGTTTCCTACCCAGCACCTTTCAGCGGGGAAGGACATACTACCGCCAAAGGCGGGTAAAATCTCTAAAACTTAATCCTAAGGATATGATAATAGAAGGCACGGTCAAGGGCACCAGAACCTATAGTGTCAGTGCGGCCTTTGACTATGACGGAGATCTGGTGGAGACCGGCTGTGATTGTCCTGCCACAGACAGATATTGGGGCCCCTGCAAGCATATAGTAGCCCTCCTTTTAACCATCATGGAACATGATGCAAGGGGCAGCTTTGACGGCCTGATCCAGGAGAAAAAGCCTACCCCCACAAGGTCTGCCAGCCGGATCTTTGACTTTTTCGGGCAGATGGGCCAGTGGGAGAAAAAGAAAACCGTATCCATGGAGGTAACCTATGAGGCCAACGATAACTTAGAGAGGGAGGATATCCCGGCAGGCTTTCTATACCTAAAGATAGGCGAAACCAGGCTATACGTCGTGAGGAATATCCCAAACCTTTTAAAGGCCTACAGGGACGGGGAGGCGTTGGTATTCGGTAAAAATTTTACCTACGACCCCGCCGTTCATACCCTATGCTCTGCCGATAAGCGCCTTTTAGACTTTATGACCGAGATATACGAGGTCCAGGGACTTATAGACAGCGCCAGCTATTACAGGACCAGTGGGCTCTTTAGTGACAGAAGATTGGCCCTCACAGATGCCACGGCCAAGAGGTTTTTCTCTGCCTCAGAGGGCAGACGCTTTAACCTGATGCACAAAGGGACCACCTATAAAAACATTGAGATAACAGACGAGGATCTCCCCATAAGCTTTGACCTTGGGAAGGACGAAGAGACCCTTTTGTTAACCATCAATATGGGCAAGGGAATCTATCCCCTAGTAAGAAGCGGTGAATATATGCTCATGGGGGATAAGATCTACAAGCCCACAGAGAAGCAGCGCATCGGATTTGCCCCCTTCTACAATGCTCTGGCCCAGGTGGGCAGCCGAAACTTTCGGTTTTCAAAGGAGGAGGGCGAGCGCTTCGTGTCCGAGGTCCTGCCCCACGTCGAGGGCGTAGGGAAGGTGGACATAAAACCGGATTTAAAATCTGTCATAGTGAGGGGGGTACTTCGCTCCGAGATCTATCTAAGGCCCCAGGGGGACGGGGTAGGCTGCGACGTAAAGTTCGTCTACGAAGGCAGGGAGATAAACCCCTTTGGGGGCAATGCGGATATAGGCCCCCAAGGCGATACCATCCTTATAAGGG
>DASRNX010000243.1:0-3084 GCA_035647175.1 Clostridia bacterium | reverse complement strand
GGGCCACCTCCTTGGGCGCAGCTATAGCTGCAGGGGTAGGTGTGGGGATATTCAAAGATTTTGAAGAGGCAGAGGGGGTCATTGAATTTAGCAGGGACTTAAAGCCACATTCTGAGACTGTCAAAGAATACAGGCGATATTATGAGGTATATAAGATGATGTATCCGGCCTTAAAACCCGTATATGACGCCATTTCAAGGTTATAGCGGAAGATAGATAAGTACATCGCAGTCCGATTCAGTAGCAGAAGCAGAACTAAAGTGCTTTCTGCCAATAATCATTTATGATTATCGGCACAAACCAAGTTCTGCTATTATCTGCCACTGAATCCGGTATTAATAAAACCACTTAATACCAGACCCAGTAGCAGAAGCAGAACTAAAGTGCTTTCTGCCAATAATCATTTATTGACATTAAAAAATATAGTATTACAATACTGATATATATGTTATCAGCCGGACTAAAAGGGGTCAAAATTGTGTAGGTCCGGATTGAGGGAAAGGAAATGCCAAATGAAAACCATGATAATTGGTGCGGGAAAATTGGGGTACAAGTTAGCAGAGCTGATGATAAACGAAAACATCCATGTTACCCTGGTAGATTCCAATTCCAAGGTGATAGAGAGGATCAGTGATCATCTGGATGTGTTGACGGTAATAGCCAATGGTTTGGAACTTGAAACTTTAAAGGAATTAGGGATCGAATCCTACGATCTCCTTATAGCTGCGACCAGCAGCGACGAGACCAATGTTATCATATGTAGCATCGCGAAAAAGCTGGGATGTAAGAAGACCATAGCCAGGGTGAGGGATCCGGAATATATCCATCAATTTGGATTTATTAAATCCGAGATGGGCATAGACCATATAGTAAATCCCGACCTGGCCACGGCCAACGAGATCTCGCGGTATCTTTTAAAGAGCTATAGCTATAATAACGGGGAATTTGCCAAGGGAAGGGTCTCCATGGTGGATTTTCATGTTAATAATATGAGGGAATTTATCGGTAAAAGGCTCATGGATCTGGACGGTTTTGAGGGCTTGTTGGTGGTCGCCGTATCTAGGGATAGGGAGATAATCATCCCCCACGGCGGTACGGTCCTGGAAGAGGACGACATTATCCACATAATGGGCGAAAGCAAGAGCATCAATAATCTGGCTGCCAGGTTTAAGTTAAATATGGATAAAAGGCAAATAAAAAGGGTTATGATTTTAGGCGGCGGTAAAATCAGCCATTACCTGGCGGATCAATTGATCCAAGCCAATATAAGGGTAACTATTTTGGAGCAGAGCCGGGAGAGGTGCAGGTATCTGTCGGAAAAATTGGACGATGCATTGATTATAAACGGGGAAGGTACCGATATAAACCTTTTGGAGGAAGAAAACCTGGGGGAAATGGATGCCTTCGTTGGGGCAACCGGGTACGATGAACAGAATCTTTTGATGTCCCTAATGGCAAAACAGGCCGGGGTAAACAGCGTCATAGCCAAGATCAGCAGGCCCAGCTATGTACACCTTATAGAGAAGCTGGGCATAGATTTTGCCCTTGACCCTACGAATATCATCGCCAGCGATATTCTAAAGTTTATCCGTGGGGGAAAAGTTGTATCCGTATCCCTGCTTTTAGGGGAACAGGCCGAGGTCATGGAGGTCATCGTGGACGAAAAGGTAACGGCCATCGGAAAACCCCTATCCGACCTGGGGATGCCCAAGGGTATCATCATAGGTGCCATAGTCAGGGATAGGAGGGTTATTATACCCAACGGAAGAACGGTTATCTATCCCAAGGACAGACTCATTATCTTCTGTCTTGCATCTAACGTACCCTATTTAAAGACCTTTACGACACCGAGCAAGGGGGGTGTTTTTAGTGAACTATGGAATCGTAACCAGGGTACTGGGCAATCTATTGGTTCTTGAAGCGCTGCTTATGGCCCCCTCTCTTTTGGTATCCATTATATATGGCCAAAATGATCTGTATGCGTTCTTAATATCCATGGCAATAATGATCTTTTTGGGGCTTATTATGTCCAGGTTCGGGGCATCCAACAAGAAAATCAAGGCCAGGGAGGGCCTGACCATAGTGGCCCTTGGGTGGATACTAGCCTCCTTTTTTGGTTCCCTCCCCTTTGTTATCTCCGGGAGCATACCATCCCCCATAGATGCTTTCTTTGAAACCATGTCGGGACTAACCACCACCGGCTCTACCCTGGTGGGAAATATAGAGGTGTTGCCAAAGGGAATTCTATTTTGGCGCTCCTT
This sequence comes from Clostridia bacterium, assembly GCA_035647175.1. Lineage (GTDB taxonomy): Bacteria > Bacillota > Clostridia > Caldicoprobacterales > UBA3941 > UBA3941. The sequence goes on along the minus strand of DASRNX010000243.1, from coordinate 823 downwards.
TACCCACTGGATAGGGGGAATGGGCATATTGGTATTTACGGTGGCTATCCTACCTACCATGGGCATTGGTGGCTTTCAGATATTTAAGGCCGAGAGCCCCGGGCCAACCGCCGATAAGATAGTCCCAAGGATCAAGGATACCGCCAAGATACTTTATATAACCTATATCTCTATAACGGTCCTGCAGATTGTACTCCTTGTAGTCGGGGGTATGAGCCTCTATGAATCCGCTGTACACACCTTCGGAACCGTGGGAACCGGAGGATTTTCCACCCGAAATGCCAGTATAGGGGCATACAAGAGCACCTATATCCACGTGGTTATTACGGTGTTTATGATAATGTCGGGGGCCAGCTTTTCCCTCTACTATGGGCTGGTTAAGGGTAAGTGGAGGGATGTAATACGAAACGGGGAGCTGAGGCTCTACCTTGGAATAATCCTGGCCTCGGGCATCTTTATAGGGCTTAACCTGTTTATAGGTACAGGGGCCTATAAAAGTATAGGCCTTGCCTTCAGGGATTCCTTTTTCCAGGTGGGGTCCATTATAACCACTACGGGCTATGCTACCGTTGATTTCGACCTTTGGCCGGCCTTTAGCAAGATGATCCTCTTGTTTCTTATGTTTGTAGGCGGATGCGCCGGCTCCACTAGCGGCGCTATCAAAAATATTCGGGTTTTGGTATTATTTAAGCTAATAAAAAGACAGGTGGTTAAGACCTTTCATCCCAATGCCTACACGCCTATAAAGGTTGACGGCAAGGTCTTAAACGATGACACCGTTACGGGGATATCAAGTTTCTTTGTGCTTTATATCATAATGTTC
>DASRNX010000242.1:0-11107 GCA_035647175.1 Clostridia bacterium | reverse complement strand
AGACCTCGCGCATAATAGGCTTGTGGCTTATGATTCTATTGATTCTAGTCGCCATGATAATAATAAATAATACCATCAAGATCACCATATATTCCCGGCGTAGGGAAATTAATATTATGAAATATATCGGTGCTACAGATGGATATATACGCTGGCCATTCATTATTGAAGGATTTACGTTGGGAATATTCGCGGCTGTTTTAGCGGGGATTTTGGTTATCGGCGGATATAACCTATTGTTGGGTAGAAGTGGCCAGCTATCGAGCAACTACAGTCTTTTAAGCTTATTTCAGCCCTTGCCCATGGAAGGTATGATATATGATGTGGGGCTTATCTTCCTCTTGGTAGGTAGCGGGGTTGGAATAATTGCCAGCTTTTTCTCGACCAGAAAATATCTCAGGGTGTAGGACTGAACAATGGGGTAAAGTGTACGGGATAAAAAATGTTTGTGGGGTGTTAATGTGAAACGCATAGTGACATGGGTGTGTGTGCTGGTATTTCTATTGTCTGCGACGACTACGGTGCTGGCAAATGAAATAGAGCAACACAGGAATGAGGCAAAAGAGGTAAACCAGGATATAGACGAAACCCAGGGGCAATTGGACCGTGTCAAGGGGGAACAGGCCAAGGTATCCAACCAGCTGGAGGAAATAGATAGAGATATAAATGGCAAGGAAAAGGAACTCATACATATTCAAGGGAGGCTGGACGATACTACGGCTCTATTGGATGAGACAAAACAAGAGTTAAAAATTGCCGAGGCGGAGGCCGATAGGTTTGAAGGCTTGATGGCTGATCGGCTTTGTGCAATGTATATGATGGAGGGAACTTCTTACCTGGAGCTTTTATTTGGCGCAAGCAATCTAAACGAGTTACTGGATCGCCTTGAAATGGTCAAGTTCATGATTACCTTTGATAATCAGGTATTTGACCGGATGATGGAATTGCAGAGTGCCATAGTGGAGAAGAAAGAGGACCTGGAGATCCAAGAAGAGACCATCAAGGAGACTAAGGACGAGATTTCCCATCAGAAGAGTCTCATTGAAGCAAAGAAGAGCGAAAGGCTCCAGGTTATGATCCGGCTTAGGGAGGAAGAACACCAATACGAAAAGGATCTGGAGGTGTTGGAACAAACCTCTAAGGATCTGGAGAAGACCATCCAAAGGCTTCTAAAGGAACAGGAACAAAGGAAACGCGAGGAGGAGCAAAAGCGTAAAGAGGAGGAACAGCGCCGCAGGGAAGAAGAGCAAAAGCGTAATGAAGAAGAGCAAAAGAATAAGGATACAGAGCAAGGGAAGAAAGAAGAGGAAGGGAAAAAGGAAGAGCAGGATAAAGGCGGCGGGCAACAGGAACAAAAGGATCAGGATCGGGGGGACAGCAAGGGCAACGCCTCCATGGTATGGCCTGCTCCGGGCTTTACCCATATTTCATCCGGATATGGGAATAGATGGCATCCCGTCAGCGGACAATATAAGTTCCATACGGGAATAGACATAAGCGGCGGGGGGATCAACGGCAAGGATGCTGTTGCCGCTGCCGGCGGTACCGTAATACTGTCTCAGGTATACGGCGGATACGGGAATTGCGTTATCGTAGATCATGGGGACGGTATAACCACGGTATACGCCCACGGTTCCAAGTTGTTAGTTTCGGTGGGTCAGAAGGTAAAGAGCGGACAAGCTGTTATGAAGATTGGCAGCACCGGTGTTTCTACAGGGCCTCATCTACACTTTGAGGTGCGGAAAAACGGCTCTCATGTGAGTCCGTTGCCTTATCTGGGAAGATAACAGCGGTGCGCTGATTCTGGTGGTTTATAAAATGGATTATGCAGGGGACAGGAATAAAAAACTGTCCCTATTTTTGTGCCGTAACATGGGCTTACGTCCCACGATTGAAACCGTGGGTTTTTCGTCTTATTCCTACAGATGAACTGACCTTCATCCTCATCTTGAAAAGTATATCACCACCAATCCGGCTTCCGGCTTGTTTTATATGGGTGGGGAGTTACCCCGGAGGCATCAAAATTAGTTTTGAAATTTGTGGGATTAGTGCTATAATAGGATATGATTTATTCCCTTGCCCAGGCTGTTGCAGCTTCGGCAAGGGAAAAACTACCTATGGGTTATGAAAACTCGGGGTTAGGAGGATCTAATGTATGATCAGTAAAAAATCAGCCGCCTTAGGGGCAGTTGTACTTATACTCGTAACAGTTTTATTTACCGCCTTTCTGACTATCCAAGTGGGAACATACATCGATATTAGAAATGGAGACAGGGTAATAGTATCAAGGCAGGACTATCAGCTGCTTAATACCTACTATAGGAAGTTGGAAACCGTAAGAAGGGATATAGAAGCAAACTATATAGAGGAAACTAATCGCGAGGATCTTTTTGAAGGGGCCCTAAAAGGTATGGCGGCTTCCCTCGAAGATCCGTATTCCTACTATCTTACCGATGAGGAGCTGGAAGATTTCAATATTGCGACTTCCGGTACCTATCAGGGAATCGGTGTGTCTATTGAAAAATCAGAGGATAACCTTATAATGATATTTCAGGTGTTTAAAAACAGTCCGGCCATGGAAGCGGGATTGTTAACCGGGGATAAGATAATAAAGGTAGAGGGGAAAGACGTGGATTGGAGCATGTACGAGCAGGCCGTAGCCATGATGAAGACGGGGGATCCCGGAAGCGTCGTTGAGATTGCTATTTTGAGGGATGGCGAGGTCAAAGATTTTTCCATACGAAGGGATATAGTCGAAATGCCCGACATGGAATATGATATGCTTGAAAACGACATTGGGTACATCTGGCTCTATAGCTTTGATGGCGTTGCGGCCAAGAACTTCAAAAATGCCGTTGAAGACCTGGAAAGTAAGGGCATGAAGGGGCTTGTATTGGATCTTCGCGGAAACGGTGGGGGGCTCCTGGAAGTATGCAGGGAAATCGCTGATGTGTTGTTGCCTGAAGGGTTGGTAGTGTATAGTGAGAGCCGCAGCGGTCAAAGGACCGAATACAAATCGGATCCTGAGGAGCTGGGGATCCCCATGGCAGTATTGGTAAATGAGTATAGCGCTAGCGCATCGGAAGTCTTGGCGGGGGCTGTTCAAGACTATGGTGTAGGAACAATAATAGGTACCACGACCTTTGGAAAAGGTGTGGTCCAAACTATGAAACCCTATGAAGACGGGGGAGCCTTAAAGCTGACAACCTTTAAATATTTTACTCCTAAAGGACGGGATATAAATCATAAGGGTATCGAACCGGATATAAAGGTAGAGATGACGGAAGAAGCAAAAAACTTTTTAAAAGAGAACCCGAGGGAAAATCTGCCTACCCAGATGGATGCTCCCCTGCTAAAAGGGATCGAAGAAATCCTATCGGAACTTGGGGAGTCTACACAATAGATATCGTCATATTTCCGATATAGATGCAGATTTATGGCCCTCACCAAGGTAGGGTTGGATTTCCTGTCCCAGTTATATGTTTTAGGAGGCATAAAATGCAATTGTTAAAACAATTATTTACTTCCTATTCACAGGTGATCAGCAGTTTTTTCTATATCGGAATTGTTCTGGTGGTTTATCTGAGGATACAAAGGAATGCCCAACTGGAGGAAGCCTGGTTGGGCATTCTTCGAAATTCTATAAACACCCAGCTATACTACGTGCTCCTCTATGGTCTGATAGGGGGGCTGCTCACCAGCTTTATCATTCTAATCTTCGAGATAAGGATAGAGTTTGAGGCTATGCTTATAATTTGGCCCATATCCCTATTTTTGATGCTTTTTAATCCGCGGTACCTATGCCCCTCCTATTCCATAGGGATCGTATCCTTGATGTCCCTTATTTTTGGATGGCCGGCCATGGAGGTTTCGCCGATGATCATGTTGGTTGGTATCCTGCACCTGGCGGAGGGTCTCCTTATACTGATAGACGGAGCCAGAGATAGCATACCGGTATATATTGAGCATGATCGGTTTACACCGGCAGGCGCCCATATTATGAACAGGATGTGGCCAATTCCCTTGGCTACGATTACAGCGCCGGGACAGCTGGTGTTTCCGGCAGTCGCGGTATTGGTATATGAGGATTGGGCCATTACCCAAACTACCCATAGGAGAGTTAGGGAATCCGGGTTTTGGGCGGGGATCTATGGATTAACTCTATTAATTTTGGCTATGGCATCAATCAGGATAAAGGGGCTCACATATCTGGCGGTCTTGGCCACTCTAGCTATGCACGAAATCATAACCCGTTGGAATAGACAGGACCGACTGAAAGGCGAGCCGATTTTTAAGGCGCCTTGGAGAGGTATAAGGGTACTGGATGTATTGCCGGAAAGCCCGGGCAAGGCCATGGGACTTATGCAGAGCGATATAATATTATATATGAACGGCAGACAGGTAAATAGCGAAACGATGCTTGAAGAGATTCTAAGGGATTCACCTAACTTTATATGGGTGACCATACTGAGGGGAGACGGTGAAACCCTGGAACTGGAATACAGGGACTACGAAAGGGGAATAAAGGATTTAGGGCTTATATTTGTTCCCCGCACCACGGCTAAGTACTATATATTTAAGCATCCGAAGGGTATACTTGTGAGACTATGGGACAATTATTTTAAGGGGTAGGGTCCGATACCGATTTAAATAGGCATGACTTTTAACTTCACCCTGAAGAAATAGGAATAGCATGGGTGAGGTTTTTTATTTTTTCGAACAGGCGTTCTATTCTTCGGCCGGATATGTTATAATGATTCCGGAGTCACTTCGTAGGAACAAAATTGACCCATTGAATTTTTCCATATCGGTATCATAATTAAAGTTTGGGGATCAGCTTGTATTTGGTTACCGAGATGGGACTTAAAACTATATAATAAAAAGGAGCGTGAGGTGGATGGATTTTAAGATAAGATCCGCCATGAAACCCCGGGGCGACCAACCCAAAGCCATCGCCTCATTGGTTGAGGGGCTAAATAAGGGTGAGAAATATCAAACCCTTTTGGGTGTTACCGGGTCAGGAAAGACATTTACCATGGCCAATACCGTCGAGAAGGTGCAGAGGCCGACTTTGGTACTGGCACATAATAAGACCCTGGCAGCCCAGCTATACAGCGAATTTAAGGAGATCTTCCCCGACAATGCCGTGGAATACTTCGTTAGCTATTATGATTATTATCAGCCCGAGGCGTATATGCCTGTAAGCGATACCTATATAGAAAAGGATGCCTCTATCAACGACGAGATTGATAAGCTAAGGCACTCGGCTACCTCGGCGTTATTTGAGCGGCGGGATGTAATAGTTGTTGCCAGCGTATCCTGTATCTATGGGCTAGGAAATCCCGCAGAGTATAGGGACTTAACGGTGTCCTTGAGGGTGGGTATGAACAGGGAGCGCAACGAGATAATCAGAATGCTGGTGGATATACAGTACGAAAGAAATGATATAAACTTTATAAGGGGTACCTTCAGGGTACGGGGGGATGTTTTAGAAGTTTTCCCCGCATCTTCGTCGGAACATGCAATGAGGGTAGAATTTTTTGGCGATGAGATAGACAGGATATCCGAGGTGGACGTCCTGACGGGGGAGATCTTGGGGCTTCGAAACCATGTGGCCATCTTCCCGGCATCTCACTATGCTGCATCCAGGGAGAGGTTGGAAAAGGCCATAGGGATGATAGAGGTGGATCTGGAGGAAAGGTTAGAAGAATTTCGGGCACAGGATAAGCTGCTGGAGGCTCAACGGCTGGAGCAGAGGACCAATTATGACATTGAAATGATGCGCGAGATTGGGTATTGTAGCGGAATAGAGAACTATTCCAGATACATGGACGGCCGGCAGATTGGCGAACCGCCCTTTACCTTACTGGATTATTTCCCCGATGATTTTTTACTGATTGTAGATGAATCCCATGTAACCTTTCCGCAGGTAAGGGCCATGTACGCCGGGGATCGATCCAGGAAGGACAGCCTGGTAGAATACGGATTTAGGTTGCCGGCGGCATATGACAACAGGCCTCTTAGGTTCGAAGAATTTGAAGAGAGGATTTGTCAGGTCGTCTGTGTCAGCGCCACCCCCGCAGACTATGAGCTATCCCACTCATCCAGGGTCGTGGAGCAGATTATCAGGCCGACGGGGCTGATAGATCCCAAGGTCGAGGTTCGCCCCATTGAAGGACAGATTGATCATTTGATCGGAGAGATCCAAAAGATTACAAACAGAAATGAAAGGGTCCTTATAACTACTCTGACCAAGAAGATGGCAGAAACCCTGACCAGCTTTCTCAAGGAAATGGATATGAAGGTAAGATATCTCCATTCGGACATCGTGACCCTTGAAAGGGTGGAAATTATCAGAGATCTGCGGATGGGGGTATTCGACGTGCTGGTAGGAATTAATCTTCTCAGGGAGGGCCTCGACCTGCCGGAGGTTTCCCTGGTAGCGATATTAGACGCTGATAAGGAGGGTTTTCTGAGGTCCGAGACATCTTTGATTCAAACCATCGGCCGTGCCGCCAGGAATGTGCAGGGCAAGGTAATAATGTACGCTGATACCATCACCGGATCCATGGAAAGGGCCATCGACGAGACCAACCGAAGAAGAGAGTTGCAGATAGAATATAATAGGTTACACGGTATAGTGCCTACTACCATCGTTAAGGAAATACACGATATTATAGAGGCTACACATGCGGCAGAGGAAGGCCCGGGATACGATATCTCTATACCGGAAACCCGGGAGCAAATACTTCAAATCATTGCCGATTTGGAAAAGGATATGCAAAATGCGGCAATTGCCTTAGAATTCGAAAAGGCGGCCAAGCTGAGGGATGAGATATTCAAATTAAAGAATGAATTGAGTTAGGGGCGTAGGATTCTTATGGGCCTTGACAGAAAGATTTCAAAAATACATTATCTTTTTGAATCTTGGGTAGGCCTATTAGATATTCTGTGATACCCATGCCGCATACTGAGACAAGAAGGAGACAGAAGATGGAAGCACCAAAAATATTCGTAAAAGGGGCCAGGGAAAATAATCTTAAGAATATTGATCTGGAAATACCCAGAAATAAACTGATTGTGTTTACCGGGCTCAGCGGTTCGGGTAAGTCCTCCCTGGCCTTTGACACCCTATACGCAGAGGGTCAGAGAAGATATGTGGAATCCCTTTCCGCTTATGCCAGACAGTTTTTAGGGCAGATGGAAAAACCCGACGTTGACTATATTGAAGGTTTATCGCCGGCCATCTCCATAGATCAGAAGACTACAAGCCATAACCCAAGATCCACCGTGGGTACAGTAACTGAGATTTATGACTACCTAAGGCTCCTGTTTGCCAGGATAGGTATACCCCATTGCCCGAACTGCGGCAGGGTAATCGAGCAGCAGACCGTGGAGCAGATGGTAGATATCGTCATGGCGTTGGAGGAACGAAGCCGGATACAGCTATTGGCTCCCCTTGTCAGGGGAAGAAAAGGGGAGTATACAAAGCTATTGGACCAGATAAGGAAGGATGGCTATGTCAGGGTCCGCATAGACGGCGAGATGATGGAGCTTTCCGAAGAGATAAACCTTGATAAAAATAGGAAGCACACCATAGAGGTCATAGTAGATCGACTGATCATAAGGGAGGGTATTGCCCAACGGCTGGCGGATTCTCTGGAAACCGTACTGAATCTAAGCGGCGGGCTGGCCATAGTGAATATAATTGATGGCGAGGAGATCCTCTTTAGCCAAAATTATGCCTGTCCCGAATGCAATATTAACATAGAGGAATTGACCCCCAGGATGTTCTCCTTTAATAACCCCTACGGGGCCTGTGAGACATGTAGCGGGCTTGGTTCTATGATGGAGATAGACCCGGATCTGGTTATCCCAAATAAGAATCTATCCCTGGCTGAGGGGGCTATCGTAGCCCTGGGATGGAATAATTTAAGTGAAGACAGCATCGCCTTTATGTACCTGAAGGCTCTTAGCAGGCAATACAATTTTGACTTGAACACCCCAATTAAGAAGCTGAGCAAGAAGGTTATAGACATCATCCTCTACGGAACCAAGGGGAAGAAGTTCAATATTGATTACAGCAGAAATGACGGTTCCGGATCATTTGCGGGCTCCTTCGAGGGGATAATAAACAACCTCCAAAGAAGACACAGGGAGACCCAATCGGACTACAGCAGGGACTATATTGAAAGGCTTATGAGCAACAGGACCTGCCCTGCCTGCCATGGAGCCAGGTTAAAACCGGAAGTTTTGGCCGTGACCGTGGGGGACAAGAATATATATGATATTACGACCACATCCATAAAGGAATCCCGTGATTTTTTTAATAATTTGAACCTTACTTCCAAACAGGAGATGATAGGGCATCAGATTTTCAAGGAAATCCAGGCAAGGTTTGGATTTCTAGTCGACGTAGGACTGGATTATCTGACACTGTCCAGGTCGGCCGGCAGCCTCTCCGGGGGAGAGGCACAGCGAATCCGGCTGGCGACTCAAATAGGCTCCGGCCTGGTGGGGGTTCTATACATCCTGGACGAGCCCAGCATAGGTCTCCATCAACGGGATAACGACAGGCTTATAAGGACCCTAAAGGGGTTAAGGGATTTGGGCAATACTCTTATAGTAGTCGAGCATGATGAGGAAACTATGCTCTCAGCCGATCATATAGTCGACATCGGACCCGGGGCGGGAAATCATGGCGGGGAAGTGGTGGCCATGGGGAGCCCGTCAGAAATCATGAAAGATGATAAATCTATAACCGGACAATATCTATCCGGGAAAAAGCGGATAGATATTCCTGAAGTCAGGAGAAAACCCAATGATAAATATCTTGAGATCAGTGGGGCAAGAGAAAATAATTTAAAGGACATTGACGTAAAAATACCCATAGGGGTAATGACCTGTATAACCGGGGTTTCCGGTTCAGGAAAGAGCTCCCTGGTCAATGAAATACTTTACAAGGCCCTGGCCAGGGAACTAAATCGTGCAAGGATTAGGGCCGGGGACTATGATAAAATTTTAGGCACCCAATACCTGGACAAGGTTATTGATATCAATCAATCACCTATAGGAAGAACGCCCAGATCCAACCCGGCTACCTATACAGGGGTATTTGACGGGATCCGTGAAGTTTTTGCCATGACCAATGAATCCAAAGTTCGCGGATACCGGGTGGGCAGGTTCAGTTTTAACGTTAGAGGGGGTCGCTGTGAGGCTTGCCAGGGGGACGGAATCATAAAGATAGAGATGCATTTTCTGCCCGACGTCTATGTACCCTGCGAGGTATGCAGGGGTAAGAGATATAACAGGGAGACTTTGGAGGTCCGCTACAAGGGTAAGAACATATCGGATATCCTTAATATGACCGTTGAAGAGGCATTGGGCTTTTTTGAAAATATACCCAAGATCCGAAGAAAGCTGGAAACCTTGAACGATGTGGGGCTGGGATATATAAAATTAGGCCAGCCGTCCACCACCCTGTCCGGGGGAGAAGCCCAAAGGGTTAAGCTGGCAACGGAGCTTAGCAAGCGCAGCACCGGTCAGACCCTATATATTTTGGACGAGCCCACTACCGGGCTTCATGCAGCCGATGTCCATATGCTGATAGGTGTGCTGCAGAGGTTGGCGGAGGGCGGAAATACCATAGTAATTATTGAACATAATCTGGATATAATCAAAGTAGCAGATTATATAATCGACCTGGGTCCGGAAGGCGGGGATAGGGGAGGCATGGTAATAGGTGCCGGAAGCCCCGAAGAATTGGCCGGGATGGAAAACAGCTATACCGGACAGTTCCTCAGGAAGGTATTGGAACGTGGGTATTGATCTCAGGCAAGGGCATAGGTACTAATCCCATATGCGGGCACCGGCTTCAGATGCGGGTATTGACCCCAAACGCGGGTATCGATTTCAACGTGGGTATTAATCTTAACCGTGGGTACTGATCTAATTGAAACTTTCAAAGCGTGAATTGAAATGGCACTAAAAGATATTAGCCAGACTCAGAACCTCTTTGTCCGCAAGATCCTGAACAAAGAATCTGAGCTCTGCGATATCTGCCAGTGCCTGTTCCTTTTCTTTTTGTTTAACCAGTTCATCTATCCTGTATATGGTTTTATCGATGTCATCTATATCCTCATGATCTACCAGTAAGAGCCAGGTTTTTTTATGATTACCCCATGTACGGCGAATTTGCATTACCTCATCATTTGCATGCTCCCAATTTTCATCTGTCACAGTGGTGCGGATTTTTTCGGCATGGGATGCAAGTTCCTTGGATGTCCTGGTAAGATAGGAGGTATTCCACCAGGATAGGCCTAAAAATAGCACTAGGACTATCAGAATTATAATAAAGGTTCTCATCGGGCTTGCTCCTTCTGCTTTGCAATCACCTTTAGCTCATTTTGGGTGTCCAGATAGGCAAAGAATACGCTCTGTCTATCCAGACCCAGGGCTTTTATCTGATTTAACAACCAGCTTAAATCCTGACCGGTTTTTTTAAGGTTATTATGCATTATTTGTCCATCCATAACCAAGGTCATGGGTATATCCTCCGGCTTGCCCTGAATATTAAGGTCCTCCAGAGTAGCATTATTTTTATCGCTTTTAGGGAAGACGGAAAGGTTGCCATTGGTCTCCAGTATAGCAAATTCCACATCATCCACGTTGGCAATATTCTTTGACCTCAGCTGCTCCAGGAGATCGTTTAGGTTGATTCGAAGCTGTTCTAATTTTTTTTGCTCAATAACGCCGTTTTCAATTAGGATACTGGGGGAGCCGCCAACCAGAGCCCTAAATTTTTCACTCTTTAGGGATAAAAACGAGATGGTTATCTGGGCAAAGGCCAAAGCAAATATGGGCACCAGCCCTTTGACCAAAGGTATGCCCACATCATCGGCGGGGATGCTGGCCAACTCCGCTATCATTATGGCGATGACCAGTTCAAAGGGTTGTAATTGGCCAACCTGTCGCTTGCCCATAACCCTAACTACCAATACAACTATGGCATAGAGAATTAAGGATCTAAAGAAAATATTAAGCAATGGGAGTATCTCCTTCTAATGGTATGATCCATATAGATAAACAACTCCAACTACAAAATCTA
>DASRNX010000241.1:0-4461 GCA_035647175.1 Clostridia bacterium | reverse complement strand
AACTAACACAACAGGTTAAATTGATGTTTCGATAGGAGCATTAAAAAAACACACTATTATTAGCCTCTCCTATAATAATGTGTTTTTTGGAATTTTGACTATATAATCTCCTGTTTCAGCCCATCCATGATGTTTTCCTTCTTTATCTTTCCTCCAGAATACAGCATTGTAGAGCCGACTATAACAAATATTGCTACAATTACTATGACTACATCCCTCCAAGGCAGGCTAAACCCAAATTCAAAGCTATCCTCCATGGAACAGTGGATTAAAAACATTACAGCAACGCTTATGGGCAGCCCATACAACAAGGATTTTATTCCGTAAAATATACTTTCATAGTTTATCATCCTGTTGAAGCTCTTTGGCGTCATACCAACGGATTTTAGCATGGCGAATTCCCTTTTGCGAAGCACGATGCTGGTGGATATGGTGTTAAAGATGTTGGCTATGGATATAGCGGTTATTAAAGTAATAAACCCGTATATAAATACGGACATCAGCAAAATTAGCTGTTCCTCCTCTTGCCTTTGCTTATATACATTATGGATATACAGGCCGACTGCCTGTATCTTCTCTATCTCCTCTTGGGTCTTTATGGGATTATTACTCCTTAAATAGAGGTTATCCCAAAATCCCGGATCGTTTTCTCCGCTGCCTACAAAGCTATCCATTAACCTTTCAGAGATCACAATATTGATAACACCTAAGGGAGAGGGATCAACCCCCATTGGGGATTCACCTGTTAAAGCTATGATCTTCACCGAATTGATATCCGTTTCCACTTCCCTTTCCCAATCAATGTTAATAAAATCCAGTTTGTGCCCGACCCTCGCTTTTATGGCTTTTGTCTCGACGAATTTGCCCATGCCTTCATCGGGGTAGGTTATGGTATCGATAACAATAGCGGACAGATCATTTGGGTCTATGAGCTTTTCGTAGTCAGCCCCTGCTATTTTTGCAAACCTGGACAGGCTGTCATCATCTAAAGCCTGCACCTCTATCCCATAGAGATATCGCCCATCCCTAAATTCGGTTCCCCCATCCCTTAGCCCTTCGGGTACAAATTCCTCTTCAATCCAAGAATATGTGTAGAGCTTACGAACCCGGCTATATTCGTATATGTCCGGCAGAGATTTAATGGACTCTATAGAACCATCGTCAATATCCACGTTAGCGTTCATATAAATATCATAATTTATTCTGGCCTGGGTCATTCGTACAGCCTTCCTCAGATCATTGGTAAAGAAGGATACCGTTAAGAAGAGGATGATGCTGACGATCAGGGAAAAGACCGTAGCCCTATATCTGCGCTTGTTTCTCTTTAGGTTTTTAAGGCCGATTTCTGCCTCGATTCCAAATAGGGCGCGAACGGTTCTTGATGTCTTTACCGCTTTGCGGGTCAATCTAACGTCCATCGATTGCCTTATGGCATCAATGGCGGAAACCTTGGATGCCCTTTTGGCGGGGATATAGGCCGAGATTAGGATTGTAATAGCAGAGACCAAAGATGCAACCAGGATTGACAGGGGTGTTACTATAACCCTAAGCCTTTCTGCTATCCCAAAAACTCCCTGAATTAAGGTATTTATGAAGGTAAAGGTTACATACATACCTGCAATGCCGCAGATAATTCCTGTGGGAATACTGACAAGTCCGATAACTAAACCTTCAAAGAGTACGCCGTTCCGTTTTTGCTTCCTTGTTGCGCCTATCCCCGATAGCATCCCGAGATAACGGGATCTTTCCGAAACGGAAATAGCAAAAGCATTGTAGATCAGCGAAATGGACCCTACCATGATGATAATCATGATTATAGCAGACAAGGAATAAAGGGTTTTGCGGGTATTGTCATCACTTATGGCCCCCGAATACCTTAACAGTTCATTGTTAAAGGTGACCGATTCCGGCCCAATATCATTGGCCCCGGCAAATCCTTCCACATGCCCATACACGGATTGATTGACTTTATTAAATACTACAGACGCGTTGAATAAATCGCTAGGGCCCATCAGGCTCTCATCTAAATAGGAAATAATCGTATACCCCGGTGCCGAGATCGGCTCCCAGGTAGGCCGCTTTATGACGCCCACTATTTTATAACTCCTGCTTTCTTTTATCCTTAGGGATTCTCGCTTCTCATCCCCATGGATTTTTTGGAATGGATTATTTTGCCCCAGCTCGTAAGATTCACCGGTTTCACCCTCGATCAAGCGATTACCTATATCAAGCTCCAAGACATCCCCGATTTCGTACTCTACCTTGCCATTTGTAGCGATATGCTCCGATATCACCACTTCATCGTTGGCCTCCGGTAATCGGCCTTCGGCCAGTTCCACGGGTAACTGTTTAAACCCTTGGGAGTCGTACTCTTTAATGAATAGATAGGGTTTATAATCGTTCTTACTGCCTTTTAAAACGGCGTAGCCACGGTCCCTGGTAATGGCGACATCTTTTGTAAGTCTGTCCCCTTTAATAGCCCCGAGTTGATCCGCATTTATACCCTTATAGAGAACATGCCATTCCCCACCCTGTATAATAGTCTGCCTTCGCAATAAATCAATAAAGGAAACGGTGAGGGTTGCCACCGCCATAACCATTGCTACGGAAATAATTACACCTATTATGGTTACTAGGGTTCGTCTCTTATTTAGCTTTAATTGCCTGAAAGTGAGTTTGTTAATAATGTTCATTGGCGAATCACCTCATCCTTGGCAATCCTGCCGTCCTCTATGGAGATGATCCGATCAGCCTGTAGGGCTATCCCCTCATCATGGGTTATTACTATTAAGGTTTGATTATATTTCTTGTTGGATAGTTTTAATAGTTCTATCAGTTCCATACTGTTTTTACTGTCCAGGTTCCCCGTAGGCTCGTCTGCTAATAAAAGTGCCGGCTTATTGATAAGGGCCCTCCCGATGGATACCCTTTGCTGCTGCCCGCCGGAAAGCTGATTAGGGAGATGGTCCAGCCTATCCATAAGGCCCAGGGTATTTACTATCTCATTTAGCTGGCCCCTATGTACCTTGCGTCCGTCCAATAAAAGGGGTAGGGTAATGTTCTCCTTTACGTCCAAAACCGGGATAAGGTTATAGAACTGGTAGATAAGCCCTATTTGCCTTCTTCTGAAGATGGCCAGATTCGTCTCGTTTAAGGAGTAAATATCGGTGTTTTCAATGAAGACCTTACCCTCCGTTGGCGTATCAACACCCCCTATCATATGCATAAGGGTTGACTTTCCGGAACCCGACGGTCCAATTATAGCGATAAATTGTCCTCTATCGACGGTTAGGGATACCCCATCCAGGGCCTTGACGGCGGTTTCACCCTTTCCATATATCTTGGACAGGTTTTCCACTCTTAGTATTTCCATGATTATACTTCACCTCTTTTTTCTCTATAGGCTGAGTATACCTGCCTAGTATGACTTTTAGGTGACTATTAATGTGACAGTTTTGTCACAATACCCCTTGTCACATCATTCCCCGTTATAATGGCCGTTTATCGCAATACCCCCATTTTTTTACCCCTTGTCATAATATCCCCTTATAGAACTTGATGGTAAATCGGGTACCCTTGCCTTTATCGCTTGCCACCTCTATAGTTGCTCCTTGACTTTCAAGAATGCTTTTTGACATGGCCAGACCTATCCCAATACTGTCTTCATGGGCATTGTCCCCCTTGTAAAAGCGTTTGAAGATATGGGGCAAATCTTTTTTACTGATACCGGGTCCGTCGTCTTTTATGGCAATCATGGTATACAGGGAAGTCCCCGTAAAGCTTATTCCTATTTCCCCGCCTTTTGGGGTATGCTCCATACAATTCTTCACAACATTTGTAAGGGCCTCTGATATCCAATTGAAATCGCCTATAAAATAGACATCACTGCCGCCTTCAATCTTTAAGGTTTGTTCCTTGATCTCCATGGGTATAACAAGGTGCCTTATGGATCTTTCAATAAGCTCTTCTACATTTACCTTATCTTTTTTAAAATTTATCGTTCCGGCATCGATCCTGGACAGCTTTAAAAGGGAGGAAACAAGCCATTCCAGCCTTTCCAGTTGGATGCGTATATTTTGCGTAAACTCTATGCGCTTGTCCGGCGGTAAATTTTTATCGCTCAATAAATCTGTCATAACGGACATGGAGGTTAGCGGGGTCTTAAGCTGATGTGAGATATCTGAAATGGAATCAACCAGAAAGAGTTTGTCCTTTTGTAAAAGTTCTGCCTGCTCTGACAGGGTTACGGTAACCTTGTATATTTCGCTTTTTAGTATGCTAAGCTCCCCTTCAGTGTTATCCCTTACATCGAGGGAATATTCACCGCCTGCAATACGTCTCAGATATCCCGACAGCTTACCTATTTGGTTGTATCGCCATCTTGTGATGAACAAAGCAGCCGCGATCATTAGGACTGACGTAACCAGTGATATAACCCCTGCCGTGGTATTTACTAAGAAG
>DASRNX010000240.1:0-2822 GCA_035647175.1 Clostridia bacterium | reverse complement strand
GAAAGGGTCCTTGGAATTTGATGCGTTCGCTTTTATACATTGGTCGCGCCATGCTTTGACATCCTCTACGAATAATCCCTTTCTGCGGCAATAGGCGGCTAGCTCTTGTTCGGTAAGGGTAGAGGTTTCTAATACTATATGAAATTTATCTTTAGGACTCCATCTCTTGGTGGGCTTTGGGGTACCTGAGTCGTTGGCCTTGCCCCTACGCCACGTGTATATGGCAGTCCTAGAGATCCCTAGCTCTTCTGCCAGACTTGATACCGTATCCTTTAGGGATATCAACACAGTCAAGTCCAAAATAGTGTGTAAGTTATCCCGGCAGTAAAATGTTTTATAAAATCACATACCAGTGCCTTAACTCCAATGTAATACAAGAACCCATTTTAGTAATGCATAGTCTACCAACTGAGATATATTGCTGAATTATTCCTATAATATGTGATATAACCTATGTTATAATCAAATAAATAACAAGGGGGGACGTTGATGAATACGATATCCAAAAAGGACCGAGAAATATTAAGGGAACTTGCAAAACATCTTCTTGGGCTTGCCAACTCAAAGGAAAATGAAGAGGTACTTAATAAATGGAAATTAATAGAGCGTGGCGAAATCGGGGAGCCCACCGTAAGATTTCTTGTTTCAAACTTCACCAATGAAACGATAACATCCCGTTTAAAGTGCGAAGGGGAAAATGCAAGGGATTTGGAATTTGGTCTCCTTATATCATCAGCGGGCAGGGAACTATTCAACGATGATACACCATTAACGGGGGAATTTTTGATCCATCAAAACCTTTGGGTGACCCCATTTAATACCCCCGCAAAACGGATATCCGCCGAAGGGGAAAACGCCAAGGGCTATCATATAGAGCCTGTTATAAACGACCTTGAAGAGGATTTTGACAGGCTGACTGTGGGGGACTATGGTTCAAATATACAGGAAACAAATGAAAAGATTGAGTTTGCAAGGGATGTTTTCGGTGATATCCTCCTGGTTAAAGGCGTCATGGGAAGTCTGAGCGGCCCAATAACCAGCCCTCTTGTCCACCTAATGGGGATGCAAAACTACTATTTGTCTATGTACGATTATCCCGATTTGCTACATAAGGTAATGAATAATGCCTGCAAAATATATGAACAATTTTATGACTACCTCGAAGACCAGGGGCTTTTGTTACCCACTGCGGGGGTAAGCCCGGTAGCGCAAGAAAGTTTCGCCTTTAATAATGAGCTTCCTAAAGATAGAGCAACTAAAACCACCGATTGCTGGGGATTTCTAGAGTCACAGGAAACAACGGCTGTATCTTCGGATACCTTTGCCGAATTTGTGTTCCCATATCAGGACAGACTGGCAAAGCGGTTTGGGTTGTTGTCCTATGGCTGTTGTGAAAGAGTAGACGATATTTGGGAGCATATAAGTGGGTGGGAAAACCTTCGCAAGCTATCTGTATCGCCATTCAACGACGAAAGACGGGTGGGCGAATACCTGCGTGGCAGTAATATAGTCTATTATAGTAAACCACGGGCTGAACATGTCACAATTCCGGGGCCACTAGATGAAGATGCTATAATAGATTGCTTCAAAGGGATTGCTGAAGCGGCGTCGGGTTGTATGCTAGAGGTTGCACAGCGGGAGGTCGGCACGATATTTGGGGACTATAATCGCGGGCGTAGATATGTTGAACTAGCAAAGCAAACCATAGATAAATACTGGAAGCATTAGGGGTGTTATAATACCGTTTTTGTATTTTTATTAGCATATGAATATGCCGAATTTCCCATGCATTATAGGTGAGTTGATTGAAAACTTTGCTATAGAACATCATTCAAGTCATCGTGTTGCATACCTTGGTCTTGGATGCACGGGTTACCACGGAATATATGATACAACTGCAAATAATAAGTAATGAGGAAGTGAGCTTGGAATAATCAGATTTTATTTTGGGGGGAGCATTAAATGGGAGAGAATAAAATAATTCATACGGCAAAAGAGGAATGGGACACTCTTTCAGATGACATTTTGCTGAAAATGCTTCCGAAGGGATCGTCGGGTGTATCATCGAAGATCCGACCTGGGCATTTCCTGCCCTAGTCTGGGATATGATACGAAGCTCATACCCAAATCTTAGGGGTAAAAATGTGCTTGTGCCATCTAGCGGTGATAATGCTGCCGTATTCGCGTTCCGTTTGCTGGGGGCTACCGTGACATCAACGGATATATCAGAACGACAGCTAGAAAATGCTAGACGGATTGCTGTAGCCCATGACTGGGATATTCGGTTTGTCTGCGACGACAGCATATCACTTACGAAAATCGAAGACGGCGTGTTTGATCTCGTGTATACATCCAACGGAGTCCATATATGGATACATGATCTATTGGGCATGTATAGATGCTTTCATCGTGTGTCTAAAAAGGACGGACGGTACATTATGTACGAGGTTCACCCTGTAATCCGTCCTTTTGGGGATGATGATGTACCGATTATAACAGTCTGCAAGCCATATGAGAATATTGATATAAACGATGGTGTGCAAAAATTTGCCTGGCGTATCCAGGATATTTTCAACGCCGCCTTTGACGCAGGATTCAATATCACGCACATGGAGGAATTCCATCCCGATAGGAATGATCATGATTTATGGTTCTACAAAAACCTGGCACAGGCAAAAGCAGATAATTATATGAAATTCGATTGGGAACAGAATCCCTGGGCTGTGTTGCCTCAGTGGATAGGCTTCTCGGCTAAGAAGGTTGGAAGTAATCAGAATCGGATTATGCGCTGAAGATTTGGCAATGCTGCGGAATATATTAAT
>DASRNX010000239.1:0-19068 GCA_035647175.1 Clostridia bacterium | reverse complement strand
ATATTATACCTGTTCCCAACCGCACCGAAGATCCCGGAATACAATTATATATGGGAAAAATGTATTGATTATATCTGCTCTACCCTTATTAATCCTCTTCATCCTGCAATCTCAGGTTATGGTAAACATTTTGAACATCGTCGTGATCTTCCAATCTTTCAAATATCGACAGAGCCCCATGATATTCATCTCCAACCAGTTCAACAAAATTTTGTGGGATCATAACCACTTCCGAAGACGCTATGTTATAGGCATCCCCCTCCAGTCCTTCCCTAACGGCGGTACAGACGGAAGGATCCGTTAAAATCTCAAATATTCCGTCCTCCAGCTCAATATCCTCCCCACCGGCTTCGAGCACACTGAGCATCAAATCGTCTTCGTCCACCTCTTGGTTATCTTCTATGACTATAAGTCCCTTCCTATCAAACATCCAGGATACGCAGCCTGTTGCTCCAAGGCTCCCCCCGGACCGATCAAAGATATATCGCATCTCACCGGCGGTCCTATTCCGGTTATCTGTCAGTGCCTGCACGATAATTGCCACACCGCTGGGACCATATCCTTCATATGTAACCTCTTCATAGGTTACATTACCCAACTCTCCCGAGGCTCTTTTTATGCTTCTGTTGATATTATCATTCGGCATATTTGCCGCTTTTGCGGATGCAATCGCATCCCTTAACCTAGCGTTACTCTCGGGATCGCTTCCCCCTTCTTTTACCGCTACAGCTATCTGCCTGCCTATCTTGGTAAAAATCTTACCCCTTTCAGCGTCCGTTTTACCTTTTTTATTTTTAATATTAGCCCATTTTGAATGCCCTGCCATATAAATACCCTCCTAATCTGCCATTAATGGGTTCCATAAATATGTTGTATAATGAGTTTCCTATAAAAAAATTGTTTAACTTTCTGAACATCAAATCAACTATTGTCCTCTAATAGTGCAAGATATATAGGTGTAAAGTATCATAACCATGTTCGTATACCCACGATTTTATGGCTCCATTATACAGTAATCACGGCGCTGTTTCAAGGAAGTTTCCCATAATCGACGCACCGCAACAATCTGGCTAAATGACCGTCTCAATTCGTCCCAGAAGAGATTCAAATTACTAAAAGGCCATAGTGTTTCGCAGAGGATGCATTAAATTATACACGATCTCGCTTTGGTCTGCCTTGTATATCAAAATTAAATATGGTAAAAGATTGTTCACCGTATTGACTCCGTATGTTATAATGCTAGTAGAATCTCTCTCATATGTAAATGGAATCTGACATATGAGAATTGGAGGAATATCATGGATAAAATAAAAAAGTGGTTGGGCAGCTTTTTAAAGCCCAAGCCAAAATCTAACCGTCCAACAAAGCAATCTGCAGAAAATAATAATAAACAAGATAAAAGAAACCATCCCATAAGGGGGCTTTTTGTAAGGAAAAGAAGGCAACCCAACTTTTTCCTATCAGTTTTTGTTACGACCCTGAGACTCTTTTTAATTCTCTTCATCCTAGTGGGATTTGTCGGTTTTGGAGCTGTGGTGGGTATTGGTAAGGCATACTTAGATTCTACGCCGGAGCTGGATGTGGTACAAATCCAAGAGCAAAGTGAGACTACCTTTATTTATGATAAGTACGGAAACCTCATTACGGAGTATTATGGTTATGAGAATCGAATTTGGGCTGCCATTGATGAAATCCCCGAAACCTTAAGAAAGGCCTTCATCGCGATAGAGGACACCCGATTTGATGTCCATAACGGAATAGATATAAAGCGAATCTTTGGATCCATAATCCATAACCTCAGCAACGAAAGTGTACAGGGGGCCAGCACCCTTACCCAACAATTACTTAAGAATACTATATTGACCCCGGAGGTGAGCTACAAAAGAAAAATCCAGGAGATGTACCTTGCGATACAATTAGAGAAGAGGTACAGCAAGGATCAAATAATGGAGGCTTACCTAAATACTATCTGGCTGGGTGGTTCTAACTACGGAGTTAAGGCGGCAGCAAAGGATTATTTCGGTAAGGAATTGAACGAACTCTCCCTGCGCGAATGCGCAATGTTAGCCGGAATAACCCAGAATCCTTGGCAATATGATCCGAGAGCAAATACTTACATCAGGGACAACCCCGAACCTACCTATAAAAGGACCAACCTTGTGATAGACAGGATGTACGAGAATACCTTTATCTCCGAATCCGAGTACCAAAGGGCACGAATAGATGAGTCTGAATATTATTCTAAACCTGTCCATATTGAAGAAAATCCGACCAGCAATGATTATCCGATGAAATATTTTATAGAGTATGTCATAAAGGATGTCAGGGACAGAATTATGGTCCTGGAAGGCTGGGAGGGGGAAGAAGGCAGGCGTAAGGCTGAACAATATATTTATTCCGGGGGCCTGCACATATATACCACAGTAGACCCTAATATCCAACAAGTGGTTGAGGAATCGGTCTATAATTATAAGAACTTACCAAAATTCCAGAACTCCGCCAATAAATTCAGTAAACAAGGGGTTGAACAGCCCCAGGCTGCGGCAGTAGTTATAGACCAGCATACCGGCGAACTTCAGGCAATCGTCGGCGGGAAACAGCCCCCTACGGGAAAACGTCAGTACAACAGGGCCTTTCACCCTGATGCGAAGCTGCCCCTGGGTTCCAGTATAAAGCCCCTTTCCGTGTATGGTCCTTTTATAGAAGCGGGATATCCGGGCGGGATAATAATTGAGAACATACCGGCAGCCATAGATGGATGGAAAGGCGGCGAACGCCCCTATCCTAGGAATTATGGGGACAGTAGATATGACGGCCCTACGGATGTTCACAGGGGTATCTTTAAATCCCTAAACGTAGTAGCCGCTAGAATTATTCTTGAAAGGATAGGACCCCAATATTCTGCAGATAAGCTCAAGGAATTGGGCTTTGATTCCAAGGATGTTTCCGAAGAGCCCGCAGCTCTGTCACTGGGCACCCGCGGGAACAATATGATCGAGGTCGCGGGGGCATATGCTGCCATTGCCAATAAGGGCATCTATCAAGAGCCTATTTCATTCACCAGGATCGTTGATAAGCATGGCAAGGAAATAATAAATATCCGAAAGGATCAAGTCACACGGGTGGTTTTTAAAGAGAGTACCGCTTTTATACTTACGGATTGGATGCAAGATGTTGTCGATGGCGGGACTGCAACGGTTCGAATAAAAAATGGTAACGGGAAAAGAATAAAGGCCGCCGGCAAGACCGGGACCAACAGCGATTTTAAGGGAGTCTTTTTTGCCGGTTTTACACCCTACTATACCTCCACTGTATGGCTGGGACACGATGACTTCCAGCCAAGGTTTGTTAAAAACACAACCGGCGGTAAATTTGCCGCCCCCCTCTGGGAGACTATTATGAACAGTATCCATGTCGATCTGGAGGGTAAGGAATTTTATGACAGGGTGCCGGATGATGTTGTAAGATTCACGGTTTGCGGGGTATCAGGCAAAAGACCCAACGGTGAACTCTGCGGCGAAGATATTAGCGGACATAAACTCGTTACCGAGTGGTTTCCAAAAAATGCTATTCCGGGCCATGATGAAATCTGCGATATGCATGTCCAGATAGAGGCATGCCCCTATTCGGGGAAACCTCCTACACCATATTGCCCTGCCGATCACAAAACCAAAGCGTCGGCCATCCTCCTACCCAAAAATTCTCCTTACCGCAAGCTTTCGGATAAGGACTTGGCCAAATATTTGCCCGGTGCCGTAAAGGATACCAAAAGGCTGGCGAACTTGGATTATAATAACCCCAATGATCGTCCATTCTTCTGTCCCTTGCATACCGAAGAATGGTATAAGGGGGAGTTAGAGCGTGAATCCATGACCGGTAAGGCTTCAGCGCTAATCGCCCAGGTAAAGAGTAATATGGCAAATCCTAAGTATATACCAAAGCTCACTGAAAAGCGCCTCGATAAACTCCACAAGGCGATTGCGAAACTCGAAGGAGCGCTGAAACAGGGTGTCATTGATAAACCCGAAAAGCCCAATAAGGATAAGGGCCACATTAAGGAATTACCTATATTTGATGCGGATCTGGTGGAGAAAGAGATGGAGAATC
Organism: Clostridia bacterium; assembly: GCA_035647175.1. Classification (GTDB taxonomy): domain Bacteria; phylum Bacillota; class Clostridia; order Caldicoprobacterales; family UBA3941; genus UBA3941. Next base: position 14,961 of record DASRNX010000239.1, on the reverse strand, counting down.
TCGAGAAGATCAGCAAGGAAATATTTGCCGCTGTAGAAAAGGAACTTGAAAAGGATAAGCCAAAACCGGACCCTGTTATTCCGGATCCACCTGAGGGGGGCGATGAAGAACCCCCTGCCGATAACGGCGGCGAAAATAATGAAGGGGAATAGAATATTTCCCCGTGCAGGTTCATCAGGTAGCGTAATGGTATATTTAAGTAGCAAGCGATGAATAATATGCTTCTAAAGGGATGGATAGCCATCCCTTTTTGTTTTCAACTCTTCTCTTTCGGATCGAATAAAACTGCAGCCAGGTACCCAAAAACTATAGCCGCGGTAATTCCTCCTGCTGCGGCGGTAACACCGCCGGTAAAGGCACCCAGGACTCCCGAATCCTTTACGCCCTTTATTGCCCCTTTGGCCAGAGCGTAGCCAAAACCGGGTAACGGAACGGTGGCACCGGCACCGCCGAATTCCACTATCGGCCCATAGATGCCAAGGGCGGTTAGAATGGCACCTGCTGTTACGAAAATTACTAATATCCTGGCAGGTGTCAAATTGGTTTTATCTATCAGGATCTGGCCGATAATGCAAATTACTCCCCCTGTAATAAACGCCTTAATATAATCCATAGTCTATCCCTTCTTTTCTATTGCTATGGCATGTGCAATACCGGGTATAGAATCCCCTTGCTGTGATGTAATAATACTGTGCAGTGCTCCGGTAGAAGCCATAAGGATACGTTTAATGTCGCCGTCCTCCATTTTCTTTAACAAGTATCCGGCCAGAACCACGGCTGAGCAGGCACAACCGCTTGCCCCGGCATGGACATCCTGACTTTCATTAAACATTTCGCAACCGCAATCTATAAAGCGATCCTCAATATCATATCCATCCCTCTTTAAAAGGTCTATGGTCAATTCCCGCCCATACTTGGCCAGGTCACCTGTTACAATCAAATCATAATCATCCGGGCCTCTACCTGTATCCTCGAAATGTGCCCTAAAGGTATCGGCGGCCGCCGGGGCCATAGCTGCACCCATATAATTGGCATCCTTCATACCGAAGTCTATTACCTTACCGGTAGTCACATGGGTTATACACGGTCCCTCACCATTCACGGAAAGCAAAACCCCACCTGCGCCAGTCACAGTCCACTGGGCAGTCGGGGGCCTTTGCACTCCCATTTCCAAAGGATACCGAAATTGTCTCTCTGCGGAACAAAAGTGGCTGGAGGTAACGCAGAGGACATTATCCGCATATCCCCCGTCTAAAAGAGGCGCGGCAAGCGATATAGTCTGTGTCATAGAAGAACAGGCCCCATATAACCCATAGAAAGGTATGCCCAGACTCCTTGCGGCAAAGGTAGCAGATATTATTTGATCCAAAAGATCTCCGCCAAATAAATAATTGATGTCCTGGGGTTCTTTTTGCGCCTTTTTCAAAGCGAGTTCGGCCGCCTCCACGTACATTCTGCGTTCTGCCTTTTCCCAACTCTTTTCACCCCATAGGTCATCTTCTAAAATTTTATCAAAATACTCGGCCAGGGGTCCTTCCCCTTCCTTTTTGCCCACAATGGTCGCCCGCGAAATTATCTTGGGCGGATTTTGGGTCAGGAGCAAGGTTTGGCCGCCCATCCTATGCATAGACATAATTGATATCCCTCATTTTACAAAAAAGTAGTTTATTAACCCAACGATCACCGATGTACTAATCCCATATACCAAGACGGGCCCTGCAATAGAAAAAAGCTTTGCCCCTACTCCCAAAACATAACCTTCCCTTTTATGCTCCATAGCCGGCGCAACTATGGAGTTCGAAAATCCGGTTATGGGAACTATAGAACCGGCGCCTGCCTTTTTTCCGATCTTTTCGTACAGCCCCAAACCGGTTAATAGAGCAGCTATGAATATTAAGGTAATCGATGTAACCGTCGCAGCGCCCTCTTCATTCATATTATAATAGGTCTTAGCCACATTACTTATCAGTTGACCGATTATGCTTATCAAGCCCCCCACTAAAAACGCCATTATACAATTGCTTATTATATTGGATTTTGGACTCAGACTGTTGGCATAATCCTGGTATTCCTTATTTATTTTTTCTTGCTTTACATCTACAGAATCCATAGGAACACCTCCCTAGAATATCATTTTCATTAAATTCAATTTTATTCATAGACCCTTGGGTATCATGGTCTGTGTATGATGCAAAAATACCCAAAATTACAAAACCCGTTTTAATCATCTGGTACAGTCAATCTAATGGGGGGAGCTTAAATCCCCTCCGGCGTCCATATTCCGGGCCTCCCTATCATCTATCAGCCTTTTATCCAGATCATGCCTATCCTCCTTTTCTTCCGGATTTCTTCCCTCGTGTTCTACAATGGGAATGCGATGGTAACCTTTTCTCATATTGTCCTTCTCCCCTTGTGTTTTATATAGGTAGTCAACTTCGGCTATAAAATTTATCTATAGATAAATTAGTTTTCATTCCGCCGCTATTGTGGAATCGACGGCTTAACAATGCAATTTCCAAGGACCCTCCAGTTAGCAAGATCAGGTTATGGGCCCGGAGGTTTCACTGGGCTATAAGTAAGCTCCAATATACTATGGAGCCTAATACCTTCCCTAAGATAATGGCTGCAATCAAAAAGTATACCCACCTGTCGATCCTCATTGTGATAGACAGAAAGGGTATCACGTTCAGTACCTCCGCTAAGGCAGAGGCTATCATACCCACAAAGGCACCCATAAATAGACCTATTACCACAAGCCAGCCCCTATTCGCCTCTATTCCAAATCCAAACATATAGATAAAGGTAGACAAAAGGCTACCTAAAAGGATAGAAATCCTATAAGCCTTCCCGTATGTCTCAGTTTTACTTATATCAATTATCCTTTCGATTACTCCCAGGGCCACAAAGAACGCGAATACCCCGGCTCCAACCACGGCCCCGCCGGATAATCCTATGGTGATAAGAAAGAGAGCCTTCATCGATTTTTTTGATTCCTATCTTTTTTTGTGCCCAGGTACGAGCGAATTTCCTTTTTGTATTTGCTTATTCCAATCTCCAGGGGATCAGGTTTGACCGGTTTTCTTTTGTTCGTTAAAATCCCAAAAAAAAATGCTATCCCCACCCCCAGCCCTATGGAGTAGGGGATGCTGATCCAGTACGAATTTGGATCTATTTGACCTGTAACCGCGGTATAGATAGCCCCGTGGACCTGGCGCATATTTACATCCTCATGAAAATACATGATGACAAGCCCCGAGCCGATAAAGAGCAAAAGACCGGTTATTGCGGCCTTTATAGGGCCGGCAACGACGTCTTTATTGATCCCTTTTTTTTCAAAGATATGTATGATGATCCTGGGCTTACCTACGGATAATACGGGAACCCCCGGCATTATCCGTCTGATCCTTTCAATAACTTCAATGGCGCCCAAGTTGACAGTACCGACTCTATTATCCTCGAGAATCACCAGTTCAGCCAGCCTGCGACCGGCCTCCGGATCACATGACAATTCGGCTATGTCCTTTAGGTATACATCCTGTCCGACTTCCGCTTCGAAATAATCCTCTAACTGCAGGTAGATAAAGTTTTCCATCTACTAACCTATTTTCAAAGGATGATCTATGATTGAATACACTAATTTTGCGCCTGAATATACCTTATCCTGCTGTTTCCCGTAATTTCCCATCACATCCCAAATTATCACCGCACTTCCCAGCAATGCCAGGCCGAGAATTATGAATATCAAAATATAGATTCTTTTTTTCGTCTTGATCATTCATTTACATCTCCTTCCATAAATTGCGGTCCACAATGAATAAGAATAACCGTTCTGTCAACATCCGCATAAGCACTAATTTATTTACTGTTGCTTCCCCTGTCGGTGAATCCATCATTGAACATCCCCTAATCTGGGTATATGGTTATTATGTGTATTACCTTTCTTTTTTATCCCAATTAAAAAACACCCTGTCAGGGTGTTAAATGAGTTCTCTCATTCTCAGGAGAACCTTCTTTTCTATCCTCGAAACCTGCACTTGGGATATACCCAATTCGCCGGCAATATCGCTTTGGGTTTTGTCATGGAAATAACGCATAATTATTATATATCTTTCACGTTCATCCAGCTTCGACAATACATCCTTGAGAGCAACCCTATCCACCACTTGGGACATTTGGGCATCTTCCCTGGATACTCTGTCTATCAGGAGGATAGGATTATCATCGTCTTCATATACCACATCGTATATAGAAGCCGGCATCCTACTGGCTTCCAGGGCATGTACAATATCCTCGGGATCACTCCCGACAGCCTCTGCTATCTCTTGTATACTGGGTTCTCTATGCAAGACATTTTTAAGCTGTTCCTTCATAGCCAAAGATTTGTTTGCCAACTCCTTTAGGGATCGACTCACCTTTACCAGCCCATCATCTCTTAGAAATCTCTTTATCTCACCCATAATCATGGGAACAGCGTAGGTAGAAAACCGCACATTGTACTGGGGATCATAGTTTCTTATTGCTTTAATAAGCCCTATAACCCCTATTTGAAATAGATCATCGTATTCATGGCCTCTATTCAAGAATCTTTTTATAATACTCTTCACTAAAGCAACATTTTTTTGAACCAGAATATCAACAGCCTGTTGTTCTCCACCCTGTGCCTTTTTTATCAAAACCATGGTATCGCTATGGGACAAGAGGGTATTATCATTGTTTTCCCATGCCGCATACCCGGTGCTCATTTCGATCCCCCTATATTATCGGTTAAAGAGCCTATGTATTTAATCATTATCACCTTTGTTCCCTGATTTATACCGGATACGACCCTTACATCATCCATAAATGTCTCCATGACAGTAAACCCCATCCCAGAACGCTCCAATTCAGGCTTTGAGGTGTACAGAGGTTGCCGAGCTTTTTCGATGTCCTCTATTCCCCTTCCCCTATCGGAGACCTCGACAACCAATCTATCGGAAAATATGGTTGCAAGCACTTCAACATAGCCCATTTTATCTTCATATCCATGGATGATGGCATTGGTAACCGCCTCCGAAACGGCAGTCTTTATATCGCTTATTTCCCCAAGGGTAGGATCCATTTGTGAAGCAAAGGCGGCAATAGTAACACGGGCAAAGGATTCGTTGCTGGATTTGCTAACAAACCTCAACTTCATTTCGTTTATCTTATCCATATCAATACCCCCCTATATCCTTTAAAGCTTGTTGAAGCCCCTCATATGGCTTGATTATTTTATACAACCCGGACACCACAAAAATCCTGTCAATCTGGGCGCTTATATTGCTGACCCCCAGTTTTCCCCCTCTTTTTTTAATGATTTTATATCTACCAATAAGCACCCCTAACCCGGAACTATCCATAAAATTCAGTTTTTTTATATCGATTATTAAGTTTTTTATGGTGGGATCATCCAGTAAATGATCTATATATTTTCTCACTTCACCGGATGTATGGTGGTCTAGCTCACCTTCTAGGGATACCACCAATATATCACTCACCCTTTTATTTGTTATCTGCAATACCATGACCTCCTGACCGATAAAATGTAAGATTGTCCCATACCTTTTATTAGTATTCTTCATAGGCCTTTGTTTTCCTTCATAGAATAATAGCTACTATTGTTGATTAGCCTACAAAAAAATCAGAAGTCCCTCGATTTGTGTCGAGGGACTTCCGATCCTTATCTTTAAACCCCAACTTCTTGAATTTCTACCCTAATGGATTGATTCTTATTCATATCCTCCAGTATCTTGTTCTCATCTTCCCAGTGCGCATATTTTATTCTCTCTTCGCCGGTAAGTATGACCTCATCCATGATCTGTCTCCCCGTCATAGCCTTATCGCTTACATAGGTTTGCATAATGGGATTGTTATCTACTACTATCAATATCGCATAAACATATTTCATAACCGCATCCAAACCCCTTTTTATATGGTAAAATAGCTGGTCTCATAGATTCGACTAATAAACCATATCTAAGTTTACAATACTTTCTACCATAATTCAATAAGCAAACCCCGCCGCCACACTGTAGCTGTATAAGGGAAGTTGGTCGGGCGAATCAAAGGGATAACGGAAGCCTAGCTTTCAGCTTCCGCGTCCGTTTCCCCATGGTCTTGTAGACCATCTTGTTCAACTATATTTTCTATTTCTAATCTACTGCTCTTTACAGCGCTCAAAATTACATCTTCCATATTTCCTACTATACTGAGTTCCTCGGATATTTCCAAATCCCCCACTCGTATATTCCCGCCCTGCACCAGATCCCGAACAACAACATCGATTTGGTCGGGAATATGCTGGGGAAACCCTTCCACCTGAATTGAATCCCTTTGGCGCTGCAAGACTATACCCCTCTTACCGCTTTCATAGCTACCATGTATCCTTACGGGCACATCAGCCTTAACTTTTTGATTTTCATTGATCATCTGGATATCAACATGAATTATATCTCTGGTGACCGGGTCCCTTTGAACTTCCTTCAGCCTGACGGGGCCAACAAAGTTTTCTAGGGCAATTTCGAAAAAGACGTTGTTACCCGCTCCCCTAAGCAATGTATTAAGTCCCTTACTCTCTATCATGACCGGTGAGGTTTGGCGATCCCTACCGTACATTATTCCAGGAACATAGCCCTGTTTCCTAAGACTGTGAGCCTTTATTCCCGGTATTCTTGTCCCAATATCCAATGTTTCCTTAGCCATATAAAGCACCTGCTTTCAAATTATGGCATTATTATCCCCAACAGATCTTGTTTTAATTAATAATCTCCAGAGCCCCTTTATTCGCCATAAGATCAGGTGCTATCTTATATTATAATGGGTTGACATAGAATATTATTCTCTGCAGACGAGATATCTTAAAGGTCTACCCCGCCTTCTGCACTAAATAATCCAGCTGTTCTTCCTCTAGGGTTTCCTCTTCCAGAAGCTTTAGGGCTATGGCCTCTAGCAGGGGCTTATGCTCCATAAGCAGATCCCTGACCCCTGAGTAAAGGTTGTCTAGAATATCCTTAGCCTCATCGAGGAAATTATCTTGAACATCCCTTATACCGTTTTCGTAGAGAACGTCATAGTTTAACAACCCGGAACTATCCGTCATACCGAATCTTCTAACCATATCTACAAGAACCTTAGTCGCTTTTTCCAAATCGTTTGAGGCACCGGTAGTTATATTTTCCTTCCCGAATATGATTTCCTCCGCGCATCGTCCTGCCAGCATGATCTTTATGTTGTTTTCCATATCCCTTTTTTTAGAATACATGCGATCCGGAGGGATATTCATACTGAAGCCCCCGGCCCCCTTTGTGCTGGGTATTATGGTAACCTTGGATACCCTGTTTTCCGGTGCAACCAACTTTGTAATAAGTGCGTGCCCTGATTCATGATAGGCTGTAATTTTCCTATCAATTTCGGATATGGAGCTTCTGTCCTTTTTTTCAAACCCGGCTACTACGGTATAAAAGGCCACTTCTATATCCTCATGCTCTATCACGCCATTACCCTTTTTTGCAGCCAGAATTGCAGCCTCGTTCATGAGGTTTTCCAGCTGTGCGCCACTAAAGTAAACGGTTTGCTGGGCTAGCTTTTCTAAATTCACTTCATCACCGATGGGTTTATTCCTACTATGAAGGCCTAGAATCTTTAGTCTGGCCTTCACATCGGGTAAACCTATCTCTATATGTCGATCAAACCTCCCGGGCCTTAGAAGCGCCTCATCCAAAGTATCCAAACGATTGGTAGCTGCTACTACGACTATTCCTTCATTTTCATTAAAGCCCGACATCTCTGCTAAGAGGGCATTTAAGGTTTGGTCCCTTTCATCGTTTCCACCGCCCTCTAAGCCCCCGTCTCTCTTTTTGCCCAGAGCATCAATTTCATCAATAAAAATAACACATTTCCCCACCTGCCTGGCCATCTTAAACAATTCTCTGATTCTAGAGGCTCCTACCCCTACATAGACTTGAACAAAATCTGATCCCGATACAGCATAAAACGGGACTCCTGCTTCTCCGGCTATGGCTTTAGCCAGGAGAGTCTTTCCAGTACCAGGTGGGCCGTACAGAATTACGCCCCTTGGGAGCCTGGCCCCATATTGGGAGTACTTCCCGGGATTGTTAATAAAATCGATCAATTCCTCAACGCTATGGAGCGCCTCCTCATTGCCGGCTATATTGGAAAATTTTACTTTAACGGATTCCTCTGGTTTTATGTTCATTCCCGAGACCTTGGAAGTCCTTCCTTTGGTCTGTGGAGCCTTCTTTGTAATATACACCATGCTAAAAATCAATAATCCCGCCATGACAGCATAGCCGAGTATTTGATTTATAACTTCCCGCCCCTCCATCTCGTCTACTATAATATCTTCTCTTAACAGTTCTTCCTTTAAGCCCTCTTTCCTAGGATTATCTGTTATAAATTTAATATCACCTTTGAAGGTTCCACGTATGGATGCCCCACCATTGAGGAATACCTTTTCAACACGCTTAGCCTTTACTTCATGTAAAAATTCGTTATAGGATATCTTTTTAGGGGTTGGCCTTCTATTCTGCCATACCCCATATGTTGCAAATAAAAGTAAAGCCGCAACTATAGCAATGACTATTCTATGCTTTTTACTCACTATTTCGCTCCCCCTACTTGCATGCCCTTCGTCATTGGATTTCATCTGGATCCATAAAACATAGAACATTTTCTATTACTCTAATATCAAAATAGTAAACGCCTACAAAAGCATTGCCACAATACACCCAATATTGTTTTATCGGGTATAAGGGAATGCCCACCAACAGAACAATTTTAATTATTTTTATCAATTTTAGTTTACATAATACTTCACTACTATACTATTATACAAAACCCCCGGTCTATTGTCCATGGAATAGTGTGCCAAGGATGTTTAGGCTGGGTCTTTAAGACAGGGTATACCCATAACCTAATGCCTATGGATAATCTGGGCTTAAAATACTTGGCAGGTTATGGTTTATACATATAAATTGTGGGAATAATAGCTTTAAGTGCTAATATCTTCAATTACATGATCTTAGGGGGAATACATATGGAACAGAAGGGCCCGATACCAACACGCCTTGACAAACGGAGCAATAACAGACCAAATAGATTGAAGAGAGCCATGAGAATCATTATAGCTATTCCGCTTATAGGCTTGGCTGTCCTCCTTACAATTGCGGCCTTTGTCATGGGTATGACTATAAATTCCTGGAAGGAGTTGGATATAGGGAAGTTGGAGAATATCCAAGAATCGTCTTTTATCTACGATTATCAAGATGAAAGGATTACCAATATCCATGGAAGTGAAAACCGAATTAAGGTGTCCCTGTCGGATATACCCAAACATGTGCAAGATGCCTTTATCGCTACCGAGGATATCCGTTTCTATACACATCCGGGCTTCGATATAAAACGTCTCGCTTCCTCGCTATGGCATAACATAAAAGCCAGAGCATATGTGCAAGGCGGGGGTACAATAACTCAACAGGTGGTTCGTAATGCCTTTTTATCGCAAAAGAAGGTAATGAGCAGAAAAATACAGGAAATATATCTGGCTTACCAATTGGAGAAGCAGTATTCGAAGGAGCAAATTCTACAAACCTATCTGAACCTGATCTATTTTGGTAAGGGAACCTATGGTGTTGAAACAGCATCCAATAGATATTTTGGAAAGTCTGTAAAGGATATAACGATATCGGAGGGGGCAATGCTGGCAGGCATTATAAAGAACCCGGGACGTTATTCGCCCCTAATAGATCGGGCCAACTCCCTAAAGAGAAAGGATCTGGTGCTGGATCTTATGGTGAAAAATGGCTACCTCACCGATAACGAAGGTAAAAACGCCAAGGAAGAGCCCATAGAATTGGTGGAAACGCCGCCCATAGGTTATGTCCATAGCTACTTCATGGATATGGTATTGAAAGAGGCAGCGGATCTTTTAAAAGTTAAGGAAGAAACCCTATTTACCAATGGATATAAGATATATACCACCCTCGATAGGGATCTTCAGGAATTTGCCGAGGCAATTTTCCATAGGGATGAATTTTTCCCAAAAAGCCCCGTAAGCGGGGAGAGCTGCCAAGGTGCTATGGTGGTGCTCAATAGCTCTACAGGAGAAGTGCGGGCCATTATTGGGGGAAGGTCAGATGACAAATCCATACGCAAAGCTTTCAATAGGGCAACTCAGGCCAGGCGTCAACCGGGCTCCGTCATCAAGCCCTTGGTTGTATACGCCCCCGCTATCGAGAATTTTGGATACACTGCCGCAACCTTTATTGAAGACACCCCAGTTACAATCGACAACTATTCCCCATCCAATTATGGGGGTAAGACCCGCGGTTGGGTAACCCTACGGGAGGCCATAGCTAGCTCAATCAATATTCCAGCTGTAAAGGTGCTTCATGATATCGGTATTAGGAACGGTATATCCTTTGCCAAGGGATTGGGTATACCCTTCGCCGACGAAGACCAAAATCTATCCGTCGCCCTTGGCGGCTTTCATTACGGCATAAGCCCTATGGAATTGGCTAGGGCCTATATGGCGTTTGCAGATAAGGGGAAGTATAAGGAGCACACAACAATTCGCAGAATCGAAGATCCAAAGGGGCTGGTTGTTTATGAATTTAACCCCCATAAAACACAATACGTCTCCGAAGAGACGACTTTTATAATAAACAATATGTTACAATCCTCCATTGAATGGCAAGGGGGAACAGCCGCTAGGCTGAAATCCCTAGGTATCCCACTAGCTGCAAAAACTGGAACCGTGCAGCTCCCCGACATACAGGAGTTTAGGGGGATTAACGGTACTAAGGACACTTGGATTGCGGTCTACAACCCCGATTACGTACTAGCGGTGTGGTTGGGATTCGATGAAACCAACTCTCAAAACTATTTACCCGCAACTGCTGTGGGGGGCTCCTTCACGGCTGATATTTCGGGGGAAATAATACGGCATATCTACGCTAACCAAGGAATAAAAAGTTTCGAGAGACCCCTAAATGTATTGGAAGTGGAATTGGATGCTAAGGCATTAAAAGAACGCCATCAGGCTTTGTTGGCATCCCCCCTTACCCCCCAAGACCAAATAATCCTGGAGTATTTCACTCGCGGCAATGTCCCCCGCCAAGAAACCGATTATTGGGTTGTTCCTGACCCACCGAAGGATTTTGAAATAACCCTTACACCAAGGGGCTTGCCAACCATATCCTTTTCAACAACCCAAGCCTTCGCAGTGTATGATATATACAAATCCACTGGCAGAACGGGGGCCGCACCCGTCAGGCGCATAGAGCAGGGGAATCAATCAAGACTCCAGTGGACAGACAAATCAGTCAATCCAGGTGAGACCTATAGCTACTACGTAGTGGCGTTACACCCCGAAATTACCATGGATGAAATGCCGGTGCAAAGCCTGCCTACACCTGTACTGACCCTCACGGTCCCCCCAAGGGACAATACTAATCCCAATGACAGAGAACAGGATAAGGATATGGAGCAAGACATACAAACACAGGAAGACGATATAATATCAATCCAAATCCCCTAGGGCTTTCTCTATATCTCCATGGGTTATGGCACTCAGCGGCGTAATGTTACAAGTAAGAGCCTTGTTCAGCTTTTCCCTCGCCTTTTCCGTGCTCCCTTCCCGGGAGTAGATGATCCCAAGATAATATAGGGTTACTGCTTGATCATCCTTTTCCTCTTCGGCCCTTTCAAAGAAATCCTTGGCTTTATTTACTTGTCCCATCTTGTAGTAAATTTGGCCAAGGTTATCCAAAATGACCGGATCATCTTCATCGTAATCCAAAGCTTCTAGATTGTATTCGAGGGCCCTCTCCAAATCCCCTTTCTGAATAAGCAGATAACCCAAGGTGCCATACACCTTCCCGCTGCGATGTTTCCTATGTACTTCCTCAAGCATTTCCACGGCCACATCAATGTCCCCTAATTTCCAATAGGCTAGACTAATATTCATCTTGGCCATGGTTTTATGCTCTTCTTTTGCAGGTAAGTCCGTTAAGACTGTACTGAACAATTCTTTTGCCTTCGCAAAGTTTCCTTCCCGAAGCATTAAGACCCCATAGGATAGCAGATAGTTTGGTCTGTCTATCCCCAATTTTTCAGATCTTTCGTACATATCTAAGGCTTTCTTATATTTGCCCCTACTGTGGTTATAATATCCAAAAAAACCATACAGATTTCCCATTATAGACATTTGGCATCATCCTTTCTTGCCTTTACAAAGCTATTTTTCATATAATGCGGGCCGACTCGTTATAACATCGGAAGCAATTGCATTAGCAATTGCAACACACAGGTTTCAACGAGGCGGGTGATTTATATCCACCGCCTGTTTTACTAATGGGAACTCGCCGCTTATAGAAGCGGGAGACATCTTACCGACTCGTTATAACAGATGAAGGCATTGATTCAAAGCCAAGGGCTATCTAACCCATATTATATGAATTATTGATGAAAATGTCCATGGATAGAATATAATCTGAAACGCTACATAATTGAGACCCTGTTTAAAAATGCCTGGGTCCTTTCATTTTGGGGATTATTTATAATGTTTTCGGGCGCTCCCTCTTCGACAATAACCCCTTCATCCATGAAGATAATATGATCCGCTACATCCCTAGCGAAGGCCATCTCGTGGGTAACTATTACCATGGTCATATTCTCCGCTGCCAAATCCCTTATTACCCTCAGTATTTCGCCCGTAAGTTCCGGGTCAAGAGCAGAGGTAGGTTCGTCAAAGAATAGTACTTGGGGGTTAAGCGCCAATGCCCTGGCTATGGATACCCGTTGCTGTTGCCCGCCGGATAGTTGCCATGGATAGGCTTCCTCCTTGTCGGATAACCCCATCTTGTTTAAAAATTCCCTGCCTATTTCCAAGGCTTCCCCTTTGGATTTCCTTTGTACGGTAACCAGCGCATCCGTTACGTTTTTAATAACCGAGTAGTGGGGGAATAGATTAAAGTTTTGAAAGACCAATCCAAAATAACTCTGAATCCTTTTCAGCTCTGCTTTCGGGGCATAGTCAGCCCCTCCATTTGCGTTGGTAGTGGCGGCATTTTCCCCCATATATATAAGATCCCCAGAATCTATTGTTTCCAGCAGCGTCGCACATCTTAGGAGGGTCGATTTTCCAGATCCCGAAGGTCCGATAATGCCTACGACTTGCCCTTTACCCACGTCCATGGATATATCCCTGATAACTTTGAGATCGTCGAAATTCTTTTTCAAATTCCTTATTTCCAATAGGTTCACTTTATCCCTCCTATCTATAATAGCCCAATTTTTCCTCTAGCCATTCCATCATAAAGGCCACTATAAAATTGAATACATAATAAAATATTCCGGCTACCAGAAAAGGTGTCATGGTTGTCTGGGCCGCGGAGATTGCCTTTGCCACTGTGAACATCTCAGAGTGGGAAATAGCGAATGCCAGTGAAGTATCCTTAATGAGGGTTATGACCTCGTTGGTAATGGACGGCAAAATCCGTTTTATTACCTGGGGTAAAATTATTTTAATAAAGGTATGTGCCCTGCTGTATCCCAGTACCTTCGCGGCTTCGTATTGACCGATAGCTATTGATTCGATCCCACCGCGATAGATTTCCGCAAAATATGCGGCATAGTTTATAACAAAGCCTATGATAACTGCGAAAAACCGATATCCCCTAGGTAGATTTATACCAAAGATATAGAACGGGCCAAAATAAATCATCATCAGCTGGAGGATTAATGGTGTCCCCCGCATAATCGAAATATATAATTTGGTAAAGTTTTTTAAAATCCAATTCTTTGACATCCGTCCAAAGGCTACAAACAGGCCTAAGGGAAGCGAAAACAACAGTGTTAGGGTAAATATCTTAATGGACTCTAACATGCCTTCACTGAGCTTATATATCATTACGGACCATGCCACTTAATATACCACCTTTGCTTTCCTATAGCCATTAACGGGCTTTTGATTACCTGTTCATGATATGGAATATATTTATCCCCACCCAATGTATTTTTCTAAATGTAATGTAAAGTTATAGAAAATGTTTTATGCCATATGAATCCAAAGGGAATCATTTGGCATAAAACATCCGGGTATGCTATGCAGAAGACCTCTCACTATAGCATGAATTATATCATCTAACCCATAAAATCATTGAAGGGTGAAATTGTCCTATTTTCCGATTGTTGTGATATCCTCATCAAACCATTTTTCCGAAATCTTTGCCATGGTGCCGTCAGCTGCCATAGCCTCCAACGCCTCTTGAACCTTGTCCCTGAGTTCCTCGTTTCCTAAAAGAAACCCTACTCCGTATTCTTCAGGGGCCAGAACTTCATCTAGTATAGCAAATATTTCTCCCCTCTTTTCATTTTGATAGATGGCTACGACTTCATCCATAGCTACGGCATCCACTGCTCCAGCCTCCAGATCCATGAGTGCAACATTGTAGTTGGCGGCTGCTGTGTATTCCCCAAAACTTGCTACTAAATCCGGCTCGCCTTCTAAGGCTTTCTCTGCGCTGGAGTCTACTTGAACCACCACAGCCTTATCCGCTAAATCCTCTAAGGATTCGATATCTGAATCTGACCTAACGACGAAAACCTGATTATTTTCCAGATAGGGTTCGGTCCATGTATATTTGTCTTCCCTTCCATTGATGGTAAAACCGTTCCATATGCAATCAATACTTTTAGATGATAGCTCTCCATCCTTCGCATCCCAAGCAATCGGTTGCAGCTTAAGCTCCATATTGAGCCGCTTCGCGACTTCAGCTGCCAATTCCAGATCGAATCCGGTGAACTCCCCATCATCCCCGACAAAACCCATTGGAGGGAAATCCTGATCAAAGCCCACGGTAAAGGTTTTGGAACTCTTGGATGCGCCGGATGTGCATGCTACCATGCTCAGCGCCAATACGG
>DASRNX010000238.1:0-14429 GCA_035647175.1 Clostridia bacterium | reverse complement strand
ATATAGAGCTTATAAACAGTCCAAACAGAAGAAACCAAGATTTCTTTATTATTCAGGTGATATTCGCCAATGCCTTCGCTATTCTGACCGGCGGAGAATTTCTTTCGGGATTTGCCATATTTTTAGGGGCCTCCGATGAACTGGTAGGGTATATACCGTTGATCGGCGGTATAAGCGGCATTTCCCTCATATTTTTCGGGATATTGATGGAACGGTTTACCAAACGGAGAAAACTGGTTCTGACATTGAACTCTATAGTAAAGCCTCTTTTAATTTCAATTATTTTAATTCCCCTGTTGGTGCCCAAGCCGGCACAGGTCTTGGTATTGTTCATCCTGCTCTTTGTGGTCTATATCCTAAACGCATTTTTAGGTCTGGCCGTCAATAGCTGGTTTGTCAAGGCTATTCCCATAAAGCTCAGGGGAAGGTATTTTTCTATCAGACAGATTTACGCGGTTTTGGTCATGGTTTTGCTCCCCATCGTCGCAGGGGGTATATTGGATACAACGCGCAGCAGGTATTTGGGGTTTATCATACTCTTTGCGGCAGCCTTTGTGTTCGGGATGGGTGAGACCTACGCTTTCTCCAAAGTGGAAGATGCCCAAGTGGAGGGTATCGGGAAGGGTATCAAAATCCTGGATGTGTTCAGAATCCCCATAAAGAACAAGGAATTTATGGACTACACCGTAATAAACGTGCTCTTTCATATAGCCCTGTATCTGTCGGCGTCCTATACCCAGGTCTATATGATACGGTATTTAGAGCTATCCTACACCTTCATAACGTCCATGACCATGCTGAACGCTGTTTTACAGATGTTTGCCTATTCTCAGTGGGGGAAAATAGGGGACAGGTATGGAAATGTCTTTGTCATGTACTTGTCCTACGGCTTCTATGCCATGCAGATGGCGCTATGGGCCCTGGTTACAAAGGGAAGCATGTATGTCTTTATTCCCTTGGTCTATGGAATCGGTTCGTTTGCCAACTCCGGGTTTATGGTGGGTTCATTTAACTACCGATACGATATTATGCCGGAGAAGGGAAGGTCCTTTTATGATGCATTCTATTCCGCGGCTATAGGGATAACCCTGCTCATTGCCCCATGGATAGGAGGCAGGATTAAGGGTTTTATTGCAGGTATACCCTATCTCAACGACAATATTATGCTGGGGGAATTTAGGATCATCTTTGCCCTGTCGGCCCTTGGCCTTGCCGTTCTGGTCCTCTATATAGTTTTGAAAAGGAGGAAAGCGAATACAAATCAGGGTATTTCAATCTGAAGGGGCCTGTAATTTAGCGGATAAAATAAAAAAGCACTGCGTCTAGCAGTGCTTTTTGTGTCCTGATTTAGTAAGAGGGAACTACGTTTACGGCCTGAGGTCCGCGCGGGCTCTGTTCAATCTCAAATTCTACTCTCTGGCCTTCTTCTAAGGTTTTATATCCTTCGGTCTGGATGGCTGAGAAATGTACAAATACATCTTCGCCTTCTTCGCTTACGATAAAACCAAAGCCTTTTTCTGAATTAAACCATTTTACTGTACCTTGCATAAAATATACACCTCCTTATGCATTTTATGACTCCATTTTGTTTCAATGCATATGAAAGTGCACATTTTGGGTTCTAACTTTCGGTAATGCATTTTAAAACTTTTCAAAAATGAATTCATTTCAATTATATATTATTCTTAATAAAACTGCAAGCTATACTGTAAAATATTTTGGAAATTTTCAGTAGACCGATAAAACCTCCAAAATTCCGCAGTGGGATGTATAATTTTTACATTTGAAGCTGAAGATAATGGGGTGATAAGCGAGCAATTCATTTGGAGGTGGCAGTACTTGAAAATTGTGGGGACAACCGTTCCAAGAAAGGAAGGCCTTGACAAGGTAACCGGCGCCGCTAAGTATAACGACGATATAAGGGAACCCGGGCTTTTACATGTGAAGATGGTAACAAGCACTTGCTCTCATGGTCTTATAAAATCCATTGATGTCACAAAGGCATGGAAGGTGCCGGGGGTAAGGGCTGTGGTGACCGGGGATTATCTACCCGTAAAGACTGGGTCGGTAATAGAGGATCGTCCGCCCATAGCCGTAGATAAGGTCAGGTATTTCGGAGAGCCCGTGGCTATAGTAGTCGCAGATACGGAACACGAGGCGCAACTGGCAGCGTATTCGATCAATATAGAATACGAGCCCCTGCCTGTGGTTAAAGGTCCTGCCCAGGCCATAGAGGCGGGCGCACCCCTGATCCACGAGAATTTAGGTCAGTACAAAAAGGCAATCGACGATGTATATCCCGTAGCCAACACCAATATAGCGGATCATACCCAGATCCGAAAAGGGGATATGAAAAGGGGGTGGGAAGAGAGCGATGTGGTGGTGGAAGGCGAATACTTCATGCCAAAATCGGACCATATCGCCATGGAGACCAGAAACGTAAGGGTGAAGATAGATCCCACCGGCAAGGTCCGGGTCTCGGGAGCCGGGAAGCCTTTATATACGGCGGCGACGGGGGCATACTGAACAGCAGCCTTCGGACCTATAAGGTGATGAGGTTTGGCCAGCAGCCGGACTACCTGGTAGAGTTTATAGAGACCCCGGCAGAAAACGGACCCTATGGAGCCAGGGGATTTGGAGAACATGGAATACTTGGGATGCCGGCGGCCTTGGCAAATGCCTTAACCCGGGCAGCGGAATTGGAATTGGATCAGGTGCCCATCGATCCGGAGCTTATTTGGAAAATGAAGACGGGGGCATTGTCATGATTCCCTTTGATTTTGAATATTATAGACCAGACAACATCTCCCAGGCCGTAGACCTCTTTATGGGCATCGCCGGACAGGGGAAAAAAACTATGTACTACGGGGGCGGGACGGAAATTATAAGTATGGCAAGGACCAACAGCATTTACGTCGATGCCGTCATAGACATAAAGGGGATCCCGGAGTGTAACGTGCTGGGATATGCGGAAACCGACCTTGTCATTGGAGCGGCTACAACCCTCACTAAATTATCCGAATCCAATCTCTTTCCCATGCTTGGAATAACTGTCGCAAGGATTGCGGACCATACCCTGCAGGGAAAGATTACCCTTGGGGGGAATATCTCGGGGACAATAATGTACAGGGAAGCATCGCTGCCTCTGTTGATCGCCGATTGCAGGGTGTCCATCGCAGGGCCCGGCGGAACAAGGGAGACCCCATTAAGTCAGATCTTTGATGGAAGGACTAAATTGGAAGAGGGTGAATTCATCACACAGTTTATGATGGATTCTTCAAATACAAGCCTGCCCTTCTTCCACAGAAAGACTACCAAGATAGATAAGATCGATTATCCCCTAATCACCGTAGTGGCTCTCAAAAAGGATAACAGGATACTTGCAGGCTTTACCGGATTGTGTAACTTTCCCTTCAGGTCATTGGAGATGGAGGATAGCCTCAACCAGGGAGGGATATCCAAGGGGGACAGGATACAAAATGCCCTAGGCTTTATTCCCGCACCTGTGGCTATATATTGCATTTAGTTAGGCTTCAAGGTTACCGTGGAGTCACCAGCTTCTTTCTCTTTCCTATGGCCTGTTACTATATGAACCGGCTTCGCAAGGAAACGGCCAAGAGGGAACCTATAATTTATATGGCAGTGCTGGCGGCATGTATAAAGCTCCTGGACTTTTTTATTCCCGGACATGACCCAATAAGGATAATATATCCCGCTATGGCTATAGTTCTAGAGGGCATGGCCGTCTATGGCGGATTTATATTGGCCGAAAAAAGGGATAGGGGATTTGGTTACCTCGAGGCCTTGTTTGTCAGCCTATCTTGGCGGATGGTCTTTACCGCCGTCCAATTTATGACCTTGCCACAGTCCCAGGTTCCCACACTCCAATCCTTGATGAAGTTTTTTCTTGTAGACAGTCCGATTAACAGTGGACTTATATATCTATACATAAGGTTTATAAGGTCAAGGGAGAAGGTCGAAGGGGAAATGATCACGCGAATAAATCCAATCGCTGCGGTCGTGACCCTGGCACTATCAATACTTAGCAAATGGGTGATCTAGATAATGGAATTAATTGAAGGAGTGATCCTAGCAGCGGGGCTTTCCAAAAGGACAGGGGTCTGTAAGATGCTACTTGATCTGGGCGGCATAACCCTCATCGAAAGGTGCATTACCGGGATGTATAGGTTTTGTTCCAAAATCGTAGTTGTAGGTGGACACAACTTTGAAAATATCGGAAGGGTCATCGCAAAGTATCAAAAAGTAAGGATGGTATACAACCCGCACTACAGAGAGGGAATGTTTAGCTCAGCGAAGGAAGGCTTTAAGAATGTCTCGGGGGACAGAATCTTCTTTATTCCCGGGGATTATCCACTGGTAACGGGGGAGACCTATGGGAAGATGCTGGGCGCAGAGGGGGATATAATTGTCCCCCTTTTTAATGGCGAAAATGGGCATCCCATATTGATTAGGGGACATCTAGTGGAGGAGTTGTTGGCGGAGGGGCGTTATTCAACCCTAAGGGAATTCATATCGGATAAGGGTTACATTCCCGTTCCGGTAAGGGATCCGGGTATACTTAAAGACATCGATACTATGGAGGATTATGACAGGGTGAAGGAATCCATCCCAGGGCTTTAGTACCTATGGGACAGGCCATATCGGCCCCCGTGGTGCTGGGGATTTCCTTTGATTGTCATGGGATACCCCGATTATCGCTACAATTACTATTTTAAAGGCGGTGGGCATATATTTAGCAGGAAAAGTCTGATAACAATATTGATCACCTTGGTGATTATTTCGGTACTATTTGCCTTAAATCCAAATCCACCAAAATCAGCAGACCACAGGTCCGGCCGTAGAGGGGATGGGGAAATTAAGGGACCAAAATCAAAAGGGCCGCAGCTATGGGATAACGGCACCGGCGCCCCGGGCAAGGGCGGCGGCGGGCATATAGAGATAAGGGTCGTTAAGGATGAAAAATCCGGACAGGTCGAAACTCTGCCCTGGGAAAGGGACACGGATTTTCTAAAAGCCGGAAATGAACACGGTACCAAGGTGCTGATGGCGGCCTACCGTACGGTATTACCGGACCCTCTTCCCGGGGAAGAATATAACGTACACTTAGGGGCAAGGCTTTTATCGGGGAAGATAATAGAGCCTGGCAAGATATTCTCCCAAAACCGGGAAATAGGACCATATGATGAATCCAAGGGGTTTAAGAGCGGTCCCACATATGCAGGGACGCAACTTATTACCACCATCGGGGGCGGTGTGTGCAAGATTTCGTCCACCCTCTATAATGTTGCGGTACTTAGCAATTTAGAGATAGTACAAAGATATAACCACAGCATGCCCGTACCCTATGTACCCTATGGCCAGGATGCCACGGTTGCATATGGGAGCAGGGATTTTCAGTTTAAGAACAACACTTCATTTCCCATCCTCATATGGGCCGAGGGCATAGAAAATATGCTCTATATAGCTTTTTATGGGGAAGAAAAACCACCTGATATAAAGTGGCACCATGATGTTACCGATATCCAAAAGGCCCCTATACTGTATAAGAAAAACCCGGAACTCTCCCCGGGGGTTGAGCATAGGGTAGTAGATGGTATGGATGGCGCTACAGTCAAATCCGGGGTAACCGTGAGCAACCCCGACGGAACCGTAGAAATTAAGGACATGGGAACCAGCTATTACAGGCCTATGCCCAGTATAATAGAAAGAAACGATTAGGGTATCTTCGGATACCCTTTTTGCCGCATATAATCACCAAACACATAATACTATCATGTATAGATAGATAATTGAGGTCTTGTTCCATGAATAGAAGAGGTAGAGCCTTACAATATATAGCCCTTCGAAAACCCTTTGTCCGCCTGCTGATAGGTCAGGGTATAATGGAATTTGGGGATAACTTTCGGTTGCTGGCCGTGACCATTCTTTTGTTAGAGACCACGGGCTCGGGTCTGGCCGCCGGATTTAGCCTTGTAATAACGCCCATAGTGGGTATCCTCCTGTCCCCCTTCGCAGGGGTGCTGGGTGACAGGCTAAACGGCGCAAAGTTTCTGTCAGGACTCTACCTTTTGCAAGGTGTGTTGGCCACCCTGTTCATTCACAAAATTCAGCTGCATATGGTCTACACGATATTGATGTTTTTTGCATGTATCCAGATCGTACAGGAACCGGTTTTTAGGAAGGCGATTAGAGATTCCCTGCGGGGGGGCGATGCCCTTGTCGGTAACTCTCTGTCCATGGGCATGTCCGGTCTATCCAATCTCCTAGGACCCGTACTTGGGGGAATAGCCGTTCATCTATGGGATAAGGAGCGGGTACTCATGGCCAGCACCCTGTGTTACGGGACCTCGGCCTTAATAGTTCTATTTATAAAAGATATTTATAGGCGTTCCGCTGTAAATGATATTCGATTTCGGCCGGGAGGATTTTTAAATGAAATAGGGGATGGAATCAAATACTTCTGGAGAATGGATTCCATCAGGGAATTGGGGATCGCCGGATTTGTACTCTCCTTCGGAACCACATCGGTGAGTTTCGCCTTTTATTCCCTGGCATTTGATAAGATGGGCGTGGACGCCAAACTATGGGGGTTCATCCTGTCTGTTTTCTACAGCACGAGGCTTCTGGCAATGTTCATATCCGTGATAGTTGACCGCAGAGGCGGGGTAAAGGGTGCTAAAACCTTCTATTTACCGCTTTTTTTCACTTGCCTGTCCTGGCTGATGTATGGCTTTTCCAAGAACTTGTCGAGCGTTATTATCGCATTGATCATCGAGGGTACCGCTCATTTTCTCTTCGACATCTCACTTTGGACCAGGCTGCAGACCATAGCCAAGGGGACCCTTATGGCCAGGGTTTTCGGGATTAATAATATAATGAGCAACACCGCCAGGGTGATGGGCATAATCTTAGCCTTTATACTCATAAGGTTTTTTGATATCACCGTCGTATTTATGGTCAACGGCGCAATAATCTTTGTATATGCGTTTTTTAAGGCCATATTGAATAAGCCGGGTCATATCTCTTATTAAAGCTATGGGAAAACAGGATGCGGAGGGCAGCTTCAACTATATAATATATGGACTATAGATATATTTGGTTTCCGTATTGTTTATCTGCAGACGTGTCTTTTGTACTCTTCACATTTAGATTATACGCCTTTTATCTGTTACTTGTTTGACAACACCATCTGTTCATTATATATTTAGGTATATTCTGAAAATTCCTTATTGGGGGTATATGAATTGGAAGTAAAATTTATAGAAAATGAACACAAAGAATCGATCAAGCATATTTTAAACTGTTGCTTCGAAATGCCGCCGGATATGGTGGAGGGTATCGTAAGTAAGGATTTTAATTCGGAGGATTGGCTGGGTTGTTTTGATGGGGACAAGCTGGCAGGGCTTATATACATTTCATCCCATGATATGTATTTCTACGGAAAAACCGTGCCCATGGCCGGAATTGGGGTGGTATCGACCCTTCCGGAATATAGGAACCGCCATTGTGCATCCGGTATATTGATTAAATCACTGGAGGTTTTGAAGGATAGGGGATACGTATTTTCCGCCTTGGGCCCATTTTCGTATTCGTTTTACAGAAAATACGGTTGGGAATTGGGCTTTCACACAAAGAAATATACTATCTCCATGGATGGGTTAAAGGGGATAGGCACAGGCAAGGGCGAATTTCGTCCCCTCAGGCCCAGGGACATAGACAACATCGTAGGAGTGCATGGAAATTTTTTCTCCAGATATAATGGGGCAGTAAAAAGGGACAATAAGAGGTGGCAATCTAGAATCAACGGCCTGGGGAAAGACCGCACATACGGGTATGCCTATAGCCATCAGGGAAATGGGTTGGCAGGATACATAATCTATTCCGTAAAGGAATGGACATTTACTATTTTGGAGATGGCATATGATTCTTTGGAAACCAAGCTGGAGATTCTGCGTTTCGTCTACTACCATAGCGCACAGGCAGAAAGGGTAGTATGGGAGGCACCCCAGGATGACAACACCGCATTGATCCTAGCTAATCCTCCAACAGAACAAAAAATCCGACCGGGCATGATGATAAGGGTGATAGACGTAAAGGCCGCTCTTGAAGCCTATGCGTATCCCATACTATACAAGGGGTCTTTCACCATCAAGATAGATGATAGATGGGCACCATGGAACAGCAGAGTTCTGAGGGTGATCATAGGGGAAGGTGTGGCGACGGTAGAGGATGCAGGCGGCGACCCTGCGGATTTAGAATGCGATATTCAAACCTTTTCCCAAATAATTTCCGGGTATATAGGTATGGGGGAAGCCAAGGAACTAGGTAGGGTTACCGCCCATAACCAGGAGATTCTGGAGGATACGGAGATAATATTCAGAAAGCACGTTACCCATATGACGGAGGGCTTTTAAAGGTATAAGAAATATTTTGGGTCGTTTCATAGATTTCAAGTACGAATGACGGCAACCGGGCGTTCATTAGGGATTCGCGGATTAAAAAACTTCTTCAGCCAATCTGTGCTCCCCAAGGGACAGAGGATTATTCCTTAGAATCGGCTAGATCAATTAGGCAATGGGACCACTTATTGCCTTTGGCAATTACTTAAACCCCATGTTATAATATATTATGTAAACTACATGCTTTGCGACGAATATTCTGCATTGGTATACGGATGTCGCAAAACATTGCCCTTAATTCATATATAACGAGTAGGCAAGATGTCTCCCGCTTCTATAAGCGGCGAGTTCCGATTAGTAAAACAGGCGGTGGGTATAAATCCCTCGCCTCGTTGAAACCTGTGTGTTGCAATTGCCAATGCAATTGCTTCCGATGTTTTAACAAAACAAAAGAAGCGGCGGAAGTTTGACAAGGGCAAACATGCTGCCGTTTTTCATGTAAGGGGGAAAAGGGGATGTTAAAAAAGTGGTCGGTTGTTCTATTAGTCGCTATGGCGATAATTGCTCTTTTTTCGATATTAAATCCGGGCGGGGCTAATAACAGCGCAGGAATAGTTTCAGCTTCGGACCCAGATACAAACATCGGCGCCTATAGGGTCAAAAACGGTGACAGTCTATACCTCATAGCCGCGGAAAACGGCACCACTGTTAACGATCTTATGGAAGATAACGGACTCGAATCCGATCTGATTCTTCCCGGACAAGACCTGATTATAGATGAGAACAGTATAGACCGGGAAAGAATAAATAGACAAAGTGTAGAATATGAAAATATAGAACAGCGGGACATAGACTCAAAGAGCACGGGCCAGGATAATATGGACGAGATTAGGGTTGTAATAGAAAAAACCCACCAGAAACTATCCCTCTACAGGGGCGATACCGAGGTTAAAGTGTACAAGGCCCATTTCGGTGAAGCTGGGATGGAGGATAAAGAGATCCAAGGCGATCGGAAGACCCCTGAGGGCACATTCTATATCACGGAAAAGTCGGTATTGACACCGGCAGACGAATATCTGGGTTCCAGGTGGCTGAGACTCAGCTATCCAAACGTCGAGGATGCCCGGCGGGGATTGGAACAGGGGATTATCGATAGGATAACCCACGACAGCATAGCAGAGGCTATCGGCAGGGGGGAAACGCCGCCGCAGCGCACAGCGTTGGGTGGAGGAATAGGCATCCATGGCGGGGATGTTCCCGAGTTCGGCGACAACTGGACCTGGGGCTGTATAGGTCTGACCAACGAGGATGCGGAAGAGATTTATGAGTATGTAACCGTCGGAACGCCTGTTGTAATAACAAGGTGATTTTGGTATATCTCTGACTGCTGTCTGAAAGCCTGGGCGTTTCATGGACGCCTGAAAAATATAAAATATATGGTGAGTCAATCCTTTAAAAAAAAGGGGCTGTCACACCGGTGTTAACTGTTCGCCGGCGTAACGGCCCCTTTATAGTATGGTTAAGGAAATCAAGGTTGCTCCTTTAATATCTTTAGCCTTTCATCGTATTCATCCTGGCTTATTTCACCCCGTGCCAAGCGTTCCCGAAGAATGTTTATGGCATTATCCTGTCCGCCGACGGGCATGTATCTCGAGGGGGAACTATTTCGTGACAGCCGAATGATAAGATAGACAACTCCCGCGATTATAAGGGCCCAGAAAAGAAACATAAAAAGGCCGCCACCCCAACTGTGCATGGGCATCATGCCGGCAAACCATCTTCTGCCGTGCATATTAGCCGGATTAAATAAGTTTCGCCATCCGTAGCATCCCTTCATGGTCATCCTCCTCCGTTAAAATAATCTGCTACCATATGCTTCTATTCATATATATAACCCTTTATTCAGAAAATAATCAAACGATTGTCATCCGGCCGTAGCAGTATGGTTTATCCCAGATCCCCCTTTAATACAAATAATATCGGCCCAAACTTTGGTGCAAGTCAGGGGACAGGCGGCGGAATATGGTGTACAATGGGTATAATACTATGGAGGTTGTTATGGAATGATTATGGGACATTTAAAGGAACTTATAGGGAAGGATCTAGGCGAGGATGAAATAAAGATGATGAACCCGCTGGTATTGGCATATATCGGGGATACCATATACGACTTATTGGTCAGAACATATTTGATCATCACCGAGGACCTTACGGTACATAGCCTTCACAACAGGGCTATTAACTATGTAAGCGCCGGCGCCCAGGCCCATACCTTAGAGGATATATTGGGGCGCTTGACGGAGGAAGAAAAAAATATAATCCGCAGGGGGAGAAACACGAAGTCCGGGACGGTACCGAAAAATGCGGATATAGGCGAATATAAACATGCAACGGGTTTCGAGGCTTTATTGGGATATTTGTATCTGACGGAGCGCACAGATCGGCTGATGGAAATAGGCGGATGGATACTAAAATCCCATAGATAAACATATTTAACCCATTGTATGATGTAATTGAGGTCATACGCTACCAATAATAGCTCATGGCCACACCGGTCAGAAGGACAATGAACAGGGACAAAAGAATTATTTAAAGGGAATTATTTAAAGAGAAGATTTTAAGGAGAAGATTATCATGAACAATAGGGATAAAAAACCGGGATCCGGGTTTAAGGGTAACAGAAAAGCGGGTGACCGAAATGAAAGGTATCGTGGCGGTGCCTCGGATGAGAGAACCATGGGGGAATCTGGAAGCGGCCGAGACGGCGACAACGAGGGCCAGGTGGAGGGCCGTAACCCGGTGTTGGAGGCGTTTCGATCGGGCAGGACAGTGGAAAAACTGCTGGTAGCTCAAGGTGCCAGGGAGGGCTCCATTCTGGAGATAATTCAAAAGGCAAGGGCCCAGGGAATAGTCATACAGGAGGTTGACAGAAGGAGGCTTAACGAACTGTCCATGACCGACGGTGCTCACCAGGGGGTTATAGCCTTTGTGACCCCTTACAGCTATGTCGGAATCGAAGATATTTTGGCACGGGCGTCCCAGCTGGGGGAAGAACCCTTTATAATTATCCTAGACGAGATAACGGACCCGTATAACTTAGGTTCGGTGATAAGGACCGCAGAATGCTGCGGTGCACATGGGGTAATCATACCGAAGCGGCGGGCCGTGGGGCTCACCCCCATTGCCATAAAGGCTTCCGCCGGAGCCGTTGAGTTCATGCCGGTAGCCAAGGTTACCAATATTTCAGACACATTAGAGCTTTTAAAAAAACATGGCCTATGGGTTGCCGGTGCAGATATGGACGGGGATTCGTACACCTCGAAGGATCTCACGGGGCCCATAGCCCTGGTAGTGGGAAGTGAAGGCAGGGGACTGGGACGCTTGGTCAAAGAAAAGTGCGATTTTCTTGTAAAGATTCCGCTGATGGGCCGGATATCCTCTTTAAATGCTTCCGTTGCTGCGGCAGTACTGATGTATGAGATAGCCAGACAGAGAGACGGATAATGAAATATTAGGGAAATTATGGGCGAAAACTGGGCAAACACGGCTTGACTTGCCGGGATTATGTAATGTATAATTGAATGGGTCATAGGCTTAACATAGCTGCGAGGACCTGGCATATTTATGGGGGGATTTCGGTGGAGGCAAGCACTGCCAGTAGGAAAACAGGGAATTATGATATTTTATCGGATGAGGATATAGTTATTAAGGCTTTGGGCGGTGATACCTATGCTTATGACTATCTTTTGGAAAAGTATAAGAACTTTGTGAGGGCCAAGGCCCGGTCCTATTTCCTAATAGGCGCAGACCGCGAGGATATAGTTCAGGAGGGAATGATCGGACTATACAAGGCGATTCGGGATTTCCAACCGGAAAAACTAACATCCTTCCGTGCCTTTGCAGAACTATGCATTACACGGCAGATCATCACCGCTATTAAGACGGCTACACGCCAAAAGCATATACCCCTTAACTCGTATATCTCCCTGAATAAACCCATATATGAAGAAGAATCCGACAGAACACTTCTGGATGTAATAACAGGTGCCAGGGCCACGGACCCCGAGGAACTCATTATCAGGAAAGAGGAGTTTACAAATATAGAAACCGTTATCGAAAAACTCCTTAGCGATCTTGAATGGGAGGTCCTAACATCCTACCTTCAGGGAAAGTCATATCAGGAGATTGCCCTTGAATTGGACAGGCATGTAAAATCCATAGATAATGCGCTCCAACGTGTAAAGAGAAAGGTGGAACGTTATCTGGAGGAAAGGGACTGAAAAAGTTTCAAAAAAGCAGTTGACAAAAGCGGCGAAAAGTTATAATATATAACGTGTTCGTCATAACTATTTTATAGAAGCAAGGAGTTTCACGGGCATGCTAAGCCTTGCATGAGGCGGTAAAACAAATTGACAATATGCGGGTGTAGTTCAATGGTAGAATACCAGCTTCCCAAGCTGGCTACGTGGGTTCGATTCCCATCACCCGCTCCATATTCTAGAGATAGGGGACTAGGGGGCAAATAAGCTAAGTGGAAGAAATTCCATTTAGAATAAGCCAGGGGCTGATCTCGGCCTGACCACCCGGTGCCCGGAATCTAGTAACTAATAAGCCCATGTAGCTCAGCAGGTAGAGCGCCGCCATGGTAAGGCGGAGGTCACCGGTTCAAGTCCGGTCGTGGGCTCCATTGCTATATAATCAATATAAATGAAACACCTGGCTATGTGTAATTAGCGGTTACATAATAATAAGTGTTGCCGGGTCACGAAGGAGGAAGAAGGAAAATGGCGAAAGCAAAATTTGAAAGAACAAAGCCCCATGTAAATATAGGAACCATAGGGCACGTTGACCATGGCAAGACCACCTTGACTGCGGCCATTACCATGGTATTGTCCAAGCTGGGGCAATCCGAAGCAGCAAAGTATGACGAGATAGACAAGGCCCCCGAAGAGAAGGAACGGGGTATCACCATCAACACGTCCCACGTGGAATATGAGACGGAAAACCGTCACTATGCCCACGTTGACTGTCCCGGTCACGCTGACTATGTAAAGAACATGATCACTGGGGCAGCCCAGATGGACGGAGCTATTTTGGTTGTATCCGCAGCCGACGGCCCCATGCCTCAGACCAGGGAGCATATCCTCCTTGCCCGTCAGGTTGGCGTACCCTACATCATCGTATTTATGAACAAGACGGATATGGTAGACGACGAAGAGCTCTTAGAGCTGGTTGAGATGGAAGTCAGAGAACTTTTAAGCGAGTATGAGTTCCCGGGAGACGATATTCCCGTAGTTATGGGTTCTGCCCTTAACGCCCTAGAAACCGTTCTAAACGACGAATCCGTAGACGTTAACGAGAATGAGGCATGCAAACCCATCCTAGAGCTTATGGATGCCGTAGACTCCTATATCCCCACACCTGAGAGGGACGTAGACAGACCCTTCCTGATGCCCGTTGAGGACGTATTCTCCATAACCGGGCGTGGTACAGTTGCCACCGGCAGGGTAGAGCGTGGAACCGTCAAGGTATCGGAAAACGTACAGATCGTAGGTCTTTCCGACGAGCCCAGGACCGTAGTCGTAACGGGAGTCGAGATGTTCAGAAAGCTTCTTGACCAAGCGGTTGCAGGCGACAACATAGGTGTACTGCTTCGCGGCGTTCAAAGGGCCGATATCGAGAGAGGTCAGGTTCTTGCAAAGCCCGGCAGCATCAACCCCCATACCAAGTTCATGGCCCAGGTTTATGTACTGACCAAGGAAGAGGGCGGCAGGCATACCCCTTTCTTTAACGGTTACAGACCTCAGTTTTACTTCAGGACCACCGACGTAACAGGTGTGGCCCATCTGCCGGAAGGCGTAGAGATGGTAATGCCCGGGGACAACATCGACATGGAAGTGGAACTTATCACCCCCATCGCCATTGAAGAGGGCCTAAGGTTCGCTATCCGTGAAGGCGGCAGGACCGTGGGTGCCGGCGTTGTAGCCAGCGTTGCAAAGTAAATATTGA
>DASRNX010000237.1:0-12381 GCA_035647175.1 Clostridia bacterium | reverse complement strand
TGCCCCTTCCAAGGCCGATTGGGCGGCGGCCATATTGGTATAATCCCCTATGAGCTGCCTTACCTGGGCCTCATCGTCTCCCTGGCCCAATACAAAGACCAGTTCCTCTCCCTCCCCGGGTCCAATCTCCAGGGCCACTTGAATAACACCGCAGGGGTCAAGCCCGGGTCCCACCCGGTTGGACAACCCCACCCGCCCCAGGGCAGCCGGATCCCTTAGGGATCCGTTCCTTCCTATAAATTCCGTCCTGTCTCCGGTAATGCTCGTATAGGGTTTGTCGCAGGCTATAAAGGCTACCCTGTTTCCAAATTCACCGTTATAGGGGTTGTAGGCAAGGATAGCGTTTATAGCCCTGTCTTCACCGGTCACGATAAATTGGTTGTTGGGGATGGGGTTGACGCCGCATACCCATTCGACGTAGAAGGTTATAGTGAGCTTTCTTACCTTTTGGGAATCGTTCGTAAGCCCTATATGGTAGTACTTAATGGGCTGGTCGGGAACTACGAACATGGTCTGCTTTTGTCTCAATCTGTTTCTGTCGTATTCGAAGACGGAATAGCCCTGACCGTGGCGTATGGTATAGTCCCCGTCGGTGCGAATCGGAGTCGGCGCAATGGACCAGACAGCCCCGGAATCCTCATCCCTTACATATACCGCCTCACCTGCAGGGTCCATGACGGGGTCGTTGGACCAGGGCGTCAGTTTATTCTCCCGGCTGTTACCGTACCATGTATATCCCGCCCCGGATTCCGTTACCAAAAATCCCAATACCTCATTGGCTACGACATTGCTCCAGGGAAGGGGGGTGGCGTTGCCGCCTTGGAGCCTTATCTCATATTCTCTCCCGTCCGGCGTAAATCCGCCGATATTGTTAAAGTATAAGAGTTCCCCATACTCCTTTATCTCATCTTCTTCCGTCTTCTCAGAGCCTACATACTCCATTGCGTCCGGCAGCTTATCGCCCGAGCCATTAGCCTCTAACTGAGAGGCCACAGACCCCATCTCGCCGTCTATTGTAATCCTGGAAGCATAGGCCAACAGGTTCTTATCCCCATCGGGCATCAAGTTACCTGCCAGGAGGAATACTCCCCCCGGTTTGTCCTGCAGCTCCCTCAAGTGGCTGACCATAAGCATCTCCCTCAGACGGTCCTGGACGGGCTGTTCGTAGCTGTTGCCGTACTCATTCAGTATTACCAGGTCCACTAGTATCCCCTTCAGCCGCCAGTATTCGTGGATGGACAGCATCTGCCTTACCATTTCCAGCTGTTCGGTGTTGGTTATCCTGATGGTCGCTATGGGAAGGTCTCCGGAAACACCGTATGTCCAGAGCCGGCTTTGGTCCTCTTCGTTCATAATATCCTTTAGGATGGCCCTTCTGGCAGGGTTTGTATATATTATGGAAGAGAGCATCTTCTGGTACAGGTTCACCTCTGTAGACGAGATATTCAGATATCTCATCTCCACCTGGCTATGGGTCCATGCAAGCTCAAATGCCCTGGATATAACGGCCGTATTTCGATATTCCCTAGCCAGGTTAATAGCCTCGTCCCTGGTATCGGCAACGGCAACCATGTACGATAGCTTGGCTGCCTGGCCGGGCCCTATGCCAATGCGCTGTCTCAGGCACATAACAGGGTCAAGCACCGCTCCCACGGTATTGCTGAGGGGTTGATCGGGGTCCATGGCTACAGGGTGTTTAAGCCCCCGGTTTCGGCCGATGAATTTTGATCTATCCGATTCGTACTGCACAACCCCTATGGGTTCTCCCTCCGCTATCATGGTATGGGCCAGCCACATCTGCTTGTAGTCCTTGCTCCTGGGCCGCCGGGTCATGACCAATATATCGTGTTCTGGGACATATTCGGTCTCAACGAAAAGGTTGACAAATGCCGGATGGGCGGTATCGTCCCCCTGTAGCGTAAGGATGGGTTCAAAATAGCTGGTGACCTCCATCGCCCTTTCGTGCTCACTGTGATTGTTCAGTGTAATTCTCCGAATCTCAACGCTATGCTCCGGCGATACCGTTATCTCCGTCTTTGTTTCAATATTGCCATCCTTTCGTGAAAAGATGGCCTTATCACCTTCAAAGACGACCTCGTACTTTTCTCCGGAGTCCTCACAGGGCTGATATCCCGATGACCAGTAGTTCCCGGAGTTCAAGTTTTTAATATAGAAGAACATTCCCCAATTATCCCGGGTTACATCCTCCCGCCAGCGATTAATAGCCAGCTCCTGATATTGGCTGAATCCGCCGCCGCTGTTGGTGACTATGGTGGTATAGTAGTTGTTGGACAGCACACAAACCTCCGGCGCGGGAGTATGGGCCGTATCTATGATATTTCTTGCATGGATTTCCTGATAGGATTTCATCTCCGTGTCCATATCCGGAATATCAAAGGCGTCGCTGTGCTCCTTGATGACAATTTCCCTTTGGGGGATCCGCTCTTGTAGCAACAGTTCCGTGGCCCTAATCATGGGTATGGCATGGAAGCGCTCCTGCATAACGCAGTTGTTCAAATAATTATTAAAGGCCAGGAGTATCATCCCCTGATGGTGGGCCATATAGGTCTTGACCAGCATGCTCTTTTTTCTGCTGGGGACCCTTTCGGGCGTATAATCGATGGATTCATACATTCCATATTTGCCGCTGGCCCCTTCCGATTCCAGGAATTCAATGTTCTTCATAACCGCTAGGGGATCTATGTTAAGCCCCATTATGGAAGCATAGGGTGCGACCACCATATCCTTTATAAGCCCCTTCTTAAGGCCCAACTTGGGCACCCCGAAGGCTTTGTATTGATAGTTTAGCTGAAGGTCAAAGGCATAGAAGGCGGATTCGGAGACTCCCCAAGGTAGATGCCTCTGATCGCTATACTGCCTCTGCCCCTTTAAGACCGCCTGGTATGTTTCGTCCCATAGGGTATTCCTATAGTTTTTCATTATAAGCATGGGCATCAAGTATTCGAACATGGTCCCGCCCCAGGACAAGAGGCTCCTGGAATCGCCTACCATAGTCAAGGATCTGGCCAGCTTAAACCAATGCTTTTGTGGGACGTCCCCCTTGGCAATGGCTACAAAGCTGGTCTGCCTGGCCTCGGAGGCCAATAGGTCGTAGTATACATCCTGCAGCTCCCCCGCTTCAATGTCGTATCCAATGGAGAATAACTCCTTCTTTTTATCGTATAGGGTAGCGAAATCCATATCCTGAAATATTTCGTCTATGATGTCCATAAGCTTTTTGCACCTATGGGCCATCTTTCTGGCGGCCATATGGGATTCACCCAGGGCAATCTCCAGCTGCTTTAGCCATGTAGCCACCCCGTTGGACTCCTTGTCCGGGTTTTTTGTCCTCCTTAAGGACAGGATTATCCTCGATAATTTATCCAAGACATAATGATAATCGTCTAGGATTTTCTTTAGGGAAAATTCCTTGTTCAGCTTATCCATGAGGATTCCAAAGCTCTCCTTTGCCTCGGCAGGAAGCCCATTCTCCCCTAAAATGCTCCTAGGAACGTCCAATAGTAGGTCAACCCAAGGCACCATGGCGGCCATCTCTTCCCTGTACTGATGTATCTGCCTGTCGGTGTAATTCCCGATATTTCCCAATTGGTTCAAGGTCAGCTTCCATTCCGTCAGAGTAATGTTTTCGCTGGCCTCTAACATATTTATGATGGGGGGTATGGATCTTCCGCTCTTTTCAAAGTCTAAGTCCATGGTATCTCTTATACCGAGGGCCACTTCCTTGCCTACCAGGGGCCTTGACAACAGCTCGGCTATCCCCTGCTTGAGCAGGATAAGGTAGCAGGCCAGATTTCCACTGTCCACAGAGGATACATATCTTGGCTTTAGGGGCTCTAGGGTACGGGTGTTATACCAGTTATAATAATGTCCGTTCCATTTTTCAAGCCGCCTTAGCGTCCTAAAGGTGTTTTCAAACCTTTCAATTGCCTGGGTTGTGCTTATGTACCCCAGATCCCTTGCAGTCAATGTAGATATAAGGGCCAGGCCTATATTGGTAGGCGAGGTCCTGTGAGCGATCCCCACATGGGGCTCTTCCTGATAGTTATCCGGGGGGAGCCAATTATCCCCGGCGCCTACAAATTCGTCGAAGTACTTCCAGGTCCTTCTGCCTATCATGCGCAATCTATGTACCTGCTCTTTGGACAGGTCGGATTCCCTTCTGTATTTGGGCTGACTGATCCTGTAGGCAATTAAAGGCGATATTAGCCAAATGAGGGATATGGCTAGGGGTATAAATAGAAAGGATCTTCTAAAGGTCACCACCCAGATAAAAAAAGCCACGGAGATCAGCATAGCCGGCAGCATCTTCTTCCAATAGTCCTCCAGGGTTCCCTTAAACCTTCTGTCGGTATCTGCGGCGGTGACCCATTCCAGCAAGTTTTTTCTGGTAAAAAACACCCTCACAACGGATCTTATGGCGGCATCCGTCATCAGATATGCCTGGTGGGCCAAAAAGACAAAGGTCAGGATTATCTGCATGGCCAAATTCTTTGTTCCGTACAGGATATCCCCGGCGAACCGGTTCGGCGAACCCACCCTGCCTATAAAGGAGGCTACCACATCCATAAGCAGGGGCAGCGTCAGCGTTATGGTGAATAACCCCAACCAGAACCAGTCGGATCTCGGAAGTACGGTCAATCCTAGGGTCAACAGCAAAAAGAGGGACGGGGATAAAAGACTCCTTCTCAGGTTATCGAATATCTTCCACTTTGAGATTGCCGAAAGGGGGTTTCTTATCCTCTCCCCCTTGGCATTTTTCACCTTACCAAAGAGCCAGGGCAAGAGCTGCCAATCCCCCCTTACCCACCTATGGGACCGCATGGCATATGAGATATAGTTGGCCGGGTAACCGTCTATCAGCTCGATGTCGGTAACGAGGCCCGCCCTTATATAGGAGCCTTCCAAAAGGTCATGGCTCAGGATGCTATTCTCTGGTATTTGAGAGCTCAGTATATCATTGAATACATCGACATCGTAGGCCCCTTTACCCGTAAAAATCCCTTCACAGAAAAGGTCCTGATACACATCAGATACAGCAGTGGTATAGGGATCCACCCCCGTCTGTCCGGAAAAGGTCAGAGCAAAGGACGAGCGACTGGCGCTGTCAACTGAAACCCCTATCCTAGGCTGCAAGACCCCATAACCCTCTACTACCCTGTTGAGGGATTTATCGACTATGGGCCGATTCAGGGGATGCGCCAGGGTTCCCACAAGCCTTTTGGCCACGTCCCTCGGTAGATTGGTATCTGCATCCAGGGTGATTACATACTTTATCTTGGGAAGCATGGACATATCCCCTACTTGGGTCGAGAAGCTGGTATCCTCCCTTCCCCTTAGGAGTCCCGTAAATTCCACCAGGGCCCCCCTCTTGCGATCCCACCCCATCCACGATTTTTGGGCGGGGGTCCACTGCCTATGACGGTGGAAGAAATAGAATATGCCCCCGTCCCCCCGGCTGTACCTTTGGTTTAATTCTTCCACCGCCTTGGTAGCCGCATCTATTATGGCCTCATCATCGGGTTCCTTTTCATTCTTGGAGTCCTTAAAGTCCCCCACCAGGGCAAAATGGATGTTATCTCCCTGGTTCGCCAGATAGAATACCTCCATCTGCTCTATGAGTTCCCAAACCCTTTTTTCGCTGGTCAAAAGGGTCGGAACGATCACCATGGTGCGGTATTCTTCGGGTATTCCATCCTCCAGCTCCAGCTTGGGCAGGTAGCAAGGCGGGAATATTCTTGGTATGATCCAGTGCGTCAGACCCACAGCCAAGGTTACAACGGGTATAAAGATAACTATCCCAGAGAGCACCAATATTAGCGGATTTTGTGCCGGGGACAGCCCGCTTAGATAGTTTAGCATCAGAAATATCGTTACGGCCACAATAATCCCGATTGACCCTAGATAGAAGGCCGTGGGATGCTCCTTGAGCCAACCTTCTTTGGGGTGCTTGCCGCCTAGCCGTTCCTTTAATTCTCTTCTGCCCTGGTCAACAAGATAATACCCCACATGCCCCAGCCTGATATCCCCCCCTGTGGGTTCCATGGTATCCTCAGCGATATCGACAGCAAGCCTTGCCACTTCCAGCTCGCTTACCCTATATCTCCTGGCGATCTTCACAAGTTCAGTTCTGTAGTAGTTCCGGGAGGTAAATTCCATGTCGGAATAAAAGCCCGAAGGGTCCTTGTTTAAGATGCCGTCTAGGTTGCTCAGTTCCTCAAAGATTTCTTCCCATCTGATGGACAACAAAAACTTTAGACTTATTATGTAGTTTCCTATGGAGACCTGGCAATCGCTCTGGTGCTGCCTTTCCCCTTGTATCAGTTCATCGGAGTTGGTGCCTTGGAGCGCTAACTTTCCGTCTATCCACATCATAAGGGATGCTCCCTTGCTCCCACTGTCGCGAAACACTCTAAGCATTCCCTCTGCGTAGGATGGCAGCATATACCCGACTTCCCTATCGTGCTCCATAATGAGGCGTTGCAACTCGTCCCCGGGAGCATCGATGGTCTCAACCAACAGGGCTCCCCATCTGCGCCCTCGGTTTCTCTGTTTTTGATATTCTACTATGTGCACCGCTCTTTCCCTGATCCTCTTTATCAAGGAAACCTTGATCATCAAGGGCAGGATCCATAGTTCACCATTGTTCAGCGGCGTAACAGACTGATATTCCTTTAAAAATCCTATTATAGGCTCTTCGTCCAATTGTCCCGACCTAAAGGATACGATACCCTCCGCTATTTCATAAACCCTTGGAATTCCCGATTTTAATATGGGCAATTCCCTGAAGTTATTGGGCAGTTCGTGTTGTATCTGTTTGGATTGTTCCTCTACCATATAAAAATTGTCTAAAAGCCATTCTGCCGCAGGTATAATGTCCTGTTTTGCCTTTACCTGCTCATTGATATCCCTATAGGCTTCAAGAAGGATCTGACTATCCTGTTCTATTTTGAGAAAATCCCTGTTCACCGATTTTCTGTAGACTATTCCCTTATGTTCTTCGGCTAGATCCCTGGCCTCTGAATAAAGCACATCCGGCTTTTCCATTATGCTCCTCCTCTTTGCACGTCAAGAATTCCCCAGGACTCATAAAGCCCGGAAACCCAAGCAATCCACATATACCGGGGTAAAGGTTTTCATGTTTTTTTGCATCTTGATGAAACCCTTGTCCTATAGAGTATTAGCAAATTTAGTCATTAGAATACATGCAAAGGGCAGAATTGAAAATCCTCCCTACTCCGTCACCGGTTTGGGAGGCTCTTCGGCTATGGGGACAAAGTATATTAACATCCCGCCTGTTAGAATTGATAGGGTACCGATTATGTTCATGGGATTGATAATGCCATTAAGAAATGAATTGAAAAAATTGACTACGTTGGCCTTTGGGATATCCAGGGACAGGAGCCTGTCCTTCATGTTTGCCAGGATGCTCATATGTCCAGCTGCCCATACCGCAGCTATGCCCATTAATATCAACAAAGCCCCGGCTGTTATTATAGCTGCCCCAAACCAGAGCATTGACTGCCTCCAATCCAGCAAGAGCAAATGCATAATCAGAATGATAAAAAGGGCTATACCGCCCATTATCCACGGAATCCGCAGCATAAGATCAAAGGCTCCCCGAATACCCCATAGGAGGTCTACGGACATAAAATCCTCCAGCCGAACCTCATCGGGCAACGGGTCGAACCAAAACTTTACCAATCTGATCCTGTTCCCGTGGGGTTGATCCCCATCCAGGGCATCCACTACCCGTCTTTTCAGGCCGCTGAAGAATATAATGGGGGTATCCTTCCTTTCGCCCCTGGCAAAGGCATAATAGTTTTTAAGGAGCATATTGATCTCCTGTTCCAGCCAGCTTTCGGATATTGCCTTTTCCAGGTATGGGATACTGTCTCGCCCGTTTGGAAGGCTTCCCTTTACCAGCTTGAAAATTAGCTGTCTTATCTGGGCGTAGGCCTCATGCCTTTTTAAGGTCTCAATCAAGAGCCTGGGCCCCAGTACCGTCTTACCCAATATGAGGCCCAGATATACTCCGACAATATCTACGCATAGCAGTACTATCAGCGTTGCCAATATTATTATTTTCAAGAACTTTAGAATGTTTCGTATCAAGTCTTGATCAACCCCATATCTTTACTGCTATACATTTCCTTACTGCTATAATAGTTTCCCCATCCTATCCACCAGTGCAGAAAAGGTTTTGAGGGCCTGATTTACGGGTTTCGGCGATGTCATATCTACACCTGCGCCTTTTAAAAGTTCTATGGGATAATCCGAACCGCCCCTGGATAGGAAATTCAGATAGCGATCTACAGCCGGCTGGCCCTCATCCAATATCCTCTGTGCCAGGGCTGCTGCGGCCGAAAAGCCAGTGGCATATTTGTATACGTAGAAGGACGAGTAGAAATGGGGAATCCTGGCCCATTCCAAGGCTATCTCATCATCTACTACCATATCGGGCCCGTAGTACTTAAGATTTAACTTATAATAGGCCTCTGACAGGCTCTCTACGGTTAAGGGCTCGCCGCCCTCGGCCATACCGTGGACAATTCTTTCAAATTCAGCAAACATGGTCTGGCGGTATACCGTTCCCCTGAACTGTTCCAGATAGTAGTTTAAGACATAGGCCTTTTGCCGGTCATCCTCCAGGTTTTCAAGGAGATGGTTGGTCAACAAGATCTCGTTGAGCGTTGAGGCAACCTCAGCGACAAATATTTTGTACCCCGCCAGGATATATGGCTGATTCTTGTTGGATAGATAACTGTGAATGGCGTGTCCCATCTCATGGGCCAGGGTAAAGACGTTGTCTATATTCTCCTGGTAGTTCATCAGCACATAGGGGTGGGTATCGTAGCAGCCCCAAGAATAGGCACCGCTGGTCTTGCCCTCGTTTTCCAAAACATCGATCCAGCCGCTGTTAAAGCCTTCCTCTAGGATATCAAGGTAATTATCCCCTAAGGGGTTTAGCGCCTCCCCTATCATATCCTTTGCCTTATTATAGGGGATTTTCATCTCAACATCCCGGACAATGGGCACATAGAGGTCATACATATGGAGTTCATCAAGCCCCAGGGCCCTTTTTCTCAGGGATACATACCTGTGCATAGCATCCATATTATCCTCTACGGCCTTGATAAGGTTATCATATACCAGTACCGGAACCTTATCCGAATGAAGTGCGTTCTCTAGGGTAGACGGATAGTTTCTTATCTTGCTGTAGAAAATATCCTTCTTAATGGAATAATTTAAGGTAGCGGCTATGGTGTTCTTTTGCTTGCCGTAGGTCTTATAGAGCTCATCAAAAGCTTGTTTTCTGACCTCCCTGTCCCTGCTTTCCATAAACTGCAGGTATCGCCCATGGGTCAGTTCTACCTCATGTCCGTTCTCGTCGGTTATGTAGGGAAAGCGCATATCGGCGTTGTTGACCATTCCAAAGATGTGTTCCGGGGCCGCAGCAACTTCCCCGGCCATAGCCAAGATTTTTTCTTCCTTGGGGGATAATACGTGCTCTTTCCTTCTCATTATATCCCCTAAATAATGGCCGTAGGGCATGAGGCCATCAAGGGCCTCTATATACTCTTTAATCCTGCTCTCTGGTATCTCTAAAATTTCGGGCACCAGAAAGGATGTGAAACCTCCAAATTCCACCATCAGGCCCTGGGCCCGGTCCAATAGCCCCTGGCTTTGGGTATTGGCATTGTCCTGGTCCTTTTTCATATGGGCGTATACGTAGAGTTTTTCCACCCTTTTCATAAGTCCCGTATAGGTGTCCAGCCCACTGAGCAGGTTCTGTGCGGACTCCCCCAGGTTTCCCTCATGTTCTTTAAGGGACGGTAGATTTTCCTTGACCCATCTGTAGTCGTCCTCCCAATGGGAAGCGGATTTATAGATATCCCCCAGTTTCCATCTAAATTCCTTCGGTATTTCCCCCCGTTGCGGGAGTTTTCCTTTGCTTAAGTCCTTCATGTCATCAGGCGGCGTGTAACCGCGCTGCCTCCCTTCGTAAATAATTCATAAAATTTATTATGATAACCCGTTGTGCCTGTATGTAGTATGGGATGCCCGTTGAATAACACTTTGGTATGGCATCCGTTACTCTTTCAACGATCCCGGTAATAGAGCCCTGCTTCCCCAGCATATATATAAAGTATCGCCTAAAGATTTTGTCCGTTATAGCCCCAAGGCCTTAAATCGCCCCTATACGCCGTCTGGTTACCCGTTGCCCGGCAATAGATAATAAGCCATTGAATGTTCATTTCAACGTCGATTTGGAGAGTGAGCACAATGAAAAGGTTCTGTCATACCCTCATACCCATTTTTATTCTGATCCTTTTAGTGTCGGGGTGTAATAAAAGCAATAACCCAAACCCAGTCTGGGGTAGTACAGAAGCCCCCGATGCCGAGATCCAGCATAAGTCCATCTCCATTTTAAATATGTCGGATCTGGAAATAATCAAGAAGAGTTCCGACTTCTTAAAATCCTGTGGTAAGACCCTAATATTCGAGGAAACTAGAATATTATATGAAAACAATCTGGATACCGACGTCCTATGCAAAAACAAGGACAATAAAGATGTCAGCTACAAGGGTGAATATCTGGCAATATACTTCTATCCCCATGCTAAGATGCAGGAACAGGAGAACATCCTAATAGTCTATATCGGCGACGGCGGCCAGGTATTAGGATATAGGGAAGTGGCGGGGGCATAAACCGGAACGGGCGGTCAAGGACCGCCCGGGATAAAATCGCTCTATCAGTTTTCGTCTAGTCTAGGATCTCCTCTATGGCATCCATGGTATCCTCATCCAAGGTCTTGCCTGCAGCCTTTACATTCTCCTCTATTTGCTCAGGCCTTGATGCTCCGATTATTACGCTGCTTATCTCTGGATGCGTAAGTATCCAGGCAAGGGACAGCTGAGTTAAAGGCATTCCAAGATCCGAGGCTATAGCCTCCAATTTTTCTACCTTAGTCAATGTCTCATCGTTCAGCTGTCTGGATATACCCCGGCCTGCACTCTCGTCGGCGGCTCTGCTGTCTTTGGGGACTTCCTGCCCCCTCTTATATTTGCCTGTAAGAATACCTTGAGCCAAGGGACTAAACACCGCGAGCCCTATGCCTTCCCTACTGCATAGGGGCATAACTTCGTCCTCTATATACCTGTTGAGCATGTTGTATATGGGCTGATTTACCGCTATGGGATTTAGATTTAGATGTCTTGCCGTATGTACACCGTCTGCAATCTGGGTGGCACTCCACTCACTGACCCCGGAATATAGGACCTTGCCCTGTCTGATTAGATCTTCTATAGCCCTCAAGGTTTCATCCACCGGAGTATCCGGATCATACCTATGACAGTAGAAGATGTCAACATAGTCGGTATTAAGCCGCTTTAAACTGGCGTTACACTGCTCCATGATATGCTTGCGGGACAAGCCCTTATCATTGGGACCGTCCCCTACGGGCCAAAATGCCTTGGTGGCCAATACATAGGAGCTCCTGGGAAAATCCGGCAGAATTTCGCCTAGGACCTCCTCGGCAGCCCCTGCATGGGTCTGTCCCATGCCATAGACATCCGCCGTAT
The DNA here is from genome assembly GCA_035647175.1 of Clostridia bacterium. Lineage (GTDB taxonomy): Bacteria > Bacillota > Clostridia > Caldicoprobacterales > UBA3941 > UBA3941. The sequence goes on along the minus strand of DASRNX010000237.1, from coordinate 777 downwards.
CAAAATAATTGATTCCCAGGTCATAGGCCTTTCTGACACAGGCTTCGGTCCGTTCTTTTCCATATGAGGCCCCATAGGTCAGCCAGCTGCCCAAGGAAATTTCACTTACCCTAACACCGTACCTGCCTAGCTTTCTATACTTCAAAATCATCACTCCTAGAATTTAATTCATAATATATATTAACCTATCCCATAAAAATCAAACCCAAAATGGTGAACGGTAGCGGTACTTCCATGATATGTTTCATGTTTCCTATGCCGGTTCTATATCAGTTATAAAGTTTTCATGCACCTCAAAGTTATAGGATTCGCTGATATTGATCTTTGGCCATTCCTTCTGATCATCCAGTAGGAGCAGCCTCTCCACTCCGTCCTCTTCAATACCGACCTCATAAAAGTATAGCTTATTATCCTTGTATACGGGATGGGAACTGACCTCCACTGCCCGGCCATGAATCTGTCTTGTTTTCCCGGTTATCAGATCCTTTAAGAACCGAAAATACGCGAAGACAGGGGCTACGTATACTCCCCAAATGAATACTCCTGCGCTGACTCCCAGCAGCAAAAAAACCATCCCCGCCCAATTTTCTATCCGTTTTGCGATGATTACAGAGATTACGATGAAGAATATCAGGCCGACAAGCAGCAGAACTAATGTCCTCATAACCTGTTTTTTTACACTATCAAAATCCTCTTGCCTGTACAAAATTCATACCCCCGATTGTCCAAATAATTTCATTGAGATAATTATAGCATATGTATTTAGCGATGTGCATC
>DASRNX010000236.1:0-3388 GCA_035647175.1 Clostridia bacterium | reverse complement strand
TTATTATACGGTGTGATATTATATTGGTGACTAGATATATCACACGACATCAGGGGTTCTGCTCTCAATTTAAAAACGAGGAGGAATTTGTTGTGCAAAAAAAGACCTTGGTACTTAGTATCTGTGTGATGGTAGTAGCGGTTCTTGTATTGGCCGGTTGTGCTGGCGGCGGTCCCGCTTCAAAAGGCGGCGGCTCTAAAGGCGAAGTCACCATTACAACTAACTTCACGGAAGGGGAGGTTCCCGGTGACATACTCCCGAACTTCGAAAACGACAATCCCAACATTAAGGTAGAGACGGTAGAGGCGACCGACGAAAAGCTTATGGCCATGATTGCGGCCGGTAACGCACCTGACGTAATACGTATCTACGGTGCAAGAGATATTCCAACCTTTGTATCAAGAAACCTCGCATTAAATCTGGACAGTTACTTTGACAACAGTCCCATCTTTAAGAATAAGGACGACTTTTTACCTGTTGTCGACGTTTATCGCTTCGACGGCGAGAAACAAGGTGCCGGACCATATTATGGATTCGTAAAGGACTATAGTCTGGACAATACCCTGTGGGCCAATAAAAAAGTCTTCGAAGATGCGAACGTTCCAATTCCCGATTCAAGCAAACCCCTAACCTACAGCGAACTATTTGAGATAGCCGAAAAATTGACCGTTAAAGAAGGCGACGAGACTACCCGATTTGGGTATGGCCAGACCTTTGGCAGCGGATTCGACTACGATACACTGATGCTTGCCATGCTGCAAAAGGGTGCGGATGTATGGTCCGATGACTTTAACAGCGCAAAGTTTAATTCACCGGAAGTCAAAGGCTTTATGAAACAATGGTACGATTTCGTGAAGACCGGGGCATGTATCAGCCCTATAAATGTTAGCACCGTAGGACCGTTGGATCTTTTCATGGAAGATAAAGTTGGAATTATTACATCCGGTTATTGGTACTCCGGAATGATCAGGAGCAATGAAAACGTCGCGGACAGAATGGAAGACTTTATTCACCTCCCATCACCGATAATCGACGGTGGCGAGCGGATAAGCACCACTACTGCAGCATGCGGCGGCATAATATTCAAAAACTCCGAACATCCCGACGAGGCTTTCAAATTCTTTGAATACTTCCTTGGCGGAGAGCCGGCAAACGATCGTGCACGCTCCGGATGGGGTATTCCCGCATTTAAGTCCAAACTGGAATTGCTTCCGCAAGAGACCGAATTTGATAAGCAAAGCTTTAATGTACTTATGGAGGAATTAAAGTACTCCGAGCATATGCTCCCCTATAACCCGTACACCAACTATACCTCTATACAGAGTGCTGTCGATAAGATATTCAGCCCTGTGTACTTTGACAAGGATACTTTAGACGATGCAGCGGATAAACTCAATAGCGAAGCTGAACTGTTGATCCAAGAGGGTAAGGACATAATGGGGAAATAGAACTGTATTAAATTAAAAGAAATTCAAATCTGCACATGGATAAGTAGTCCGTTTTTGGACTACTTATCCATAATAAAAATTTGGGGGAGGGAATTTGATTGTCAATGATTAGTACGAGTGACCGTAAAAAAACAGCAAAGATAAAATCACCTATGAGCCTGAAAAAAAGGGAGACTATACAGTTTTACACGATCATAGCCCCTTTCGTTTTGATGTTTATTGGGATTAGATTGATACCCTTTTTATGGGGTATATTTTTAAGTTTCACTAACTTTACCGGATTTAATTATGCCAACCTGCGCTTTGTATGGTTTGATAACTATCTTCGCGTCTTTAAAGACAATGACGCTCTGTATTCCCTGTGGCGTACCCTGCAGATTTCTTTGGTCATCGTCCCTATGGGCTTGGTTATAGGATTTCTGCTTTCCGTTTTGCTTAATAACCCCATCAGGGGTATCGGGGTATTCAGGACTATTTACTATCTGCCTTCAATAGTACCGGCAGTCGCCATAGGTCTAATGTGGAAGGCCATATACAACCAAAATGGCGGACTTTTCAACGGCATATTGCGCGCTTTGGGTATGAACGGAATCCCATGGCTCGGATATGACTGGGTAACGCGCTCTTTGATCATTATGATGGCTTGGGGTGCCGGTGGAGGGATACTCATTTATCTCGCAGCTCTTAAGGGGATACCAAAAGAATTATATGAATCGGCATCTATAGATGGCGCTAAACCCATCAGACAATTCTTTTATATAACTATTCCCATGATGACCCCGATAATTTTTTACAACCTTATAATGGGAATAATCGGTGCTCTGCAGCTCTTCGCCCAGCCGGTATTATTAACAACCGGATCTAGCGGGATCTTAAATACACCACTGAGGCCCAATTATACCTATCAAGTACACGTCTATCAGCAAATTTTTGCGAATCAAAGATTTGGCTATGGCCTGTCCATGATCTGGGTTATATTCATTATAATTCTGCTCTTGACATTTACAGTGTTTAGATCGAGCCAATTCTGGGTGTACTACGAAGTTCAACAGGATGGGGGTAAATGATATGGGAAGTTATGCAAAGCGTAAGACGTTAAATCTGGTATTTGTCTATATCCTTGCTATACTTTTAAGCATTATTTTTGTTATTCCGCTTATATTTACCTTCAGTAACTCCTTGAGGGATTTGTATTCTTCACCTGTTCTGATTCCAAAAACGTTGAATTGGAGCAATTATAACTTGGCAGTTACCCTAATTCCTTTTTGGAAATACGTTGGAAATTCGGGGATCATAACGGGCATATCCGTAAGCCTAGCAATATGTATGAATTTTCTTTTCGGATATGCGTTTGCCAGGCTTAAGGCTCCGGGGAAAAATGCCATGTTTATTCTGGTCCTGTCGATGCTTATGGTACCCGGAATAGCAGTTCAAATTCCACAGTTTATAATTTTCAGCAACATTGGGATAAAGGATACCTATTGGATTTGGATCTTAGGCGGCCTAGGGGGCAATGCCTTCTATATATTCCTATTCAGACAATTCCTCTCGTCGTTGCCAAAGGACTTAGAAGATGCAGCGAGAATTGACGGGTGCACCACATTTACTATTATTTGGCGGATATTTGTCCCCCTTTCCTGGCCGGCGATAGCAGTAGTCGCAATGCTGGATTTTAACGGGGCATGGGGCGATTATATGACGGGATATATGTTCTTAAGCCCTAAAAACTATCCATTATCCACTGCCCTAATAAGCACTAGTTATTCCTTACCCAATCAGCCCACGATCCAATTGGAACCTGTAGTTAACGCCGCGGCGCTTCTGTTGACACTGCCCGTTATTGTAGTGTTCTTCTTAGGTCAAAGATATCTGGTTGAGGGTATTGTAACTACGGGAATTAAGGGTTAACTATTACAGATAAAGACAATTTAATTATTTCA
>DASRNX010000235.1:0-12469 GCA_035647175.1 Clostridia bacterium | reverse complement strand
CATCTTATCCCTGTTTTTGTTTATGTCTGGGGTTCTCGCAGATAACCATGACTTTACCTTTACGCCTGATTATCTTGCATTTTTCACAAATAGGTTTTACAGACGGTTTTACTTTCATCCCATTACCTCCTTATCACTTACCTCGCCAAGTAATCCGACCACGGGTCAAATCATAGGGCGATAGTTCTACCGTCACCTTATCCCCTTGTAATATCCTGATAAAGTTCATACGAAGTTTACCGGATATATGGGCTAATATCTTATGGCCGTTTTCCAGCTCCACTTGGAACATGGCATTGGGCAACGCTTCTACAACAGTTCCCTCTACCTCAATAATATCCTCTTTGGCCAAACAATCCACCCTCCCTTTTCCTTTTAGGTGTCAACAAAAATTACTCGTCACATAAAGTTTCAAAAGATTTAATAAATGCGTTTTTGAAGTTTCCTCACCCATACTTCCCATCAGATATCGTAATTAGTCCCTATAACAGAACATCGAGACTCTTTCTTATCTCTGCATCAAACACCTTCCGGCCCTCGAGGATTTTATCCCTTATGCCTGATAATACATCAGGACTGGGCTCTAAGTGCTTGATCTTCTTCTTCTTCGGTTTGTCTATGGTCCTATTGGTGCCATTGGCAATAAATACATACTCATGATCTATCACATCGACTATTACAAAGAGGTTCCCTCTGTCCCTTCCGGCTTTAGCCAACACTACTCTTCCTATTTGCATTATATTATCCTCGATCACCTTTATCTACCCCTCTTGAGTCAGTATTAAAGGCTGCCCATGGGTTATAGCAATGGTATGTTCATAGTGGGCAGAAAGGCTGCCGTCTTTTGTTACTACCGTCCAGCCGTCATGGAGTGTCATTACCTCATGGGCTCCCGCATTTATCATAGGCTCGATGGCCAATGCCATGCCTTTCCTGAGTCTGGGCCCCCTTCCCGGAGGTCCGAAGTTTGGTATCTGGGGTTCCTCGTGCATAGCCTGGCCGATGCCATGACCGACCAACGCCTTTACCACGGAGTACCCTTTCCCTTCTACATATACTTGGATTGCATGGGATATATCGGAAAGTCGGTATCCTTCCCGGGCGAATTCCAGTCCGCTGAAAAAGGCCTCTTTTGCTGTTTCAATGAGTCTATGGGCATCGGGTGTTACTTCCCCGACGGGATGAGTTCTCGCCGCATCACCGCAGTACCCGTTATGAAAGGCACCGATATCAACGCTTAATATATCGCCTTCTTTAAGGGCAACGGGACCCGGAATCCCATGGACTACTTGCTCATTTATGGATGCACAGATGCTGGCCGGATAACCCTGGTATCCTAGGAATGCGGGAATACCACCCCGACTTCGGATATAATCCTCGGCTATCTCGTCAAGCTCTGCCGTAGTGATACCCGGGGCTATGGCATTTTTAACGACCTCATGGGCCCCGGCCACGATCCTTCCGGCTTCTTCCATCAATTTTATTTCACTCTTTGATTTTAATATAATCAACGATAATCTCCTACTTTAAAAAGCCTTTATAATGCCTCATAACCATTTGGGCTTCCAACTGATTAGAGGTTTCAAGGGCCACGCTTACCAGGATGAGTATACTGGTCCCCTGAAGGTACATGGGAATCTTAGTAAATCCTGCTACCGCTATGGGTATTACCGCAACCGCAGCCAAGAACAAGGAACCTACCAAGGTAATGCGGTTGGAAATTCTTAAAAGATAATCGGATGTAGGTTTTCCCGGCCTTATCCCTTGTACAAATCCCCCGTATTGTCTTAAGTTGTTGGCAACCTCAATGGGATTAAAGGAGATCTGGCTATAAAAGAAGGTAAAAAATACGATTAATAGTGCGTACACTATGGCATAGGCCGCAGATTTCTGGCTGAAGTTAGCCTCAATAAAGCGGAAGAACCCGCCCTCTGGAAAAAAGTATCCAATTGTCTGAGGCAAGGACAGCAATGAAACAGCGAAGATTATAGGAAGAACCCCGGAGGAGTTAACCTTCATGGGTATGTGGGTGCTCTGCCCCCCATAAACCTTCCTACCTACCACCCTTTTCGCATACTGTACAGGTATCCTTCTCTGACCCATATCGATAAAGACCACGCCTGCAATGAGAGCCACTATGAATATAGCGATCAATGGTAATGACCATGGGCTTATGGTCCCCACTTCAAAGGCCAGATTCCACAGGCTCACCGCAGCTACGGGTATCCTGGAAACTATGCTTGCAAAGATGATCATGGATATTCCGTTGCCAATGCCGTTTTCTGTAATCTGTTCCCCCAACCACATCAAGAACGCTGTACCGGCGGTCAGAGTCATTGCGACTACAAAGAAGGCCCATACCGAATGATTCGTCATTATCTGTCCCCCGGCCTGGTTTCCAAGTCCGTAGGTAATTCCCGCTGATTGTACAAACGCTAAACCTATGGTCAGGTAGCGGGTATATTGGGTTATCTTTTTCTGGCCCTCTTCACCCTCCTTGGACAGCTGTTCCAACTTTGGAATAGCTACCGTCAGAAGCTGCATTATGATTGAGGAGTTGATATATGGGGTTATACCCATAGCAAATATGGTATAGTTCGCAAAGGCGCCCCCTGATATAATATCAAGCAATCCCAACAGATTACCTTCCCCGACCAGATCCTTTATATGACTGGCATCGATGAAGGGCACGGGAATAAAGGACCCCACCCTATACACCAATATCATAATCATGGTAAAGACAATCTTTTTTCTGATATCTTCAATTCTCCAGGCATTACGCAAGGTGTCCAACACTTTAAATCACCTCGGCCTTTCCCCCAGCAGCCTCGATTTTTTCTTTAGCCGCTTTACTGAATTTATGGGCCTTAACAATGAGCTTAATATTCAGCTCGCCGTTGCCCAATATCTTGACCCCGTCTTTTTCCTTACTTATTATTCCCTCTTTTTTAAGCAGCTCCGGTGTAACTATTGTATCTTGCTCAAAAACATCCAATTGCACCAAGTTCACTTCATTATAAACCTTAGCGAATATATTAGTAAAGCCTCTTTTGGGGAGCCGCCTGGTGAGGGGCATCTGCCCACCCTCAAATCCGGGACGAACACCGCCGCCGCTTCTGGCTTTTTGACCCTTATGGCCGCGGCCGGAAGTCTTTCCAAGGCCTGAACCCGGACCTCTCCCTTTTCTCTTAGAGGTTTTAGTTGAACCTTCAGCAGGACTCAATCGGTTAAGTCTCAATGCATTCACCTCCCTTAAGCGTCAATCTCCTCGACGGATACTAGATGCTTGACCTTATCGATCATTCCGCGGATAGTCGGGGAATCATCGTGTATCTTTTCACTTCTAATCTTTCTAAGTCCCAGGGCCTCCATAGTTGCTATCTGATCCTTCTTGGATCCGATGGTGCTCCGGACCTGGGTCACCTTTAGTTTAGCCACAGGCTTCGCCTCCCTAACCTAAGATCTCTTCGACAGCCTTGCCGCGAAGTCTTGCCACGTCTTCAACTGTTTTGAGCCTTGACAATCCTTCCATAGCGGCGTTAACCATATTTCTTGGGTTGCTTGATCCCAAAGATTTGGTTAATATGTCCCGAATACCCGCAAGCTCCAGTACTGCACGTACAGGTCCGCCTGCGATAACTCCGGTACCTTCCTTTGCCGGCATCATCAATACGCTACCGCTGCCGAAACGTCCATTCACCTCATGGGGTATGGTCGTGTTGACAATGGGCACCTTCATTATATGTTTTTTTGCGTCCTCAATCCCTTTTCTAATAGCTTCGGGGATCTCGGTAGCCTTTCCCGTTCCAACGCCTACATGTCCGTTCTCATCACCAACCACCACAACTGTGTTAAAGCGAAAGTTTCTGCCACCTCTTACTACCTTGGCTACTCGGTTGATGGTAACAACCTTCTCCTTAAGATCCAGCGTGCTGGCATCTATCTGCTCCATGGATTTCCCTCCTTAAAACTCAAGTCCGGCTTCCCGTGCACCGGCTGCTACTTCTGATACTCTGCCGTGATAGATATATCCGCCACGGTCAAAAACTACCTTCTTGATCCCTTTTTCCAGGGCTCTGCGTGCAGCCAGTTCCCCAACCATCTTGGCAACTTCTTTCCTAGTCTTATCAGAAACGCTCTTAATCTCCGGATCTAAGCTGGAAGCTGATACTAGGGTATGCCCTCCGTTATCGTCGATAAGCTGGACATAGATGTGTTTGAGGCTTCGGAAAACGTTGAGGCGCGGTATCTCCACCGAACCGGAAACTCTGTTTCTCACCCTTAGGTGGCGTACTTTCCGTGCTGCATTTTTGTCAATTTTTTTAATCACCCTGTGTCACTCCTTCCCGGCTTATGCTCCCGTCTTTCCTTCTTTTCGAATAATTCTCTCGTTCTCGTATTTGATGCCTTTACCCTTATAGGGCTCCGGCGGTCTTGTATCCCTTACCTTCGCTGCCATAGCCCCCACCTTTTGCTTGTCAATTCCCCTGACAATAATTCGGTTAGCGGCCGGCACTTCAAATTCCACCCCATCAGCTTCTTCTATCTCTACCGGATGGGAATACCCTACGGCCAAAATCAGCTTCTTGCCCTGTTTTTGGGCCCTGTATCCCACACCGTTGATTTCCAGGTTCTTTTGAAAGCCCTTGGACACGCCTTCCACCATGTTGGCCACAAGGGACCTTGAAAGGCCGTGAATGGATCTTTGAAATTTCGCGTCCGAAGATCTCTTCAAGATTACAACATTATCTTCCACCGTGACTGCTATTTCCCTATTAATAGGCTGGGACAGCTCCCCTTTGGCGCCCTTTACGGTAACCAGATTGTTCCCATCCACGGTAACGGTTACGCCCTGGGGTATGTCTATGGGAAGATTTCCGATTCGTGACATCCTCTTACAACTCCTTTCGGTGTTAGATGTTAAAGGTCTGGTTTCTAACTTCTAACTTCCAACTTCTAATTTACCAAATAAAGCAGAGCACTTCTCCGCCAACCCCTTCTTCACGGGCTTTTTTATCTGTGATAACACCTTTTGATGTTGAAAGGATGGCAACCCCCAGTCCCCCCAGCACCTTCGGCACCTGATCTTTGTTGGCATATACCCTAAGGCCGGGCTTACTTATTCTCTTTAAGCCTGCGATTACCTTTTGACCATTTTGGCCGTATTTCAAATCTATCCTAATAACACCTTGTTTACCGTCTTCCATTCGGGTAAACCCTCTTATAAAACCCTCTTCACGCAAGATATTCGCTATAGCCATCTTCATATTAGAGGCGGGAACATTTATACTTGCATGCTTGACGACTAATGCATTGCGAATACGGGTTAGCATATCAGCAATGGGATCGGTCATAACCATATATTTAACCTCCTTCCAATCTCTCCAGTCTACCAGCTGGCTTTTCTGACACCAGGTATTTGACCCTTATAAGCCAATTCTCTGAAGCAGATACGGCATAAACCAAATTTTCTAAGGTACGCATGGGATCGTCCGCAGATGCGGCATCTGTTATAGGCCCTAGTAGAGAACTTCGGTTCACGCTGTTGCTTAACTCTCCATGATTTTTTCGCCACTCGCTTTCCCTCCTTATCACTAATTTGCGAAAGGCATTCCCAATAATCTTAAGAATTCACGTGATTCTTCATCAGTTTTAGCTGTGGTTACAAATACTATATCCATTCCTCTGACCTTTTCGATCTGATCATAGTTGATCTCGGGAAAGATCAGCTGTTCTCTTATCCCCAGCGAATAGTTGCCCCGACCGTCAAAGGATCTGGCCGAAACTCCTCTAAAGTCCCTTACCCGGGGAAGAGCGACGTTTAATAATCTATCAGCAAATTCGTACATCCTGTCCCCGCGAAGCGTAACCTTGGTGCCGATCCGCATTCCCTCTCGAAGCTTAAAGTTAGATACAGACTTTTTGGCCGCCGTAACGATGGGCTTTTGGCCGGCTATGATGCTGAGGTCATTTACGGCACTTTCGAGAAACTTCGGGTTCTCCTTGGCGTCGCCGACCCCCATATTAATTACAATCTTGTCAAGCTTTGGGGCTTCCATGACGTTCTTATAATTAAATCTTTCCATCAGTGCGGGAACTATTTCTTTTTCATATAATTCTTTTAATCGAGCCACTCTCTGCTTACCTCCCTTCGGTGCATCAGTCATTAAAGGTTTCGCCGCATACCCTACATACGCGCACCTTAGACCCGTCCTCTAATACTCGTCTACCAATCCTGGTCTTTTTATTGCATCTTTCGCATACCGGCATGGCTTTGGAAGCATAGATAGGACCTTCCCTATGAATGATCCCTCCCGGCTGCTCCATTCCCCGTGGCTTTGTATGCACCGTCAGCATATTGATCTTTTCTACTATTATCTTGCCTTCTTTAGGGAGGGTCTTTAGTACCTTCCCACGTTTGCCTTTATCCTTACCCGAAATAATCTCCACCGTGTCTCCACCTTTAACGTGGAGTTTCCTTTTTGGTACAGCCATCATTGTCCACCTCCCTCAAGTTAAAGTACTTCCGGAGCGAGAGATATGATCCTCATATAGTCCTTCTCTCTCAGTTCTCTAGCGACAGGCCCAAATATACGGGTACCTCTGGGCTGCCTGGCATCGTTTATAATGACAGCTGCATTATCATCAAATCTAATAGAGGTTCCATCGTTTCTTTGAATTCCCTTTTTGGATCTTACGATAACAGCCCTAACAATCTCACCTTTTTTAACAACGCCCCCGGGCGTTGCGCTTTTAACAGTAGCTACTACTACATCGCCTATATTTGCGTATCTTCTGCGGGTTCCGCCCAGAACACGAATACACAATACTTCCTTCGCTCCTGTATTATCAGCGACCTTCAGCCGGCTCTCCTGCTGTATCATCTTGTACCCTCCTCTCAGTTATAAAGCGTGTAAATTACTGAGCTTTCTCAATTATTTCAACTAAACGCCAATGCTTATCCTTGCTTAAGGGCCTGGTCTCCATAACCCTTACTCGATCGCCGATTTGGCATTCGTTACCTTCATCATGAGCCTTTAATTTCATGGTTCTCTTTATGATCTTACCGTACAGCTTGTGCTTGGTACGATTCTCTACGGCAACTACGATAGTCTTATCCATCTTATTGCTGACAACCACTCCGGTCCGGGCTTTTCTTATGGCTCTTGCGTCCTCTGCCATGGAATGTTCCTCCCTTCAACTTAGATCCTTGCAGAATTTAGCTCTCTTTGACGAATTATAGTCTTCACCCTGGCTATATCTTTTCTGACTTCCTTTATCCTCATAGGGTTTTCCAATTGACCGGTGGCTAGCTGAAAGCGAAGATTAAAAAGCTCGCTCTTAAATTCAGCTACTCTGTCCTGCAATTCCTCATCGCTCAGTTCCCTAAATCTATTGGCTTTCACTGCTTTCACCACCCATTTCTTCTCTTTGTATGAATTTAGCTTTCAAGGGCAGCTTATGAGATGCCAATCTCAAGGCTTCTCTGGCTATTTCTTCCGAAACACCGGCAATCTCAAACATAACCCTGCCGGGCTTTACCACGGCTACCCAATATTCGGGGGCGCCTTTACCGCTACCCATCCTGGTTTCAGCGGGCTTTGCCGTTACTGGCTTATGGGGGAAGATTTTAATCCAAACCTTTCCACCCCTCCTGATATAACGGGTCATGGCAACACGAGCTGCTTCGATTTGGTTGCTGGTAATCCAACCGGGTTCTATAGCCTGCAGACCAAATTCGCCATAGGTGATGGTATTGCCGCGATTGGCTTTGCCCTTCATCCGGCCCCTGTGGACCCTGCGCCTCTTGACTCTCTTAGGCATTAACACGACGATTACCCCCCTCTGTTCTCGGATTTTCCTTTGCGCCGGGGAGAATCTCGCCCTTATAGATCCATACCTTAACCCCTAATTTTCCGTAGGTGGTATTGGCTTCGGTGAAGCCATAGTCTATATCGGCTCTTAGGGTTTGAAGGGGAATGGATCCCTCATGATATCTTTCGGAACGGGCTATCTCTGCGCCGTTGAGTCTACCTGCCACCATGGTCCTGATGCCTTTGGCACCGGCTCTCATCGCCCTGGCCATGGACTGCTTCATAGCCCTCCTGTAGGATATTCTCCTCTCCAGCTGGGATGCTATGTTTTCGGCAACCAACTGGGCATCCATATCTGCATTTTTTACCTCTACTATATTAATTATTACCGTCTTGCCGGTGAACTTTTCAAGCTCTACCTTTAGGGCGTCAACCCCGCTTCCCCCTCTTCCGATAACGATCCCGGGTTTAGCGGTATAGATGTTTACCTTGACCCTATTGGCAGCCCGTTCTATCTCAATCTTTGAGATGCCGGCAGCGTATAGTTTTTTCTTTAATAATTCCCTGATCCCATGATCCTCCAGTAAGGTGTCGGCAAAGTCCTTCTTGGATGCATACCATTTGGCATCCCAATCCTTTATGACACCAACCCTTAAACCATGTGGATTAATTTTTTGGCCCATGAACATATCCCTCCTTGTTAGTTCTTTTCGTCCAAAATGATGGTAATATGACTGGTCCTTTTCCTGATTCTGGCAGCTCTGCCATGTGCCCTCGGTCTAAATCTCTTTAAGGTAGGCCCTTGGTTGGCATAGACCTCGGCCACATATAGATTATCACGATCCATCCCCAGATTGTTTTCCGCATTGGCAGCCGCAGAGTTCAGTACCTTTAGTACCGGCTGAGTTGCCGCCCTGGGAGTATTTAATAATATAGCCTGTGCCTCATCGATATTTTTGTCTCGGATCAGGTCGATGACGGCCTTGACTTTTCTGGAAGACATCCTGATATGCTTGGCAGTGGCTTTAGGACGCTGGTCACGGTTTTCTCTGCGTTTTAACGCTTTTTCTTTTACCCTCAATGCCACTTTAATTTCCTCCTTTAAAAAACCTACTTAAGCGAAGTGGATCTTGCGGTATGCCCGCTATGCCCCCTAAAGGTCCTGGTGGGAGCAAATTCCCCCAATTTATGACCTACCATTTCCTCTGTTATATATATGGGTACATGTTTCCTGCCGTCATGGACAGCTATGGTATGTCCTACCATTTCGGGGAATATGGTAGAAGCTCTGGACCATGTTCTTATGACGGTTTTCTTACCGGATTTATTCATCCCTATTATCTTCTTCATAAGACTCTCGCTTACAAAGGGTCCCTTTTTAATTGAACGGCTCATATATTGTGCCTCCTTTCACTCCCCTATTTCCTAAAGGCTATAATAGCATAAGGTATTACAGATCCCGGGGAGGATTAGCCTTTCCTCTTCCTAATGATATACTTATCCGATTTTTTGCTCTTTTGTCTGGTCTTGAACCCCAGTGTGGGCTTACCCCAAGGCGTAACAGGCGATGGCCTGCCTACGGGGGACCTTCCTTCACCACCACCATGGGGGTGATCTACGGGATTCATGGCAGAACCGCGCACTGATGGCCTGAAGCCCATATGGCGTTTTCGGCCTGCCTTGCCGACTGCAATGTTCTCATGGTCTATGTTGCCCACCTGACCTATAGTCGCCCTACAGGTTAAAAGAACAAGGCGTACTTCACCGGAGGGCAGCCTGACATGGCCATACTTGCCCTCTTTGGCCATAAGTTGGGCAGAGTTGCCTGCAGAACGCACCAATTGCCCGCCGCTTCCCACTCTCAATTCTATGTTATGAATTACGGTACCCAGGGGAATATTCTGAAGGGGCAGTGCATTTCCGACCTTGATATCCGCATCGGGGCCTGATACAACCATATCCCCGTCCTTGAGTCCGTTGGGTGCTATAATATATCTCTTCTCACCGTCTACATAGTGGAGAAGGGCGATGTTCGCACTCCTGTTGGGATCGTATTCTATCCCAGCAACCTTAGCGGGTACTCCGTCCTTATCTCGTTTAAAATCGATGATCCTATATTTTCTCTTTGCTCCGCCACCCCTGTGACGAACGGTAATACGACCATCCGAATTTCTGCCTGCCTTGCTCTTTAGAGTATCAAGGAGACTCTTTTCGGGGGTAAACTTTGTTACCTCCTCAAATGAGGAAACGGTCATATGCCTTTTGGCAGGGGAGGTGGGATTATATTTCTTTATCGCCATTTTTTCTTCCTCCTTGTCGTCGTTTTATGCCATACCCTCAAAGAATTCAATGGTCTTGCTGTCGGGTGTCAATTTGATAATAGCCTTTTTAGTCGTAGGCCTGCGTCCGATATGGACCCCTTGCCTCCTGAGTTTTCCCAACTGTTTAAGGGTGTTGACACCTTCAACCTTAACTCCGAATATTTCCTCGGCAGCTTTTTTTATCTCTGTCTTGTTTGCCCTCACATCCACCAGGAAGGTGTACTTCCTGTCTGCAATCTGGTCATAGCTCTTCTCCGTTAATACCGGTCTAAGGATTATATCGTGTGGATTTTTCATCATGCATACACCTCCTCGACCTTTAAGGCAGCCTCCTTGGTTATTATGAATTTATCATAATTCAATATATCAAGGACGTTTAAGGTATTGACAGAGGCCAGCTTAACCCCCTGAATATTTCCGGAAGCCCTGGCTACCGTCTCATCATTTTCAGGTAACACCAAGAGGGCCTTACCATTTACCTCAAGATTTTTCAGCACCTTTACCATTTCCTTGGTCTTTGGCTGTGCCAGTTTTAAATCGTCCAGCACCACTATCTGGCTGTTCTCCACTTTAGAGGAGAGTGCGGACTTTAGTGCCAATCTTCGCATCTTTTTAGGCATCCTAAAGCTGTAGTCCCTGGGTTTCGGTGCGAAGGTTACCCCGCCGCCTACCCATATAGGAGAGCGAATGCTGCCGTGACGGGCACGCCCTGTACCTTTTTGTCTCCAAGGCTTTGCCCCGCCTCCCCTGACCTCAGCACGAGTTTGGGTTGATTGGGTTCCTTGACGTTTGTTGTTAAGTTGCATTCTAACGACTTGATGCAACAGAGCCTCATTTATTTTAATACCGAAGATATTATCGTCGAGTTCAATTTCATCCACCGATGCTCCTTCGATATTGTACACTGCTACTTTGGGCATATCCTTTCCTCCTTTCCTGCATCCTGCTGACTTATCTCTTTACCGTTTCTTTGATGATAAGCATATTACCCCTGGCTCCAGGAATAGCGCCCTTTACCATTAACAGGTTCCTCTCGGTATCCACCCTGACCACTTCAAGGTTCTGTACCGTAGTTCGTACGTTACCCATCCTGCCCGGAAGCTTTTTGTTCTTGAGCACCTTTGCAGGCGAACTTCCTGCGCTCATGGCCCCTGGTCCCCTGTGATAATGGGAACCGTGACTCATAGGACCTTTTCCATGGCCCCATCTTTTGATATTTCCGGCGAATCCTTTACCCTTGGATCTGCCTGCTACATCTACACGATCGCCCACAGTAAAGACGTCCGCCTTGATTTCCTGGCCTATCTTATAGTCTTCAGTATTATTAAAGGGGAATTCCCGTATATGCCTTCTGTAGGAGATACCGGTTTTATCAAATTGGCCTTTTTGGGGCCTGTTTAAAAGTTTTTCCCGAATATCGCCATACCCCACCTGAACAGCATCATATCCGTCCTTATCCTGGGTCTTAATCTGGGTGACCACGCAAGGACCGGCCTCTACAACGGTAACAGGAATGACCGTGCCATCTTCGGTGAAAATCTGAGTCATACCTAGCTTTTTCCCCAGAATCCCTTTCTTCATCTCTTTCTACCTCCGTTCTGTGAGAAATGATGTTTCCTCTTTACCCTTTTCAGTAATTTCACTGCATTAACCGTTCCTACAGATCAATTTTTTTATACATTCTAAGTTAATGCAGGAAAATCAACTATAATTTAATCTCAATGTCCACACCGGCGGGCAGATCCAATCTCATCAATGAATCCACCGTTTTAGGAGTAGGACTTAAAATATCGATTAGGCGTTTGTGGGTCCTCATCTCAAACTGCTCACGGGAATCTTTATGTTTATGAGGGGACCTCAAAATAGTTATGATATCCCTTTCCGTAGGAAGGGGAATTGGTCCCGATACCTTTGCACCAGTTTTCTTTGCGGCTCCAACGATCTTTTCCGCCGATTGATCAATCAAAGAATGATCATAGGCTTTTAACTTAATCCTTATTTTCTGACTTGCCATGTCTTCCCTCCTTATATCCCTTTAGGAGATTCTCCCGTGTACACTCAGCCACATGTGTCCCTACACGCAGCGCAACTATTAAATTTTATAACAAATGCAACACAAAATCAAGTTCTTTATTTGATAAGTTCAAACTAAGTTCAAACAGTGTTTGGGCGACCGCAGGTCGCCCCTTTTTATCAATATTTACTTTGCAACGCTGGCTACAACGCCGGCACCCACGGTCCTGCCGCCTTCACGGATAGCGAACCTTAGGCCCTCTTCAATGGCGATGGGGGTGATAAGTTCCACTTCCATGTCGATGTTGTCCCCGGGCATTA
>DASRNX010000234.1:0-8994 GCA_035647175.1 Clostridia bacterium | reverse complement strand
CCAAATCCCACAAGCCCGATACTTTGGTCTAAAATCCCCTCGTCCCAAGCTTCCGGAGCGGGCCAATTCCCCTCAGCTATCTGATCCTGAAAGAATATTATTCGTCTCAAAGAGGCGAGGATGTATGTAAGAACGCCCTCGGCCACCGACTCTGCATAGATTTCATTTCCGCTGAGTACGGTAATACCCTTTTCATAGAGAAATTCGCTCACTAAATTGGCTACGGAGCCGCCTGTATAAGCGATGACCTTGAGCCTATTGGCGTTTTCTAGCACTCTCTCATCAAATCTGGCGCTGCCCCACCCGGCCATGCAAACGTCTACATCTCTAATTTTTTTCCTTAATTCCTCGGGGCTGAAATTATCCGAAGTCTCATTCCACCCGACTTCTCCAATTGATTCTAATTTATTGACGACCTGGGGACAAAAAAAGCTGTCCCTAATCCTGGATTTTGGCATGGTGACCAAGATCTTCATAATCCTCGCCTCCAAAGATTTAATACTAAATATTTAATATTAAGGAGTATGGAGCGTTCCGTCGGGCAATCTCGTCTGAGTCCACTTGGTGACCCTTGTTTCGCATGGATACTTCGCCGCTAATTCCTCGTTCACATCGATTCCCAATCCCGGCTTATCGTTGGCATATACATATCCGTCCTTAAGGATTGGACTTCCGGGGAAAACTTCGTGGAGGGTGTCGGATATACCAGACCACTCTTGGATTCCAAAGTTATGGGATACCAGGTCTAAATGGATGTTGGCTGCATGACCTACCGGCGACACATCCCCGGGGCCGTGCCAAGCGGTTCTTATTCCGAATTGCTCACAGAAGATGCCAAGCTTTCTGGCCGGGGTTATTCCGCCTATCTGGCTTATATGAACCCTGATAAAATCTATCAGCCTATTGTATATTAAATAATCCCATTCCTTTGGGTTATTATATAATTCCCCTATTGCGATGGGGGTGCAGCTTTGTTGGCGTAATATCCTGAGCCAGTCCCCCTGCTCCGGTGATAGAACGTCCTCTAAGAAGAACAGCCTATAAGGTTCCAGGGCCTTAGCAAGCCTGATGGTGTCGATGGGCGGGATCCTCTCATGAACGTCGTGCAATAGCTCGATTTCGTCTCCCAGCTGTCCCCGAACGTGCTCAAAGAGTTTTATGGTATTTCTTATGTACTGGTCGGGACAATAGTATATTCCCTCCGGGGCACCTGCCGGTGTGTTGAGGGTTTTGGCATCCCCGCCGTATCCGCCCCATTGTATCCTTATATGCCGGATATTTTGGTCCATGAACTTTTGGACGTTCTCGGTGATGGTTTCAAGATCCCTGCCGTCTGCATGGCGATAGACTGCAACGCCTTCCCTGGATTTGCCCCCTAACAAGTCGTAGAGGGGCATATTGGCCAATTTACCCTTGATATCCCAGAGAGCCATATCAACCCCTGAAATTGCATTGTTGGTTACCGGCCCGTTTCTCCAATACGAGTTGTTGTTCATCAGCTGCCATAGATCCTCTATGTTGGAGACGTCCCTGCCCTTTAATAGTGGATCTAAATAATCCTCTACCATGGATGCAACCAGCTTTTCCCTATAGGCAAAGGTAGCACATCCCAGGCCATACAGTCCCGGCTCGCTGGTTTCCACCTTCACAACTATCAGGTTGATCCCCGCAGGCGCCGTCAGAATCGCTTTTACATTCTCTATTGTTATTTTAGCCACACCTATACCTCCTCTTTAGGTTTCAAGTATCCTACAATTGTTTTGCATGCATCTAAAAATATTCCTACATCTACCGAATAGGAGAAGTATTGTACCCCGCCCTGTCTCCAGAAATCCACGGAATCCGGTTCGTCGATAAAGGTTCCCACCACTATACCCTTGGCCTTGGCTTTATCCACGATGTACTTCATCTGCTCTGTTACCTTGGGGTTTGTAACATCGCCGGGGATTCCCAGGGATTGGGACAGGTCATAGGGCCCGATAAATAGAATGTCTATGCCCTCCACCTCTAAAATCTCGTCTAAGTTATCCATGGCCTCCTGCCCTTCTAACTGTAGGATAACCATGGTTTCGTTTGCAGTTTCGAAGTACTCATATCGGTCCAGGGCCGAATAATTCGCTGCCCTGACAAAGCGGCACAGACCCCGTTCGCCTTTCGGGGAAAATTTAGCCTTCGATATAACATCCCTTGCCTGCTGGGCATTTTGTATCTGTGGCACTTGAACCCCCAACGCTCCAATATCCAGGGCTTTTCCGATGCTGGTCTCGCTGGAATCCGGTACCCTTATTATGGGAACAAGATTGGATATTATGGCGCCTCGAATATTGTTTTCCATCTCCTTAACGGATATGGGGCCGTGTTCCATATCCAAGATAGCAAAATCAAACCCGGCGTAACCCGCTACTTCCACGAAAGCAGGGTCACAAGTTTTCATAAAGGGGCCAATAACACATTCCCCGTCCCTCAAAGCCTTCTTGAATCGTCTCAGTAAGTCACTCATTTCTTTGCCCCCTTTCTACCAAACGGTTCTTCTCATCCTGGACCAGCCGTAGCCTGCTTCCTCGGAATTGTCCTCGGGCATTCCAGGCAATATAAGCCCTCCGTCTATTTTAATGGTTGCGCCGGTTATGTAGTCCGCCTTTTCAGATGCTAAAAACTCAACCAGGTATCCAACTTCTTTTGGGGTCCCAAACCTGCCTGCAGGTATCTTTTTGGCCAGATTGCTGGAGCTCAGCTCCTCATGGGTGAAGTCTCCCCGGATAGCGGTAGCGCCCGGTGCGACGCAGTTTACCCTTATCCCGTATTGGGACATCTCGAGGGCAAAGGATTCGGTGCCGCGGATAAGGGCCGCCTTTAAGGATCCGTAGATGGAATCATCGGGATAGGACCGTATGCCCCTTGTGGATGCGATAAAGATGATGTTTCCCTTGACCTTGTTGTCCACCATATAATTAGCGGCGACTTTGGAGCACAACAGATATCCTCTGTAATTGAGCCCGTACAAAAAGTCTATTTCATCGGCGGTCATAGTCAGCAGGCTATGCTTTCTGGTCAAACCGGCATTGCAGACCAAGAGATCAATTCCTCCAAGGTCCTCTATGGCCCGTGCTGTTATGGCCTCAGGTACATCGACCTGTTCCATGCTTGCCTGATAATAAAAACACTTTTTCCCCAGGTCCTCTATCTCCGATGCCAGTGACCGGGCCTCTTCCTCCTGAGTATTATAGGTTATAGCTATATCATAACCTGCCTTTGCCAGAACCCATGCAATACCCCTGCCGATTCCCCTGCTTCCGCCGGTTACGAACGCCCTTTTTGTTGACATTTTGATGTCCTCCTCTCAATACTTTCAGATAACATTTTGATGAAATGCGCAATATTTATTTATATCTGCATAATACGACGGCTATGATAATTGTAACAGACAGGTTCTAATAGGGTAAGGGGGTATATCCGCCGCCTATAATGGCGACGAACAGCCCCCGACCCTTTTAATATGGAAAATCAGATTTCTGTATTAAAATTTACCTTTGTACCCTACCCGACGCATCGCCGCCCTTTAATGCCTCGACCTCGTCTATGGAGACATGGTTTGCATCCCCGATAATGGTATGCTTTAGTGCCGAAGCAGCAACCGCAAATTCTAACGCATCCCTGTTTCCGTGTCCGGACATTAGCGAGTAGATAAGCCCTGCTCCAAAGGAGTCTCCACCCCCAACCCTGTCTACAATGTGCAACTCATATTTCTTTGAGAACAGATATTCGTTTCCGTCATAGAGCATAGCTGACCAGTTGTTGTCCGAAGCCGAAAGGCTCTCCCTCAAGGTAATGGTAACAACCTCAAGGTTAAAGCGCTCCATCATCTCTTTTGCGACGTATTTGTACCCCGACATATCCAATTCTCCGGTGGTAACGTCGGTATCTGCGGCTTTTATTCCAAATACCTTTTCAGCGTCCTCTTCGTTGGCCACGACGATGTCTACATATTCCATTAGCTTGCCCATTACCCTGCCGGCCTTTTCCGAGGTCCATAGCTTTTTCCTGAAATTCAGGTCACAGCTGACGGTAAGCCCCATCTCCTTTGCTATCTTACAGCCCTCTTCTGTCAATTCGGCTGCACTATCTCCAAGAGCAGGGGTAATCCCGGTGAAATGGAACCATTCCGCCCCCTCAAAGGCCGCTCTCCAATCTATATCCCCGGGCTTTGCCTCGGCGATAGAGGAATAGGCCCTGTCGTATATCACCTTAGACGGTCTGATCGAGGCACCCTTTTCATAATAATAGATCCCCAATCGTTCACCGCCTCTGGCAATAAACCTGGTATCTACCCCATATCTTCTCATCTCATTGATAGCTGCATCTCCGATGGAGTTTTCGGGAAGCTTCGTAACATAAGCCGCATCCAGTCCATAATTGGCAAGGGATAGA
This sequence comes from Clostridia bacterium, assembly GCA_035647175.1. Lineage (GTDB taxonomy): Bacteria > Bacillota > Clostridia > Caldicoprobacterales > UBA3941 > UBA3941. Next base: position 4,566 of record DASRNX010000234.1, on the reverse strand, counting down.
GCTACATTAGCTTCACCGCCTCCGTAGACAACTTCAAAGCTATCTGCTTGTATAAAACGCAGATGATCCGGTGGTGACAGTCTCAGCATAATTTCTCCAAAAGTAACAACTCTCTTAGGCATTTATATCCCCCTCTTTTATTTTAAAAATATGATTTGTAGACTTTGTCCCGTAAGTTCTTCGTCTTCTTACTACCGGTAATTGAGATAAACAATGTGTTTTTGCGATCATATTCCCCTTGCGGCTTTTATATTTGCTATAAATTGTTTGGCTACCTCGGTAATGGACTCATAATCGCCGGTCTTGGCACCCCGTGTCAAGGAACCGCCCACACCCACCGCCACTGCACCAGCTTTGATCCAATCGCCGACATTATCCACGTCTACCCCGCCGGTAGGCATCAGCTTTGCATAGGGGATAGGCCCTAAAATGGCTTGGATGACCCCTGGCCCTAAAATCTGACCGGGGAATACCTTAATTATATCCGCCCCCGCTTCCATAGCCTCTACCACTTCCTTGATGGACGTAGCCCCCGGCATACTGGGAATGCGATACCTATTACAAAGCTTTACGGTATCCGGATTGAAATGTGGACTGACTATATACTGGGCCCCTGCCAGGATAGCTATTCTGGCCGTCTCCGGGTCCATTACCGTTCCCGCACCTATTACGATCTCTCCGCCGTTGTAAACGTTCGATAGATCCCTTATAAGCTTGTCTGCCCCGGGTACGGTAAAGGTAATTTCAATTCCAACTACCCCGCCTTTGATACATGCCTCGGTAATCCTAAAGGCTTGCTCGCTGGATTCGGCCCTTACTACCGCCACTAAACCGCCCTGGGTTATCTTGGTTATAATTTGTTCCTTATCCATTTTCGCTACCCCTTTCCCTTAATATATATTTATCTATTTAGATAAACAACTCCGACTATGAAATTTATCATCATGAAATTGCATAAAACCATTACAATTATCATGCCCATAAATTTAGTTTCCGTATTGCTTATCTGTATAAAGCACCCGGGTTTATTCCATTGCTATGAATCATTCCCGGCGGCTTTAAAGCATATTGGGTACTTGAAATAAACAGCTCTTTAAGCCTTATGGTACCATTCCTTATATTGTTGGAATCTATTTTCATAGAATTCGGCCTTATCCTTGTTGGGAACTATGGTCTTCTTAGGGTTCAGTTTGAATTCCTGCAGGGAACCCATGCCCCCCAGGGCCTTGAGAGCCATGGCTATGGCGCCCATGGTGGACGCATGCTCTAAGTCAAAGGTCTGTATCTCCCTTTGGAAAATATCAGCCGCCATCTGGAGCCAGAATTCAGAATTCTCAATGCCCCCAGAAATCCTTATATCCCGGGGGGTTCCGCCCACTCGGGTAAGTATCTCATAGCATTGATAGATGTTTAGCAGAATCCCTTCCAAGACGGAATAGTAAAGCTCCCCTAACCCGTGTTCGCCCCTGAGTCGCGTAAATCCGCCCAGCCTAGAACCCTCCCAGCCCGGGGAACGTTCCCCAAACATAAAGGGGAGAAATGTCGGTGCATCCATAAGCCTTGTCTCGTCTATAAAGTTCTCCAAGGCATTATAGCTATATTTGTTTTTGTTTAAGGTTTTTACAAACCAGTTAACACAATTGCCTGCCCCGGACGTAGCCGCTCCGGCAAGTCTTTTCCCCTCTGCAACATAGTAGCACCAGGTTGACGGCACTTCGGGCAATATAGGGCTGTCCGTAGCCATTCGAATGGCTCCGCTGGTACCGACGGACATGGTCATAATACCATCGCCCATAGCTCCCGCACCAACCTGATTAAAGGCCCCGTCAGGGCCTGTAATAACTACGGGGATCCCTTCCCTTACGCATAAGGCTTTGGCTGCTTCGGCCCTTAAAGGGGCGGTATATTCCGGATCCCGCAAGGGCGCTAATTGGTCTATGGTGAGATCTGCAAACTCCAATATCCCTTCGTCCCAATCTAAGGTATGGATATTTAAAAACCCGCTGCCTGATGCGGCGCTGAGGGATACTCCCCAATCCCCGGTCATGCGCCTGAAAATATATTCAGCCTGGGACGACAGGCGCAGAGAGCTTGTATCTATATCGTTATCTTCCTTGAAATGCAACCATTTCCAAAGGGGAAAGTTGGTATGAACAGGACAGCCGGTCCTCTTGTAGATGTCATTTACTAATCCTGTATCCCCCCTGTACCGGCTAACAATATCCGCTGCATTGTTGTTAGCCCAAGTGAGAATTCTGCCCACAGGCTCACCCCGCCTATCTGTGAACAATAGGCTATGCCATGTACTGCAAAGGGCTATGGCGTCAATGTCCCCTTTTATATCCTTTCCATGGGATTTAATTAAGGAACTGCCGCAATCCAGCAGCGCCCTATAGATACCGCCTGGATCCTGGGTTACTACGTTGCTAATATTTAAGTCATAGGCCTGGTCCCGGGCGGCTATAATGCCCCCGGTACCCGAATATAATACAGCCTTCGCTGATGAAGTGCTAGCTTCTAATGCCAGAATATTCAACCTTACACCCCTTTAGAAAGTTTCAGATGTATCGATCAAAAAAATTGTTCTTCTAGTCCTTTAACCATTCTGTATGGAAAGTGCCTTCCTTGTCTGTGCGCTCATAGGTATGGGCCCCGAAATAATCCCTCTGTGCCTGAATCATATTGGCGGACAGGGTCTCCCTTCTGTATCCGTCAAAATATGCCAATGCCGAACTGAAGGACGATACCGGTATACCATTCTCAACCGCCAGGCTGATAATCCGTCTCCACCCACTTTGAGCCCTATGTAAAATCCCGCGGAAATAGGAATCCAGCATAAGGTTATTAAGGTCCGGGTTCCTATCGTAGGCCTCTTTTATCTTGTTTAGAAACTGGGCCCGTATGATACACCCTTCCCTCCATAACAGGGCAATTTCCCCTAGGTTTAGCTCCCACCCATAGGCTTCCGATGCCCTTTTAAGCAATTGAAACCCCTGGGCATAGGAACATATCTTAGACGCAAATAAGGCTTCGCCTATATCGTGTATAAGTTTTTTCTTTTCAGCGGGTGTAGCATCAAAATTCGGTTGCGGACCCTCTAATACCTTGGAGGCCTCCATCCGCTCCTCTTTAACTGACGACAGATATCTTGCAAACACGGCATCTACTATGGTAGGCGCCACGGTCCCCAATTCCAGTGCCTCCTGGGATGTCCATTTACCCGTCCCCTTATTACCTGCCCTATCCAGGATAACATCCACTAAGGGCCTGCCGGTTTCTTGGTCCACTCTCCCCAATATATGGGAGGTTATCTCAATCAGGTAAGAGTTTAACTCACCGTCGTTCCAATCCACAAATACATCCTGCATCTCGGTGGCCGACATGCCGAGAAATTCCTTCATAAAGTAATAGGCCTCGCTAATAAGCTGCATATCCCCATATTCGATGCCGTTGTGGACCATCTTTACGTAATGACCGGATCCCCCGGGACCGATATAATCACAACACGGTATATCATTGTCCACCTTTGCTGAGATGTCCTTAAATATCTCTTCTACACTTTCCCAGGCTGTTTTGCTTCCCCCGGGCATAATGCTGGGACCCTCTAAGGCACCCTCTTCGCCCCCGGAAATGCCGGCACCTAGGTAATGAATTCCGTGCTGCTTTAAATTCGAAATCCTTCTTACGGTATCTTCAAAAAAGGAATTACCTCCATCTATTATTATATCCCCTTCCTCCAATAATGGCAATAGGCTCTCAATGGTGGCATCTACCGGTGGGCCTGCCTTTATCATAAGCATCACCCTCCTGGGCCTTTTCAAAGATCCTATCAATTCTTCCAATGTATACGAGGGAATAATATTTTTCCTATCCTTAGCCGTCCCTTCAAGGAACCCTTCGGTAACCTTCTTGGTCCGGTTATAGACTGAAACCCTGTATCCTTTGCTCTCCATGTTGAGAACCAAATTCTGGCCCATCACCGCCAGTCCTATCAAGCCGATATCCGATTTCACTCTGTGCATCCTCCTTTAAAGTGCAATAAGTCGTAAATCCCTACGATAATAATACCATACTTCATGGGGGATATGTACTGACAAATATAAAGTCCGCCGGGCCCTATACAAAAAAACAGGGATCAAAGGAACCCCTTAGACCCCTTGACCCCTATTTATACCCACATTTCGTGTCCTTTAATTAGAATCCGGATATTTTGTAAAAAACTCTAATCAAAATTAATTCCATCGCCGTCCCTTTAGAGGCTTGGCGACAAACCCCGCTATACTGCCTTAAATGTCAAAATGAGGCAACCAATCCTTGTTGGCTTCAAACATCTCATCCACCATATCTTGGATCTCCTGCAGGCTCAATACCGCCGATGTCAAAGGATCCAAGCAAACTGCATGGAATATCTTTCTCTTATCCCCTTCTAGGGCTCCTTCCACAGCCAATTCTTCACAACCGGCATTGATATTGTTTAAGATGGCCAGATGTTCCGGTAGCGGCCCTACGTGTATGGGATCCAAACCACGCTTAGAGGCTAGTACCGGCACCTCTACACAACATCCC
>DASRNX010000233.1:0-4714 GCA_035647175.1 Clostridia bacterium | reverse complement strand
ATCATGATCAATAATATCCTGGTTCTCAAAGACGGGGAAGAGATTGCCGCATATAATTGGGAACCCGAGATACGACAAAATCAATACTCCGTGAGCAAAAGTTTTACTTCATCGGCTACGGGGATTGCCATAGGAGAGGGGTTATTAACCTTGGATGACCCCGTTATAGACTTTTTTCCGGAGAAGGTACCGGATAATCCGCCGGATAGGTTGCGGCGCCTAAAGGTTAGGCATCTCCTCACTATGGGTGTGGGGCACGATGAATCCCACCTCATGGCAGAGCAGAGATATACCACGGAAGAGACAGATTGGGTAAGGCTCAGCCTGGCTATTCCCATAGACTATGAACCCGGAGCCCGCTTCGTCTACAGCAACGTGGGACCTTATCTGGCGGGGATGATAATCAGGAAGCTGACGGGTTCTGACCTACGGGATTATCTGATGCCCAGGCTCTTTGAGCCCCTCGGGATATGGCTTCCTACCTGGGAAACCGATCCTTTAGGAAACAGCTTCGGGTCAGGCGGGCTGATGCTTAAAGTGTCTGAAATAGCCAAGCTGGGGCAGCTCTACCTTCAAGGCGGCCAGTGGGAGGGAAAACAATTGATCCCCAAACAGTGGGCAGAAGAGGTGTCCAAAACCCAGATCCTAACCGGAGCAGATTCCCCCCATAATGCCGGATACAGCTATCTATTTTGGAAAGGCCCCGAGGATTCCTACCGGGCCGATGGGAAGTATGGCCAATATAGCATAATTATGCCCCATAAGAATGCGGTGGTCGCCATTAATTCCTACAACACGGGGGATGAGAACATCTTAGACTATGTTTGGGAGTATCTATATCCTGTGATTTAATGGTAATGAGCTATTTGGGATCTTGGATCTTGGAAGTTGGAGGCTAAAAGTTAGAAGCCCGGTTCCAAAGGGCTTTTGCTGGGGGGGATGGATTTTAGGTTAAATGAATTTTCATTTAAACATATAGCTGTTGTTAAGGATCGCGGTGTTATACAGGAAGAGCACATCAGGGTCTTGGGGGATGTCCATATAATTTTCCATCAGGTCCGACCTCAGGTACCGAAGGTCAATAAGGGTAATCCTAGAGTATCCTTTTAGCATAAGGGGCGCAATGCTGCTGCCAAAGGAATCACGAAAGATAATAAGCTCCTTATCCACTGTCGCCTCAGGGTTTGTAATGGTAAGCATGGATTTGGGCCCGGACAAGAACAGGTCATAGGAGTCAATGGAACCGAACCTATCTTCAACATATATCCTGTTATAGGTTTTATCGATATGGTCGTATACGACGGCGTCCTCTATTAGTTCATCGGATAAGTATATCAAGGTATCGGGTTTAGGTTTTAGTACTGCCTGCCCGTAATATGAGCCATAAAAGGGGTATAGGGACCTTCTATTATACTGTACATCCCCCATATGGGGATCCCCTCCCATTTCTTTTAAGAGCGTATCTGCGATATGCTCTATTTTATTTTGATCCCAGTGAATATCCGTCCTATAATAGTCCTTAAGCCCAAGTTGCCGGAATATGTCTATATAATTCATATGTTGAAGATTATCATCTAAAATCCCTAACAATAGATTATAATCCAGGGAAAGATAACCCCTTTTGTCCGCCATGAAGTAGTTTTTATCGGGTATAACGCTGTAATACACATCCCTACCTTGAAAGTACCTGTCGTAAATTTCATTGAATTTGTTTGCTGCGTGCAGGACAGCCCCTTCATTCAAGGGGTATTCCATCTTGTAAATACCGTCCTTCACCCTGTATATTCCCTTATTATCCCTTTGCCCAAAGATATTGGACCTTACAAGGGCCGCAAATCCCCTTAACCTGTCACGGGATACAAACTGGTCTAGGAAATACTTCTCATAACCCTCAAAGAATTCGCCGCTCAGGAGCTTTTTCATGGAGAAGGTAGGCGGTTTGGCCAGGTTACGCCGTTCGCTGATGGAGACCCAAGTATCCGGGATCAGGATATTCGCTAGCATAAAGCCAAAGATTATCCCCATAAACATCAAAACACATAGGGCTCATAGACCATGGGTATTGCGCATCCTTTGGCTACCGTTTCATCGATACTTACAAGGTCATCCTTGCTCACCTGGGCAAGGGATGTTTTGCCAAGTCCCCTAATCCCGTCAGCGATTTCAAGATTGCATGCTTCCAGGAAGTTGTTGAGGCTCTCGGCGCCCTTATCTATATCGAAGTGGCGGGAATAATGGGCGTTATACCAGACCAGCGTAGTTGGGGGTTCATAGGGCAAGGGCTTATCCAGCTGGGAATGGGATATAGCAAATAGGGCTATGGAGCCCATATAACATGCATCGGCACCTAGGGCTCGGGCTTTTAATACTTCGCCGGGGGTTCTGATCTTGCCCGATACTATTAGGCTTACCTGATCCCGGTAGCCGTTATTCTTAATCCACTGGGCAGCGCGATGGATGGCAAAAACCGTGGGGACTCCGAAATCGTCCTGAAAGATTGGCGGAGACCCCTTGGTAGCGGCTTCAGCGCCGTCTACGGTTATAAAATCTACGCCGCTCTCGCATAGGTATGCCAGATCCTTTTCCATATATTTGCCCGCGCCAATCTTGGCCCCTATGGGTACGCCTTCGGTTATATCCCTCAGCTTTTCTACCAGGGCAGGCAGATCCTCGGGAGACTGCACCTCCGGTTGTCTGGAATGGGCGACTATGTCCGTTCCTCGGGGCACGCCAAAGTCCAGACGCATTTGCCTGTCGATGAGCTTGTCATTGACGATATGACCGGCACCCCCATAGCCTCCCTGGCCAAACTGGATTTCTACGGCATCGCAGCTTCGGAGGATTTCCGGGGTCTTACCATAGTGTCCGCGGTTATATTGGTAAATAAAGATTCCCGCCTCCCCCCTTTCCTCTGGGAGAAACGCCCCTTCGCCGCTGTTGGTAGCCGTTCCTGCCATCTTAGCACCGCGGGCTAGGGCTATTTTAACCTTTTTGCTCAGGGCGACACCGTAGGCCATGGGAGCAATCATAATGGGCATTTTTATGGTAAAGGGCTTGGATGCCCTCTTGCCGATGGTTACCTGGGTATCGATCTCCGTAAGGGTATCGGTGGGCATGGTATGAAGCTGTGCAACGTTGAACTGCAGGCTGTCCAGATTGGGCAACTTTTTCGGAGTGCCCATGGGTCTCTCCAGCATCTTCGGCTCGGTAGCCCGTAAATTGGTCTCCATTGCCACCTGTGGGGTCATCCTTATGGTGGACGAGATCAATTCCCATAGGTTCTCATCGTATAAATCCTTGCTTATAATATTGTAGAACCTATCGATAACCTTATTGACTACACTACGGGCAATTAATCTGGTGCCTGCGATTCCCAACATCGAAGCGCCGATTCCGACTATCAATGCTCCGTTTAACCTTTTCTTTTCAGTGTCTGAACCAAATCTCATGAGATTTCCTCCTCTGATGTCTATATAGTAAAATGATGGGCAGGGGATATGGGCGACAATCATATTATGCGGAAATAAACGCTTATCATTCAGGTCGGCTACGGAATAAATCTGTTCCCGCACTCCGAGCCTGACAATATTGCACAGGGAGGTCAATAAACGCCTATTTAGATATCGATTTGGGATTTTTGGGATATAACAAAAAGGTTGGAAAGATCGGGGAAAAACTATATAATAAAACCGTTGGTTATTGTTTGTAGTAAGATCCAAGTATACGCAGGATGGAAAAGAACAGGGTGGTTTGGAGTTAGGCGCGTGCGATGGCGGAAAATGATTTTACATTTAATTGAACATTTTTAAGGATAAGAGGGGTGATTGGTTTGATAGGGGTTAATGATTTGGTAAAAAGTTTTGGTGACAAAATGGCCCTAAGAGGTATATCCTTTAATGTGGAAGACGGCGAAATATTCGGATTCTTAGGGCCCAATGGCGCCGGCAAGACCACTACCCTGAGGATTCTCACGGGTCAGTTGAAGGCCGACAGCGGGAAGGCAAGGATCATGGAACTCGATGCCACGGGGGGAACAAGGGAAATTCACAGCCGCATAGGTGTAGTTCCGGAGGAAACCAACCTGTACGAGAGGTTGACCATAGGACAAAACTTGGATCTTTTTTGCAGGCTATACGGATGTGATATCAAACAAACGGATTACTATCTGGAACGGATAGGTATGGCGGGGGAGAAAAACACCCAGGTCAAAAAGCTATCCAAGGGAATGAAGCAAAAGGTATTACTGGTCAGAGCGCTTTTACATAGCCCAAAGATACTGTTTTTAGACGAGCCTACCTCCGGACTCGACCCGGCATCGGCGGATACCATACATAAAGTCCTAAAGGAGCTAAACGATCAAGGGATAACCGTCTTGCTTACCTCCCATAACATGGAAGAGGTTGATAAACTGTGCAATAGGGTAGCATTTTTAAACCACGGTGAAATCGTGGAGATGGGAAGACCTGAGACCCTAAAGATGGACCATTCCAACCGACGTATGAAGGTCTTGATAGACGACGAGCACGGGCTGATATCGAAGGAATTGGACATGGACAGGGCAGAATCCGCGAAGCTCTTATCCGGGTGGATGACAGAAGGCAAGGTGCGGTCTGTTCATTCCTGCGAGCCCACACTGGCTGAAATATTCGTTAAGGTGACAGGGAGGGAATTCGTATGACCTTATCATTTAAAAGGATTGGCGCCATCCTGATAA
>DASRNX010000232.1:0-4326 GCA_035647175.1 Clostridia bacterium | reverse complement strand
GTATATAACTTATCTGTAATCCCCTTCCATTAGACAAGCAAAATTGATATTAAATATATCTACTATTACCCCCAACAAGTCCAATTATAAGATGCCCTGTGGCTGTTGTCAATCCATTTTAGTTTCTTTGACACGGAGAATCCATTTGCCCACTTCCCCCCAAGTCCTACACCCATAATGTTTTTATAACATACTTTGTAGCACTTAAATCTATAGGTATTTTTAGCCAATGGGCCGTCCGCGCATTTCGTCTATCCTTTTTCTGCTCAGGTTCCTGTAATCCCTTAATTCTGTCATACCGTATTTCTTGGCTGTATCCCGTGCGCTTATGCCCGGCTTAATCGCACGAAGAACAAACCATTCTTCACGTTCCATATGAAAATCCTGTTCTATGGCCCCTTCATAATCTTCGATCAATTTATCCCGTTTTTCCAAATTATAATTTTCGTGATAGATGCCCCGATCCAGATCCAACGTTACTCTGCTTATGTTGATCTCTGGGCTCTTTTCGTATAATAATTCCTTTCCGCTGATATCATAGACAATACAATCGCCAACTAGGGTTGAAGATACGATATAATAATTATGGTTAAGGGCATGGGCCAGTAATGAAGTGCCCGCTGAATAGGCGCTTACCCATATGACCAATTCTGCCCCCTGATCAGATAATCGCTTCCAGACTTCGGGAAAATTGGCATCAAAACATATGGCCATTCCTATACGTCCAAAATCCGTATCGACTACGGGAACCTCTGTCCCTACCTCTACGGGGGATCTAAATTAAATTCCTCGTGATAGGGATAGACCTTATCATAAACACATATAATATTTCCATCGCGGCCTAAGAGTATAGCAGAATTATAGCGTTTATTATGGGCTTCCCTAAAGATTGGGCAAACTATGTAGGTATTATGCTTCTTTGCAAGGTTGGACATTGTCCTGATTGTTTCACCATGGATTGTTTCAAGTTGTATACCCCTCCAGGTCTCGGGCAGTACGATAATATTAGTACCCATCGCACCTTCTGAATCCACTATCTTAGATATCTCCCCCAGGCCCTTATTATTAAAGCTTATGCTCGTTATCTTCACCGGCCTGCCTATCTTACCTATGCCCATTTTATCCCCCCTTACCACTCGGCAACAACGCCGTCCCCATCCCTCCAAACGGGGTTTTTCCACGTATGTCCGATCTTGGCCATCTCCCTGACCTTTTCTTCGTTTATTGTTATTCCAAGGCCCGGTTTGGTCTGCTTTAGTACGTAGCCCTTGTCATACTTAAATACGGCAGGGTCTTCTAGATAATCCAGGAGATCTGAGCCCTGATTATAATGGATGCCAAGACTTTGCTCCTGAATAAAAGCGTTTGGAGTACAAAAGTCGATCTGCAGACAGGAAGCCAAAGCAATAGGCCCTAAGGGACAATGGAGCGCAACGGCAATATCATAGGCCTCTGCCATAGCGGCGATCTTTCTGGTTTCAAGAATTCCCCCTGCATGGCTTGGGTCCGGCTGTATGATATCCACGCCCCCGCTGCTGAGAATCGTTTTAAACCCCCACCTGGTATAATTTCTTTCTCCCGTAGCGATTGGGGTAGTGGTATGCCTCTGGAGCTCTACAAAGGCCTCCTCGTTTTCCGTTAGTACAGGCTCTTCAATAAACATAAGCTTAAAGGGCTCCAGTTCCTTCATTAAAACCTTTGCCATCCCCTTATGGACCCTTCCATGGAAATCAACGGCGATATCCATTTTGTATCCCAGCTTATCCCGAATGGCCTGGACCCTTTCCGCCGCCTCTGTAATCTTTGAAAATGAATCTATCCATCCCAGCTCACCGGTGGCGTTCATCTTTATTGCGGTAAAGCCCTGATCGAATTTTTCCTGGGCTGCCCCTGCTACATTGGAAGGCCTATCTCCGCCAATCCAGCAATATACCCTGATCTTGTCCCTGACAGCTCCCCCCAAGAGTTCGTATATGGGAACATTTAATGCCTTCCCCTTTATGTCCCACAGGGCCTGCTCTATTCCGGATATGGCGCTGGTGAGTATGGGCCCGCCACGATAAAAAGCGCCCCTATACAATACCTGCCATATATCCTCGATATCCCCAGCGTTTCTGCCAATCACATAGTCCTCCATCTCCTTTACGGCTGCGGCAACGCTATCGGCCTTGCCCTCTACTACCGGCTCTCCCCATCCTACCAATCCCGATTCGGTGGTTACCTTAAGAAAAAGCCAACGCGGTGGCACCTTAAATAGTTCCAGCTGTCTTATTTTCATCGCTATTCTCCCCTTCCATTTTATAGAGCTATCCAATTATTATATTGATAAGGAATTATTAAATTTCCAATACAATTTCATTATATCATGCATAAACCTGTTGTGAATGATATAATGAACGAAACTCAACCTCGGGGATTTACATAAATATGCTTGCTGAGTTCTGTCATGATTAAGTATATATGTGCGCACCTACCTATGCCCTAATGGGATGACAGAGAGCATACTTATATTTAAATACTTTTATGGAAGGTCGATATCGTCATGATCAAATTCCTTAAAGCAAAATCCCTTTTATTCTACTTCTTTATTTCCGTACTTTTGTGTGAAACGGTTCTAAAGATTTCAACAATGCAACCCTTTCATAGGTTCGATATATTCTATGTAGTCATGTTCAGTTTCTCATTTTCTATTATGTTCTATCTAATTTCCGGTATGTTTAATGGAAAGGACCATTTCGCATTGGCATTTGTGCTGCTCCTTCTAATCAGTATAATCTTTTCTTCTCAAATGTTGTACTACAAATTCTTTAAGACCTTTTACACCATATATTCTGCGGGTCAGGGGGCCCAGCTAATGGGATTCTGGAAGGATGTATTGTTTGTCCTGTCCAAAAATTGGCTGTGGATCATTCTGTTTTTCTTACCCCCAATGGTAATTTTGATTATAAAGGATAAAATTATATTTTGCAGGCGACCCGGTCTCGGAGCATTCCTCCTGCTGCTGGGTCTGTTAATCCTCACCAATGTATTGGCCATTGGGGATATCTACTTAGGGGATAGACAGGTAAATTCCCATTATGAATTATATTTTAATCCGGGAAATCCCCTATTGACTGCACAGAAGCTAGGGCTTTTGACCGGTATGCGTCTGGATGCCCAAAGGCTAATCTTTACGGACGGATGGAATAATCCCATGGCCAATATAAGTGACAACAAAACGAAGGAGACCTATAAGCCCTTTGAGTTTGAAGGGGACACCGGAGAACCCGTGGAGACTCTGAACCCCGAAAATTTTTATAAAAAACCTACAGAGGATAATCCAAGTCCCGTCTACGGCCCAAATATATTGGATATTGATTTTGCCGAGCTTATGGCATCTGAAAAAAATAACGACATTAAGGATTTACATGGGTACTTTTTAGGGGTACCGGCCACAAATAAAAACGAGTATACAGGAAAATATAAGGATTATAATCTCATCCTCGTTACAGCCGAAAGTTTTTCACCCTATGCGATACACAAGGATGTAACCCCTACCCTCTATAAGATGGTACACGAGGGCTATAATTTCACGAACTTTTATACCCCTATATGGGAGGTAAGCACCTTAGATGGTGAATATGTTGCCTGTACAAGCCTTTTACCTAAAAGAGGGGTCTGGAGCCTTTATTTTTCAGGTCGCATATCCATGCCCTTTACCATGGGCAACCAATTAAGGGCTTTAGGCTACGACACCAAGGCCTATCACAACCATACCTATGATTATTATAGGCGAGATATCTCACACCCAAATATGGGGTATGATTATAAGGGTATAGGTAACGGCCTTAGACTCTCTGAGTCCTGGCCAAGGTCCGACCTTGAGATGATGGAAAAGACCATACCGGAATACCTGGGTAATGAGCCCTTTCACGCCTACTATATGACCGTAAGCGGCCATATGCAGTACAACTTCGATGGCAATCACATGGCCATAAAAAATAAGGAGTATGTGGAGGATCTTCCGTATACCGAACCCGGGAGGGCGTATATTGCCACCCAGGTTGAATTTGACAGGGCCATGGAATACCTCCTCAAGCAGCTGGAAGAAGCAGGAATCGCAGAAAAAACCCTTATAGCCGTAAGCGCCGATCATTACCCCTACGGTCTCGAAGATAACGAAATAGATGATCTGGCCGGACATACCCTTGAAAAGAATTTTGAGCTTTATAAGAGTACCTTTATACTCTATACCAAGGGTATGGAGCCCGTCACCATAGATACGCCCGCCTCTAGCCTAGATATCATACCCACCCTTTCTAACCTCTTAGGCCTCGATTACGATTC
>DASRNX010000231.1:0-21315 GCA_035647175.1 Clostridia bacterium | reverse complement strand
AGCTATGACTTCAATCGGAGTGTGGCCAAGCAATTCCTTTAATTTTTCCTCGGAGATGCTCCTACTTGTTTGGATTTGTTCCAAAATTTCGTTGAGTACCGCCGCCTGTTTACCTGCCGCCCTTCTCACACCGGCAGCATCGTACATAACTATTAACGAAAAGGTTAGAGCAAGCGCAAAAATGGGGGAATCATATCCTTCAAACCTTCCCACGGATGTAGCTAAAGATACAACAAGGGCTGAATGGGAGCTTGGCATTCCGCCCGCTCCTATAAATCTTCTGATGTCAAGCTTTTTGTTAAAGATCAAAGTAAAAACAACCTTTAATAACTGTGCTATAAACCATGCCAGCAGGCTGACCCAAAGAATGTTATTATAAAGCAACTGGGTGTAATAACTCATGGGATTCCTCCTAATTATGCCTATTAATAATGAATCCGGCCAGTTCACTTAAAAACTCACCCCGAGGGCCGAATATAGCCAGCTGGTCTAATGCTCTTTCATAGAGACTCTTGACTATGGATCGGGACCTTTCCAGCCCATATTTATCTATATAGGTCGCCTTGCCCCTATCTATATCCCTACCGATATTTTTCCCCATTTCCTGACGGTCACCGGTCACATCTAAGATATCATCTACTACCTGGAAGGCTAAACCAAGTGAATTTCCATATTCTATGAGAGCCCGTGCGGCAGATTCCGATGGGTTCTCTAGCATTACGCCGGCCGAAATTGAGGCTATAAAGAGTGAACCGGTCTTATGATCGTGAATGTATTTTAAAGTATCAGCGGTAACGGGCTTCCCTTCACTTTCCAGATCGACAACCTGCCCGCCAACCATACCCCTAATACCTGAGGCTCGTGCTATAGCATTTATTGCCCTTATATGATTTATGAGCCTGTCCGGATATAAAAGGGCATTTTCCAACATGGTCTCATAGGCTAAGTTTAGGAGGGCATCCCCGGAGAGTATTGCCATACCCTCTCCAAATATCTTATGATTCGTGGGTCTTCCCCTCCTAAAATCGTCGTTGTCCATTGCCGGTAAATCATCGTGTATAAGGGAGTATGTGTGGATCATTTCCATTCCCCCCGCTAAGGGCATGGATTCTTCGATGTTTCCTCCCAACAGCTCATGAACTGCCAACAACATTATCGGCCGTAATCGTTTACCTCCTGCAAAAAGGCTATACTCCATAGAATCAAAGATTGTTTCGGGGTATCTTTCCATTTTCTCCAGGGAGCTATTCAGATAGGCGGTTATTAGTCCCATAAGTCGATCGTATTGTCTATTAAACACCCCCATGATTTTCCTGCTGGAATGGTACCTCTTCCAGATTCCCATCTAAATTCTTTGTTAAGATTTTAATTTCTTGTTGCGCCTGTTGCAGCGTCTTCTTACAATGTTGGGACAAGAACACGCCTCTTTTATATAGTTCAACAAATTCTTCCAGGGTTAGGGGAGATTCCCCTCCCTCCAGCCTGTCGACGATTATCTCCAACTCTTTCATGGCATCTTCGAATTTCAGTGAAGAAATACCATTATCGACTCCTGTTTTCATCCCCCGTCTCCTTTTCTTTATTAGTTATATTACAAGCGGCTATACCGTCTGTCAAGCGAATCATCGCAGTCATACCTTCATGTAGCTGATCGATTGAGTTTATCGTAGTTTTCCTGTTCATATCGGTGAGAATACAAAATCCCCTCATCATTATCGTAAGGGGGTTTAGGGCCTCAAGGTGTGATATCATGCCAATAAAACTATCATACTTCTGTTGGGCATAGGAGGCAGCCAGGCCGGTCATTTTCTCAGTATTGTAGTCTAACCTTTGTTCCCAGGAAGAAAAAAAACGTTCTGGGTATTTTAACATATAGCTGTCCGACAGACTTACTAATTTAGCATCCTGTTCAGCCATATATTTGGACATGGAGTATTGCAACCCCTCATCCAACCTATCCAAGGCTTGACAGATGTTTGTCAGCTCACTGGTGGCTATCTCCCCAGCGGCAGAAGGGGTTGCAGCCCTTACATCTGCAACCAGATCTGATATAGTAAAATCCGTTTCATGGCCTACTGCGGATATTATGGGGATTCTTGAGCGGAAGATAGTCCTGGCAACCTTTTCCTCGTTAAACGCCCATAATTCCTCTATTGAACCTCCGCCCCGACCGACGATTAAGATATCGATATCATCCCTTGTATTTGCATAATCTATAGCAGCGCTGATTTGATCCTTTGCAGTCTCACCCTGCACCGAAACCGGTATCACCAGGATGCTTACCGTTTTATTTCTTTCGGTGATAACCCTTATTGCATCATGGACCGCGGCTCCCGTATGGGAGGTGACAATGCCAATCTTTTTGGGAAAGGGCGGGAGTCGTTTTTTAAAATCATCGCTGAACAAACCCTCCTCGCTGAGCCTCGCTTTCAGTACTTCAAAGGCTGCATATAATCGCCCTATACCATCCCTTTCCATATGCTCAACATAAAATTGATATTGGCCATCCCTTGTATATATGGAAATATTCCCCCCAAGAATAACACTCATACCATCTGATGGTATGAAGGCTAAACCCGTGGTGTGATACTTAAAAAACACACATCTAATTCGTGATTGATCGTCTTTAAGGGTAAAATACATATGCCCGGAGGAATGCAGTTTAAAATTTGATATTTCCCCCCTTATCCATAGATTTTGGAGGAGGGGATCCCTGTCCATTAGACCTTTTACATAATTATTAATCTGACCCACGGAAAAGACAGACCTATTCATTTAAAAGCGCCGCCTGTAATGTGTTTTTTAACAGCATTGCGATCGTCATAGGACCTACGCCCCCGGGGACAGGAGTGATCCACCCCGCCTTTTGAACAGCTTCACTAAATTTTACATCCCCTTTTAGTTTACCATCAACCCTTGTTGTGCCTACATCGATGACTATAGCCCCTTCTTTTATATATTCATTATCTATGGATTCGGGGCGGCCCATAGCAACTATCAGTATATCGGCACTTTTTGATATTTCCTTAAGGTTCTTTGTCTTAGAGTGACATATGGTAACAGTGGCATTTTCCCTTAGGAGCATGATAGACACGGGTTTGCCGACGATATTGCTTCGCCCTATCACCACTGCATGTTTCCCGGAAATTTCTATACCGGTCTCTTTAATCAAGGTGACAATACCCTTTGGTGTACATGGTTCGAAGCCTTCCCCGCCGACAAAAAGTTTCCCAACAGTGATGGGATGAAAGCCATCGACATCCTTCTTGGGGTCAATAGCATCTATTATTAATCCCTCATCAATATGATCAGGTAAGGGTAATTGGACTAAGATCCCGTGGGTATTACTATCTTGGTTGTATTTATGAATTTCCCTCAATAGATCATCTTGTCGGATATTTTCATCCATATAGATAACCTTTGAACGAATTCCTACCTTCATGCAGGCCTTTTCCTTATTTCTCACATATATTTGAGACGCGGGGTCATCACCTACCAGGATAACCGTTAGTCCCGGCACGATGCCTTCTTCCCTGTTTAATCTTTCTATGTCGTACCTTAATGACTCCCTAACTTTTTCGGCGATGGCTTTCCCATCTATTATGTTTGCGTTCATATTTGCCTCCCTTTACCCGTGGAAACGAATCCCATGTTGATATTTATAACAAGTCTTTTAATCCTTATTTAAAAAAGATCAATACGGGATCGCTAAGGATCTAGATTTTTATCCTATTCTTCTGTATCTGTATAGGGCTTAACCGATTCCATCCTGATGAATTTGCCTAAAATTCCATTTATAAAAGACCCGGATTTTTCGTTCCCATATTTTTTTGCCAATTCAACAGCTTCATTTATAGATACGCTGGCGGGTATATCCGCCTTGTTTATTAATTCATATAAAGCCAGCCTGATTATAGCCAGGTCAACTCTAGCCATTCTGTCTACTGTCCAATCCTTCGCATATTTGCGTATGTAGCCATCTATTTCCCCTTGCTTTACATCCATGGAAAATAGGATTTCCTTTACATATTTCATATCATTCTCATCCAGTTGAAATTCAACACTAAGATTTCCAAAGGATTCATTATGGTGTTCTCCGGCTATATCTTTTTCATATAGCAACTTCATGAGTACTTCTCTTGCCGCTATTCTAGACATTAATTCTCCTCCGAGTCATCCCTGTAGGTTTACTATTTGGATATATTGCAAAAGGTCATACAAAAATAAGGTGCTTTTCATAGCATATTGGTTGCTAAAAACATCTCAAATCCAGTATATTACCACTACCAATTAAAAAATTATTCAACCCTTGGGCAATATTTTATCCAAAAAAGCTATAAATCTTTCCTGTCTATCGGTCATTCCACCAATCCAATAACCAATACCGGCGCATAATGCTAAGATAACCGTCTTCCAAAAACCCATCGTCACGATTATAATTCCAGCTAATAATCCCAAGGACACCCCCAGGATTCTTCCCCTATGATCCTGCCATATCCTATTAAAAAGCTCTTTATACATCCGGCTCCCCCCTCATTGAACCTTTGCTCGCTGCTGAGGTACAGCAAGATTGTCGATATAAACAAAGACCTCTTTAACTAAGATTCCGGAATAACCTTCAACATACTCCTTAACCTTTTGTTGTATAGAGACAGACAAATCCTGCAAGATTACATCAGGCATAATCGATACCTTTAATCGTATCTTCACTCCGTCAGCCTCATTCAGTATGCCTATCTTCGAATCCCTTACTTCGTCAAAGCTATTTACCGCCTTATGCGTCATTACTTCCAATGCATCTAGGGATATGCGAATTATGCCCAGATCTGTATGCTTCAGCAGGGCACTGCTTGGAGCCTTAGGCCCGGTACCGGTAAAAAGCAATTTAACGCTCACAATAAGGAAGAATACGGACACTAGGGTGCCGATGAGAAAAAAACGCCAATCGGATTGAATTGCTGCGAGAAAACTATTTATACTGTCGGAAGAAAGTATATTAGCACCTATAGCTGCAAAAACCGCTAAAATAGCAATGGACATTATAGCAATAACCAATGTATAGATCGTTAATAATAAGCGATTGAACAAACTTATTTTCATCCTGCTCAGGCCTCCCTTTATCTACGTATATTGTCATAAATACACATGCATTAACCCCCTGAAAGAGCCAGGAGGTTAACGGATTATTGTTTTATACTATGTTGTTCGCTGATCTCTTTGTGAAATTCGATACCCTGTATGTATATATTCACTTCCACCACTGATAGCCCCGTCATTGTTTCGATGGACTTTTTGACATTTTCCTGAACATTCCATGCGACTTCGGGTATTTGTACTCCATAGTCTACAACCATGAACAGATCAACTGCGGCTTCCCTTTCACCAACTTCAACCTTTACCCCTCTGGTCGGGCTTTTTTTGCCAAACTTTTCGACGATTCCGGCGCTCATAGAAGATACACCCTTAACTTCAAGTGCCGCTAAACCGGCAATCGTCGCCACCACCTCATCGGCAAAGGTAACCTTTCCATATTCATCAATACCAGCCTGAGTAGATTCATCTGCCAAATCATTCACCTCCATACTTTTTATCTCCTACTTCACCAATGTATCCATAAAGCCACGATGTCTACCTAAACGGTCTTATAACTAAAATTCTTTTCCGTAACATATATAGTATATTATAACAAAACAAATACCTCTTTACAAACAATCAATATTAAATATGTATAAAACAATTTGCCCCATAGATGAAAAAATCCCTATCGGGATTCTCTCATCAAGATTTCTCCTGGTTTTCTGAATTCTTATTTATCTTCGGACTTTCTAATCCAAATTCCTTTAAAACCTTTAATTCTATTTCGTCCCTCATGTCTTCATTTTGTTTTAGGAATTGTCTGGCGTTTTCTCGTCCTTGACCCAATCGTGTCTCGCCGTAGGAATACCAGGCCCCACTCTTATTAATAATATCCTTAGAGGCGGCTAAATCCAATATAGACCCCTCTTTGGATATGCCTTCCCCATAGATAATGTCAAATTCGGCTTGTTTGAAAGGGGGTGCAACTTTATTCTTTACTACCCGAATCCTTGTCCTGTTACCCACCATGTCTGTGCCTTGCTTTAGGGTCTCAATCCTACGTACATCCAGCCGAATGGAAGAATAGAATTTAAGGGCACGCCCACCAGGTGTAACCTCAGGGTTCCCAAACATTACTCCAACCTTTTCACGAAGCTGATTGATAAATACTGCGACGGTGTTGGATTTACTGATGATTCCCGAGAGCTTCCGGAGGGCTTGGGACATAAGCCGAGCTTGTAAACCCACATGGGAATCACCCATCTCGCCTTCGATCTCCGCCTTGGGTACCAGAGCAGCAACGGAATCAATAACAACGATATCAACGGCACCGCTACGAACCAGCGCCTCAGTTATCTCTAAAGCCTGCTCCCCGGTGTCGGGCTGTGAAATCAAGAGGCTGTCCAGATCTATCCCAAGATTTGCGGAATAGCTGGGATCCAAGGCATGTTCAGCATCGATAAATGCGGCAGTACCCCCCAGTTTTTGGGCCTCTGCTATTACATGCAAAGCCACGGTAGTCTTCCCCGAAGATTCCGGCCCAAATATCTCTACCACCCTGCCCCTAGGCAGCCCGCCAACGCCCAAAGCGACATCTAAATCCAAGCACCCTGTTGGTATTACCTCTACGTTCAGATGGGTACCCTCACCCAACCTCATTATTGACCCCTTACCAAACTGCTTTTCGATTTGCACCAAGGCCATATCCAGCGCTTTTTGTTTCTGCATACACACCCCCCGAAGTTTTTCGGGGTTCACCTGCCTTTCCTGATATTAGGATAGATCACCGTCTGATCCGAACATTTGTTCCCTTATATTATATGATAACCGGAAGGCCCCGTCAATGGAATTTAACAATTTTGTGCTCAATTAATATTTAACAATATCCGCCTTACCGAATCCAGTGCGATGGATGCCGCGGTTTGTTGAACCCTTAACCTTTCCCCCAGTAGATTATATTCCTGAGCCTTCAAATACCCTGTTTTATCGCCAATTGCAATATATATAAGACCTACCGGTTTGTCCGCCGTTCCACCGCCGGGACCTGCAATTCCCGTAACCGCTATCCCCACATCGGCACCAGTTGTCCTCAATATCCCTGCTACCATTTCCGTCGCTGTTTCAAAACTGACAGCACCATATTTAATTAGGGTGCTCCTTGATACTCCCAGTCGTTTTATCTTGGATTCATTGCTGTAGGTTACAGCGCCTTCCATGAAAATATCGGATGCACCCGGTATGCTGGTTATCCTTCGCGCTATCAGACCGCCTGTACATGATTCAGCTGTGGCTATAGTTTTATTTGATCCGGCCAACAGGTTAACCACCACGCTTTCTAAGGTGTCATTGTCGACACCATAGACCACATCCCCTAACCTCTCCCTTATTTGGGTTTCCAGTGGCTGAATCAGGGAAGATGGATCATTGCTTCGAGGCGTTTTTGCCGTTATCCTTAAAGTTAATTCGGATTCGCCCGCCAAAGGCGCAACGGTAGGATTGCTCTGATTGGTCAGTATATCCTTAATCTTTTCCTCCATGATTGATTCCCCAATCCCATATATCTTCAGGACCTTGGAAACAATCTTCTCATCGCTTCTGGCTTCCAGATATGGAATAACATGCTTTTCAAACATTGGCTGTAATTCGCCGGGGGGGCCCGGGAGGATGATAAAGACCTTATCATTATGCTCCACTATAGCGCCGGGCGCAGTCCCATGATTATTTGGCAAAATTATAGCCCCTTCCGGGAAATGGGCCTGCTTATAATTGTTCTGACTGATGGCTCTGCCCCTTCTTGTAAAGAATTCTTCCAAGGTGTCAATAGTCGGTTGGTGTACCGTCAGTGTCAGTCCTAAATGCTCTGCTATCGCTTCCTTGGTCAAATCGTCCATTGTAGGGCCCAGACCTCCGGTAGTAAATATTAGATCAACCCTACCGGCGGCAATGGTCAACGCCTGCTTAACCCTCTCCATGTTGTCACCGACAACGGTATGATAGAATACGTTGATGCCCAATTGGGAAAGCTTTTGAGATATATATTGTGCATCAGTATTTACGATTTGTCCTAATAACAATTCGGTGCCTATACCAATAATCTCAGCGTTCATTCATAATCCCCCTATAAGAAAGTTTTAATAGAGTCCCATAACAGAATCTAGCCCATAACCTTTTCTTTCAGTAGTTCCCTGTTTTTGTATATGTAGTCTATGCCAGATAGTATGGTTATTATAGCGGCGATGTATAGGGATATTACATCAAAGGGGAACCCCAAAAGATTGAAGGGGAAATTATCAAGGAGTATCGCAACTACAGATACGATTTGTACAATGGTTTTAATCTTGCCAAGCCAACTGGCTGCAATAACAATCCCTTCGGAAGCGGCAATAATACGAAACCCGGTTACAATAAATTCCCTGCTGATAATGATTATTGTAACTATGGATGAAACCTTACCCATCTCTACTAAAACAACGAGAGCGGATGTAATGAGCAATTTATCGGCCAGTGGATCTAAAAACCTGCCGAGATTGGTAACTTCATTCCTCTTGCGCGCTATATACCCATCCATGGTATCGGTACTTGCCGCCAAGATAAATATTAAAGCCGCAATATACTGACTATATGGAAAGTTTCCCAGAAGACACACCATAAACAATGGTATAATTAAAATCCTGCTGAATGTTATTCTATTTGCTAAATTCATGACGATCCCCCAAAAATTATAATCGCTGATTCGGGTTGCTTCGGCGGATATAGACTATTTTGCATAATCTTCTTCAAATTCCTCTCTTGATATAAGTACATTTCTTGGTTTACTCCCATCAAAGCCGCTGACAATCCCCCTTACCTCCATTTCGTCAATCATGCGGGCAGCCCTTGCATACCCGATCCTAAGCCGCCTTTGCAGCATTGAAATAGAGGCCTGACCCGCATCTATCGCTATGCTTATGGCCTCAGGTAATAACTCATCATATTCTTCAGAAATCTGCTCCTCCCTGTCGGCGGCGATTTCTTCGATAACCTCTAAGTCGTAGGTTGGTGCATCATGTATATTTTTTATGTAATCAACAATGCCCGTAATTTCCTTTTCGGATACAAAACACCCTTGAACCCTAATGGGCTTACTGGTCCCTACGGGATAGAATAACATATCCCCCCTGCCCAGCAATTTTTCGGCCCCTCCCATATCCAATATAGTCCTTGAATCCGTATTGGAGGAAACAGCAAAGGCGATTCTTGATGGAATATTGGCCTTTATTAGCCCCGTTATTACATCGACTGAAGGTCGTTGGGTAGCAATAACCAAATGAATGCCGGCGGCCCTTGCCATTTGGGCAAGCCTGCATATAGCATCTTCAACGTCCCCGGGGGCTACCATCATCAGGTCGGATAACTCATCAACCACTACCACTATCTGGGGTAACCCGTCCCCATCGGCAGCAAGGATTTTATTGTTATAATTATGAAGATCCTTGACCCCTTCACTTGCAAACAATTTATATCGGCTGGTCATTTCCTGAACAGCCCAGTTTAGAGCCCCCGCAGCTTTTTTGGGATCCGTCACAACGGGAATTAATAAATGAGGTATTCCATTAAAATGGTTAAGCTCTACCACCTTGGGATCTATAAGTATTAGCCTTACATCCTTGGGTGAGGCTTTATAAAGAATACTCACAATTAGAGAGTTTATACACACGCTCTTTCCAGAACCGGTAGCGCCTGCTATTAGCAGGTGCGGCATCCGGGCTATATCAGCTACAATTGACTTTCCCGCGATATCCTTTCCCAGACCGAATGATATTCTCGAAGAGTGGTCCAGGAATGCATTGGATTCTAAAACTTCCCGCAATAGGACCACTGAAATGTCCCTGTTGGGTACTTCCACACCTATGGCCGCCTTTCCCGGGATGGGCGCTTCAATCCTTACACCCGGGCTTGCAAGGTTCAATGCAATATCATCGGATAAGTTAACTATCCTACTAACCTTAATACCCGGCGCAGGTTGTAATTCGTATCTGGTAATAGCTGGTCCCTTGCTGACTTGGAGTACCTTTGCGGATATCCCGAAGCTCATCAACGTATCCTCCAACAACTTGGCGTTATTTCTAACCTTTGCCCCGCTGAGCTTGGATTCCTTAAGGGCTTTGGCCTCCTCCAATAAGGTAATAGGAGGAAATGAGTAATCCGTAATTTGAGTTTGGGATATTTGAGTTTTCATATCGTCCGTGCCCTTATTATCCTTAAGGGCTGCAGGGGACTTTGACTCTTTCCCCCTGACACCCAGGCTTTCCTCGCCGGATTTATCATATTCAACTATTTTTAGGTCGTCATCCCCATTGGCCTGTTCCCGCAAATGGTTTTGTCTCGTCTTAAATGAATCCTTCAAATGTTGGGGGTCGGCTTGACCCCCGCTATGGGGTTCCAACTCAATGACCTCACCTATAAAATCCCTATCTTCCCTAATCATTTGTTGGCTGTCGCGGTTGTCACGGTTAAATAAGGTTTTTTTTTCGCTTATCTTCCCATACACGTTGACACCCAATTGTTTTAATGAAAGGTTCGTAAGCAATAAAAGATCGATAATCAATAAAATTATGAGACAAAGGTAACTTCCCAATATTCCAAACCATTTCGAGATTAAATAGACCGGGGCCGAAAATAAAGCCCCCGAGCCTTGGTTATCAATACCAAAATTATATGAATCAACAACAAAATTCCATATATCGATCCTGTTAAAGCTATTTATGTAGAGGAGATGTATTAACTCAAAAACCAAGAATATTAAAAAGATAGTTAGCCCCAGCTTGGCTTTATTCACGGTCTTGTGGTAAGTCATTATAGTGAGTATCCCCATTAGAATTATAAGAGGGGGCGTAATATAAGCAATAATACCAAACAATCCCTTAAGGGCCCTCCCAAAAATCATCCCTACTATCCCTGCAGAAGACGTGTATATGCTAAGCAGGGAAAAAATCCCCAAACCTATTATTGCTACACCCATTAGCTCATATTTCCGATTGTTCTTTTTACGTTTTTTTGTTTTAGCCTTCCGTTTGGCCATAGAACCACCTCAGTATTTTTTATCCATCCTCGTCTCTTAGACAAGAAATAATCATCTTCAATCGTACCTCATCCAAATATCAGAAAATACAGGAGTAAAAAATACCAACACCCCAATATCTGAATATCCCGTCAATTAAAAACCAAAACAGTCCCCAGCTTCCCAGGTGGAGAACTACTTACATGAATGTCTCCACCAAGACTGATATAACCCATCTATATACAATATATGGCTCTTGTATGGATTGTTCTAATACTATCCATTGTATACAGAACTTCATAGGGGAATCATATGGCATGAAACTATTATACCACCTTTACCCATACCTTACCACCGGTTTTGTATAAAAAAGGTATCCACTATGGTCATCTTTCGTTTTGTATCGTATAACCAGCCTTTATTCTAGTTCCCGGCTGTAATTCCGACCTTAAATAATCCTTTAAATTCGTTGTAAAAATTCGTTGTATCTCGTAGGTATTGTCCCCCGTAAATCTCACTTCAGCCTTGATTCCGCTAAATTGAACTATTTGCGTTTGATCTTGGGGTGATAATTGATTTATGGAGAATATATCCTCGATGGGTATAATAGAATGGAAGGTCATAGGCTCTCGTCCTCCTTTTTGCGATTTATTAGCTCCTTTAGTTTACCCATTGCATCCCTCAAGCCACCTACCTGATCAATCAAGCCGTTTTCAACTGCTTCCTCTCCTATTAATACAGTACCCACATCATTAGCAAGTTCCCCGGTCCTAAGCATGAGTTCCTTGAACTTGTGCCTCGTTATATTGCAGTGCCTGATAACAAAATTCACGACCCTCTCCTGCATTTTATTAAAATAGTCGTAGGTTTGCGGGATACCGATTATTACACCGGTCATTCGAATTGGGTGTATTGTCATGGTAGCGGTGGATGCTATGAAAGAATGGTCTGTGCACACCGATAGGGGGACTCCAATACTATGCCCACCCCCCAGCACCAATGAAACCGATGGTTTGGACATAGTGCTTATAAGCTCTGCTATTGCAAGCCCCGCTTCAACGTCCCCACCTACCGTGTTCAATATTAATAGGGTGCCCTCTATTTCTTTGCTCTCTTCTATGGCAACCAGTTGGGGAATTACATGCTCATATTTTGTTGTTTTGTTTTGTGGGGGAAGAACCATATGCCCTTCTATCTGACCAATAATAGTAAGACAGTGTATGTTTGGCGGGGGCTTAGGCAAGGTCGTAGTTCCAAATTCCTTGATATTATCACCTGGTAAACCGGAATCTTGAGAATTATCATTAATATCATTATTCTTTTCGTTTTTAGATAAAAACATGGCATTTTCCCCTATCTGCAATAATTTACTTTAGTGCTAAGAATACTCTCGGAACCTTACATGGGATATATATAATCTCAAGTCAAAGTTAATATTTTTCTTATTGTATCCCTATTATAAAAAAAAAGTCCTTTAAGGACCAATCTCTGATTTGTAGAGTTGAAATTCTTCATGTAGCGCTATTACTGCCCTGGCAGTATCTTCCCCCCTAACCAGGCATGATATGGTGGTATGGGAGTCTGCAGACTGCAGAATCTGAATATTATTTCTTGTCAATGCCGCTACGATAGTAGACATTACCCCCGGCACTCCCCTCATCTTACTGCCTACAGCGGATATCTTGCTGCAGTCCTCCAAGATAGAGTAATCGCAACCATTTTCTTCTATGATGCCTCTGGCATTCTGTTTCTTTTCTTCCTCTATAGTAAAAATCATTTTGTCAGGAAAAATATTTATGATATCGATACTAATATGATTAACAGCTAATTGGGCCAAAATATGGTTATTAATTACGGGATCATTCCCATGGATGGTAATCTGTGCCCTGCCCGTTATATGTGCGATTCCTGTCACAACCCGTCTTGAAATCGTTTTGTCTAAACCAAAGGTCCTCTCTTGCCCAAAGGATACTATTGTACCGGGGGTGCACTTATAAGCGCTTTTAATAAATACAGGAATATTTCCCCTTATGGCATACTCAATGGCCCTCGGGTGAATGACCTTTGCACCTTTACTGGCCAGCTCCAGGATATCCGCATAACTGATTTGGGATAACACGCTGGCATTGGGTACAATCTTGGGATCCGCCGTCATTATTCCATCTACATCCGAATATATTTCAACAGAAAAAGCCGAAATCGCTTCGCCTAAAGCAACCGCTGTTATGTCGCTTCCACCCCTGCCTAGGGTAGTTATATCACCTTGTTCTGTAATTCCTTGAAAACCGGCTACCACAGGAATTCTTCCGCTCTCGATGGCTTCAATGATTTTTTTGGGCTTAATCTTCAATATATCAGCTTGGGAATAGTTCTGATCCGTTATAATTCCGGCCTGCCCCCCGGTAAATGCTCTAGCCTCGTAACCCCTGCTTTTCAAAGTGTTCGTCATAATTACAGCCGAGATTATTTCTCCGCAAGACATAAGTAAATCCATTTCCCTAGGATGTATGTCTTTACTAATTTCCATATTCATATTAATCAATGTATCAGTGGCGTATGGATCCCCTTTTCTGCCTATGGCAGAAACCACAACCACCGGTTGGAATCCGCCCCTTTTGGCATTAATCACTTTTTGCACAGCTCTGCCAAGCATCTCAGTGCTGGATAATGAAGTACCGCCGAATTTTTGAACAACTATTTTCATGTTATTCCTCCGATCTATAATAAACAAGGAATCACAGCCGGTTATTACCTCAATGGAATTCAATCACATCTTAAACCTAATCGTTGGAACCTATATATAACCTTGTTTGCTGAAATTGGACTAATTAGGATTTTACCATAATCCAATCCCAGAAAACATAGCCGGCCAAACTCGATTTTAACACCAGCGCCATGACAGGCTACGAAGTTTTCTGGGATAAATATGCTCTTACATTAATAATATAGCCAAATAAAACAAAAATCAATAAAGTTAATCGAAAATTACATATACCATTCCACCCTGGCGTCAAACAAGCAATGGTTGTATTTGCTTGCCTTCTACAGCCAACTCTATAGTCGGAAGGAGTTTATCCAGCTTGGCGACGAGGGAATTGGCCTTCTGAACGGGGTCATCCTGCCCAAATGGGACAAAGTAAACGTTCTTCATAATTAGAAGCTCCCCCAGATTTTTAGCGTTTACGCCCAGACCGTCATTGGTGGATATCGCAATGACTATTGGGCCTTGGTTTCTTAAATGGGCCTTACATGCCATGGTGACTGCGCTGTCGGTAATCCCATTAGCTAGCTTGCTCATGGTATTGCCTGTGCAAGGTGCTACCACCACTACATCCATGGTCCTCATAGGTCCTATAGGTTCTGCCTCTTTAACGCTGCTTATTATCTTCTTTCCCGTTATTCCTTCTATAACGGACCTAAACTCTTTTGCAGAATAGAATCTAGTATCCCAATTATAGGCCGCATCGGATAAAATGGGCGTAACATCTGCCCCCTGCGTTACCAATTTCTCTATTTCGGGTATAAGCCGATCAAATGTACAAAAGGATCCACATATGCAAAAACCAACCCTTAATCCCCTTAAATTCACATCTACACCCCCATACAAATTCATGTCTTCCTCTCTCGGAGGCTATCCATCATTACCTTAATAATTATTTCTGCAGAAGTCTTGGGTGCCACCTTGCCCGGCAGGCCTAAATCCAAACTAGATTTTATCCCCAGCTCCTCAGCTGCAATAAAATCGACACCGCCCGGGTAAGAGGATAGGTCAATAATGGCTGCCTTTCTATCTACCGCTAACAATTTATTTCTATCCATGATTAAATGGGGGATAGAATTAAATATAATATTCTGTGAAGGAAGGGATTCTATCAGATCTCTTAAATGGACTGCCGTATATCCGTTTTCTTCAATCCATGCCAGATCTTCCGCCTTGCGGGCCACTACGGTTACCCTTGCACCTATTCCCTTTAACATTCTGGACAATGACTTTCCTATCCTCCCATAGCCTAAAACCAAAACCTTTGATCCATGGATAGTAAAATTGGTCATCTCCATTGCCCGCCATATGGCCCCTTCAGCTGTAGGTATCGCATTTAGCACAGCAAAAGCTTCCTCACCGGTCAGATCCAGATAATCCATTCCTTTTTTAGAAGCCAGGTCAATGAATGCTTTGTCTGCCTTACCCAAAACTAATAAGGGCATATGTTCTTGGGCACCTTCCATTATTGTCTTGGGTGATATCTTCATGGTCGACGTCTTTGCGTTTATATTACCCAATGCATCGTTATAGGGTATCGGTAAAAGCAACGCGTGACAGTTGAATAATTCCCCTTCTATCCCAGTGTAAATTTTTATTCTACCATCAATCAAACCATCGAGGCCGAGGGCGTTTACACTATGTCCCCCATCCAGAAGCAGATTTATGACTTCGATCTGGCGTTTATCGCCGCCGATGACGGTAAAGGTTAACTTAGACTCCATTTATATCCCCCTCGCAAGCATTTTGCCAACGCTATCCCATAAATAGCTTTGATTTTTTTCTATGGTAAACCATAGTTAACTTTGCCTTAAACATGGTAAAAGAATTTCTGAATGAAAACATATTTAATATCATAGTATGAGGTAAAAGTGGGTTAAGTGCAAAAAAATAGGAGGCAATAAGCCCCCGTCAAATGATGGATTTTGAATATGCATATTATAGCTCGACTTAGAACAAGTCACTAAGCCTTTCAGTCGGATCCTCTTTTGATACTGCGGCAATAGCCGTGCTCTCCCTCAGAAACATTCCATCCAAGACCTTATATATGTTATCCATGGTAACATTGTCAATCTTCGTAAGTACCTCATCCGGGGTCATCGTTCTACCCAATAGGAGTTGATTTCTTCCAATCGCCGTCATGCGACTGTTGGTGCTCTCCAGACCAAGTATATAATTGCCTTTC
Source organism: Clostridia bacterium (assembly GCA_035647175.1). Lineage (GTDB taxonomy): Bacteria > Bacillota > Clostridia > Caldicoprobacterales > UBA3941 > UBA3941. The sequence goes on along the minus strand of DASRNX010000231.1, from coordinate 5,253 downwards.
AACTGTTCCCGTGCCATAGAAAGTTCTTCACGAGTTATGTTACCCTTTTTGATGGCCCTTATTTCCTGTACAACAAGATCCATGGTCTGATCAACCTGGCTGGGTCTCAAACCCCCATAGATTGTAAATAATCCTCCATGGGTATAGCTGGATGGAAACGAAAATACGGAATAGGCGAGTCCATGCTCTTCCCTAATTCTTTGAAACAGCCTGGAACTCATTCCGCCGCCAAATATATTATTAAAAACCATTAGAGGATAAATATCCTCATCACCCAGAACAATTCCGGGACAACCAATACACAGATGAGTCTGTTCAATATCCTTGTACCTGTAAAATACTCCCCCTCCCGGGGTAAATAATGAGGGTTTACCAAATTCATGTTCAGGTTCTGTCCAATTTCCAAAGTATTTATCCAAAACTTGGTATAATGATGTCTCATCGTAATTGCCGGCGATAGATATAACGAGGTTTTGTGGCACATAGAATCGGTTAAAATAATCCTGCAACTTTTGCCTGGTAAAGCCCCCAACATTCTCCCGCGTCCCCAATATTGGAGACCCCAATGGATGTGACTTGAAGAAATTAGCTGAGAGCAGTTCGTGGACAACATCATTAGGGGAATCCTCGTACATAGAGATCTCCTCCAAAATAACACCCTTTTCCTTTTCCATCTCCGTTTCACAAAAGGTGGAGTTGAAGACCATATCCGCAAGGAGTTCCAATGATAATTCCAAATGCTCATCCAATACCTTAGAGTAGAAACATGTGCACTCCTTGGCAGTAAACGCATTTAATTGTCCCCCGACAGCATCAAGGGTTTGGGCTATATCCTTTGCCGTTCTCCTTTTTGTGCCCTTAAACAGCATATGTTCTATAAAGTGTGATAGACCGTTTTGGTCCTCACTCTCATAAACAGAACCTGCCCTAAACCATAGGCCGATAGATACGGACCTAAAATGGGGGATTCTCTCCGTTACTACCTGTATTTCATTGCATAATCTTTTTCTTTTGTACATCGAATTGCCACCCTTCGTATAATATGGATTTTATTGCCGCCTACTCCGGACACTGGGTTTTAAACCGGCTCTACTATCAAGTTCTCCATAACGAACCCTTTACCCGATCCCCGCACTCCACCCTACGATCCGGATGGCTAAGGCCAATGGTGAAAGAAACACCATTGGCCCATCCTGTCAGTTTTTAGATTCCTCTTGTATGGACGTATGATAAAAAAACATAAACTCGCTAAAGTTTATGTTTTAATTCTAATCCCTATCCCTCCGGGGGGGTCTCCTAAAGGATCTGTCCCTGGGCCTGTCAGATCTTTGATTTTGAGGGAAATCCTTATTCTTTTCCGGCGGGGGCAACGTATCCTTCCTAGATAGGTTGATCCTGCCCTGATCGTCTATGTCGGTAACCTTAACCTTTATATGGTCTCCAACCTTGACTACATCCTCTACCTTTCCAACTCGCTCATGGGCCAGCTTTGAAATATGCACTAAGCCTTCCTTGCCGGGTAATATCTCTACAAAAGCACCAAAATTCATTATTCGCATTACCTTCCCGTCGTAGATCTCACCGACCTCCGCATCTTTTGTGATGTCTTCGATCATCTTAAAAGCCCTTTTGGCATCTTCCTGGTTCGGCGAATATATAAAGACATGGCCATCGTCTTCGATGTCTATTTTCACACCGGTTTCTGCTATGATACCGTTGATAACCTTACCACCCGGTCCTATTACGTCCCTAATCTTGTCCGGGTGAATAGTGGCAGTAATAATTTTCGGAGCATATGGGGATAGTTCCTGTCTGGGTTCTGCTATACAGTTTAACATGCTCTGCATTATGAACATGCGGCCCTCCTTAGCTGCTTCCAAGGCCTTGACTAATATTTCCCTATCTATTCCTTTAATCTTGATATCCATCTGTATGGCAGTTACCCCTTTTGAGGTGCCCGCAATTTTGAAATCCATATCGCCTAGGAAATCTTCGATCCCCTGTATATCCGATAATATTGCTATCCTATCTGTCTTCTCATCCTTGATAAGTCCCATAGCTATACCCGAGACGGGAGATTTTATTGGGACCCCTGCATCCATTAACGCTAAAGTGCTCCCGCAGACACTCCCCATGGAAGATGAACCGTTGGAACTCATTACCTCCGAGACCAAACGAATGGCGTAGGGGAATTCCTCTTCATTTGGAATAATTGGTTCTAACGCCCTTTCCGCCAGCGCACCATGGCCGATCTCCCTTCGTCCCGGTCCTCTCATAGGCCTCGTTTCACCGACACTATAGGGCGGAAAATTGTAGTGATGCATATAACGCTTTGTTTCGTCTTCCCAAAGGCCATCAAGGATCTGTACATCAGCCATAGGCCCTAAAGTACAGGCCGTAAGGACATGGGTTTGTCCCCTTTTAAAGAATCCGGAGCCATGGGTTCTAGGTAATAGGCCTACTTCACAGAAAAGTGGCCTTATCTCTGCCGGTGTCCTGCCGTCAGGTCTGATACCTTCATCCAGTATCATCCCCCTAACTACACCGCGTTTAATATTTTCAAGGATATCATCTATAGCCTTTTCCTGTTCCGGATATTCGTCGGCAAAGTGTTCGTGGACTTCCCTTTCTACGGTCTCAAGATTCCCTTCGCGCTCCTGTTTTTCGAAGGCTCTGATTGCCTGTCCCATCTTTTCCGAAGCGAAACTCCTGACCTTGGCCTCCAGCTCATCATCAATTTCCATTGCCGGGAATTCCAGCTTTTCCTTACCCACTTCCTGTACTATCTTTTCCTGAAATTCCACCAGCTTCTTTATATACTCATGCCCGAACATTATTGCTTCCAGCATTTGATCTTCGGGGATTTCCTTAGCCTCTGCCTCCACCATCATAACGGCATCCTTGGTCCCGGAAACCACTAAATTCATAAGGCTTTTTTCCCGCTGTGTAGAGACGGGATTGATAACAAATTCACCATCAACCAACCCAACGATAACTGAACCTGTGGGCCCCATAAAGGGTAGATCCGATATCGATAATGCTATGGAGGACCCAATCATCGCAAAAATATCCGGAGGATATTCTGGATCTACTGACAGCGGCATAGCTACTATCTGAACATCGTTTCGATAACCCTCTGGGAATAGGGGTCTGATAGGTCTATCTATCAATCTGGAAATTAAAATGGCCTTTTCCGTCGGGCGTCCTTCGCGCTTGATAAACCCGCCTGGGATCCTGCCTACAGCGTAGAGCTTTTCCTCGAAGTCAACGCTTAATGGGAAAAAATCTATTCCCTCCCTAGGTTCCTTTGACCCCGTGGCTGATACAAATACCATTGTGTCACCACATCTTACAGTGCAGGCTCCATTGGCTTGTTCACCAAATTTTCCTATCTCTACAGTTATAGCACTTCCGGCTAAATCTATAGAGTATTGTTTATAATCCATCAATTAATTCTCCTTTCGCATCACATGTACGCAACCGTGTATTACTTACAATCGTTTATCTATATTAACCTTCCCTCATCATATAATTACAATTAACAATTGATGTTAATTAGCTTATTTAAGGGATAGCAGTAATTTATTCCCCACAGCTAGAAGGTGTAGCATAAACCGCTTGTCCGTTGATCATAGCTCTATGTATAATGCGTCAAAGCTCATAATAACAAGGCGGTTACTTTTAGTATTCCCACTATAGGCTAAAACAACGCCGGATTAAAAACATAACCACCTCAGATTAGACCAAGGTTATGTATAGTACCGATACTAGATTAAGGTAACGGAAAATCATTCGTATATAAAATTCAATTATCGCTATCTCCCTGATTAATCAGGGTCCGTAAAATCCCTCTAATTAGAATAATGGAGCGGACATTCCGCTCCAAGTATTATTTCCTAAGCCCTAACCGCTCTATAATATCCCTATAACGTCCAATATCCTTTTTCATCAAATAGTTGAGTAACCCTCTTCTTCTTCCAACCATCATTAATAGCCCTCTTCTAGAATGGTGGTCCTTCTTATGGGTTTTTAGATGTTCATTAAGGTGGTTTATCCTATCCGTCAGAATAGCAATCTGAACCTCGGGAGACCCGGTATCATCGTCGTGTAGCTTATATTCATTAATAATTTGATCCTTCTTAGCTTTGTCCATGCTCTCTCACCTCCTCAAAATTAGGCACCCCCATAATCCTAGTAAAACGCAGGAGGGGCGTTAGACCAAGAATATGGTTGATTTAACCTCTATTCCATTGCTATATTATCACATTCATTGTAATTTGTAAACGTAGTTTTTTGCCCATTTGATATCTTTGGTTATTTGCTCCTTTAAATCTTCTACATTAGTAAATCTGATCTCGTCCCGTATCCGCTTCAGAAACTCAATCTTAAATTTTGTTCCGTATAGATTACCATCATAGTTGAGAACATGAGTCTCTATAAAAAGACCTTTGTTATTAAAGGTCGGGTTGATCCCCACATTGGTCATACCCCAATAACTCGTACCGTCCACACCAACTCTAGTGAAGTAAATACCATATTTGGGAATCACCTTGCGTACATCGAATTCCAGGTTCGCTGTGGGAAATCCCAGGCCCTTACCTCTGCCATAACCATAGATGACCCTGCCATTTATAGTATAATGGCTGCCCATCACCATGGATACCTTCTTCATATGTCCTTCCGACTGAATCAGCTTTCGTATAAAACTGCTGCTAATAACCCTTTCCCCCAAGGATAATGGAGGAATTATCACCAATTCAAAACCATGTTTTTGGCTTAATTTATGCAGTAATGCCGTATCGCCCCTAGCCATATGCCCAAATCTGAAATCATGTCCCACTACTAGATACTTTATATTATATTTTTTTATGAGAGCATCTTCGACAAATTCTTGGGGTGCCAGGGATGCCAAGCCCCTATCGAAGGGATTGAGCACCAGATAATCTATTCCAAAACGTTGAAGTTTTTTGATTCTTTCAGATATGGTCATGATTTTTGGGGGTGCATTCCTAGGGGACAAAAACTCCATTGGATTGTTCAAAAAGGTATACACGAGGGCTTTGCAACCTGTTGAATCCCGTATCAATTGTAATTGTCTGATGAGCATCTGATGGCCGATATGGACGCCGTCAAAAACCCCTAAAGCGACAGCCATGGGTTCACCCAAACTATTTTGTCTATCAATATTGAAAATTACCCGCATATTCTGTTCTAACCTAAAACCTTTCTCATTCTTATCATGTTATCTGTATC
>DASRNX010000230.1:0-30255 GCA_035647175.1 Clostridia bacterium | reverse complement strand
CCATTAGGTAGCAGCGTTTTTTTCATACTATCTTTTCCGTTAAAACATCTTAAACGGTTACTTCAACAATCCCGGCCCATTGGTTATTACAGATAAACAATAGTGAAACCGGATTTACCTGCATCGAATGAATCTAAAAACCCTACTATGGGTAGAATATATATGCTATGCATATTATGGAAGAGGCTTGTCTATAGGCAAAGCATTTCCGTTTTAACTGTAAACAAAATAGTTTTGCAGCAAATCCAAATGATAAAAATATATATAGGAAGTGATATGGTGATAAATATTGATGCTTTGGATAAAGTCAGGGAGACTTTAGAGTCCAATATTGGCGAAAGGGTTAAATTAAAGGCCAATAGAGGGCGCAGACGCACCTATGTAAACGAAGGGATTATAAATGATATATATCCCAGCGTTTTTACGGTGCTGGTCGATATAGACGGACAAAGCACCAGGACCCTATGCTACACCTATTCCGATGTTTTAACCTCCAACGTTGAATTGGTGGTATGCAAAAATAATCAAAGAATCTAACATATTTTGGGGTGGCCATCTATATTTATAGATATGGGACAATTAAAGATAAACAGATCCGACCTATAGTTCATATACCATAGAAACACGCGAAAGGATTTTGATTCACACGGCTTGCAGCCCGGATCCTTAATGTTTATCTGTATCTTTGTCATTCTTACTATAAATATTTCCAAAAGGGGGAATGGAATTGGCCATCAATTACGAAAAAGGGCTTATAAAAATAGACCAACTGGTAGGGGAAGAGCTATCACAGCATCTTGTGGAGGGGGAGCTTATCGTCCACGAGGAAGAACCCGAGATAGCTAAGATTCTGGATGTCTGGGCTGTGGTATATGGAACAGGTAAGGAAGTTGTCCAGGACAAGGTGATGGTAGAGGGAATTTTGCGTTACAATCTACTGTACATACCCGTTGGAGACAGCAAGTCCATAGCCCAGGCCGAAAGTGAGACCGGGTTCGTCGAGTACGTGGATTTAGAGGGCGCAAAGCCCAGGATGACAGCCGATATATCCTTTGAACTGGAGCATCTGGATTACGATATATTGAGCAGCCGAAGACTCGGCGTAAAGGCGGTACTCAATATAGATTGTAGGGTCCGGGAATTATTGTCATTGGAAGTTCTAAAAGATTTTCCGGATGAAGATGGGATTCAGGCCCTAAGAGAGCCGATGGAATTGGTTTTCACCGGCGGCGATGGCAGCGGCCAGACTATTATTCGTGAGGATGTGGAATTGCCGGATGACATGCCCTCTGTCATAAGGGTTTTGAGAAAGGACACCAAGGTAAAAATCTTGGAAACTAGAGTTACGGATAATAGGATCCTAGCCCAAGGCGAGATAGACCTAAAACTATTATACCAATCCGGGGAAGAGCAGGATCCTATACAGCTTTTGCAAAACCAAATCCCTTTTAACCATTTTGTAGAGGTCCAAGGCGCATATCAGGGAATGGACTGCGACGTTAAGGTAGAGGCCCAGGAGCTCGATGTATCCTTAAGACAGGATATCATTGGGGATACCAGGATCCTGTCCGTGGACATGATACTCCTTATGGAAGGAAGGGTCTACGAAAGCCATGAAGAGGACCTGATAATTGATGCCTATAGCCCCGGCACTGCACTAAATCTGGTGAAGCAGAAGATAATGTTAACCCGCCCCATGGGCAAGGGCCAGGCCCAGTCCATTATCAGAGAGAATATCGAGCTCGGTGAAAACCTGCCCCCTGCAGGGAGGATTCTCTATGCGGAAGCCAGGCCCTTAGTGGCCGACTATCGGATAGGTCAGGGCCAAGTAGTGGTGGACGGGGTGTTAACGGGGATTCTTCTCTACAAGCCCGAAGACGACGGGTTGGGCATTAGCAGCATAAAGGCGGATATACCCTTTTCCCAGACCCTGGAGATAGAGGGTATCAATGAGGATATGGAATGCCTATGTGAGGCTGTGGTACAATATCTAAGCCATACCCTAATCTCACCCAATGAGGTAGAACTTAAGATAACCATGCTGGTAACGGGTGAGGCAACCGAGGAAATAGAAAAGGAAGTCCTGCTGGAAATAGAGGAGATAGAGGCAGAGGGCGAGGCGGATTCTGGGATATACATCTACTTTGTTCAGCCGGGGGATAATCTGTGGTCAGTAGCAAAGAGATATAACACGACTATCAATACCATATTAAGGTATAACGAAATCGCCGATGAGGGAGTCCTAGAAGCCGGGAGCAAGATTATGATATTTAAAAAATTGGATGCTTCTATAGTCTAGTTTCTATGAAAATAATAATTATCATATTAGTTTACCCACGTATCAAAAACGGATGGGGAATATTATTGTCAAAATAGTATTCCCCATCTCTATGTTTGGGGGATGCTAACCATGGCCTTTTCGGGTATAATGACTACTGAACGTATCGCTTATCTGTGCATGTTTTGTACCAATATCATACATTAGTTCGCAAAGGATTTGAGGAAATGGAAAGTATTTGCGTTAGGGTCCATGCCAAGATCAACCTGACCCTGGACGTCGTGGGTAAGCGGGCCGACGGCTATCACGACGTGGAGATGGTAATGCAGTCGGTGAACCTATGGGATGAGATAGTTATAAGGGTAACGGACGGGAAAATTGAGCTGGACAGCAATGTTAAGGGTCTGCCCAAGGATGAAAGGAACATTGCCTGGCGGGCGACAGAGCTCTTAAAGGCGGAGTTTGGAATCCCTCAGGGGGCTGGGATCTTTATTAGGAAAAACATTCCCATAGCCGCCGGTATGGGAGGCGGGAGCGCAGACTGTGCGGGAGTATTGCTGGGGCTCAACAGGCTGTGGAACCTTAATCTGGGGGATGGGGCATTGAAGACCCTAGGGAAAAGACTGGGAGCCGATGTCCCATTTTGTATAACAGGGGGTACTGCACTGGCTGAGGGCATTGGGGACATATTAACGCCCATAGCCTCCGGGACAAGTATTTGGCTGGTTATAGTAAGGCCGGACTTGCGGGTATCCACAGGGGAGGTATACGGTAGATTGGACCTCGATTATGTCGAGAAAAGACCGAACAATAAGGCGATGATAGAGCACCTTATAGCCGGGCGGGTATCCGGCGTAGCCGAAAACCTGGTAAATGTCTTAGAGGGGGTCACCATACCAATGCACCCGCAAATTGCCGAGATAAAATCCCGATTAGTGGATGAAGGGGCTCTGGGCAGCCTGATGAGCGGAAGCGGGCCTACGGTCTATGGCGTCTTTAAGGACCAATCCTCGGCCCGTAGGGCCGCAAAGAAGATGGAAAAGGAGTATCGACATACATATGTCGCAGAGACCGTTCAAAATGGTGTCCTTATAAGCAGAAGGCCTTAAGCTGATTCCACCGGCATAAGACCGGATTCAAAGCCATAGGATTTTCACTCTTCCTTTAGGCTTTTAATGGATTCTAAATAATTAAGGCAGTATTCGTCCTGACCCCCCATGAGTTTTGCGGCATAGGACAATGAAACGATACCGCGGTCCAGGGGGTCTAAGATAGCGGCATCTAACCCCTTATGGATAGCCAGGACTAAAAAGGCCTTGTTGATGGAGGAGCGATCCGGGAGACCGAAGGAGATGTTGCTGAGCCCGCAGAGGGTCTTGATACCCGGCAGGCTTTTCTTTATACCCTCAATGGTCCTAAGGGTTGTAAGCCCGTTGGTCTGATCCATAGCCATAGGCTGGACCAGAGGGTCTATGAAGATATCCTCAAAGTCAACGCCGTCATTGGTTAGATTCTCCACAAGCCTTTCTGCCACGGATACCCTGGCATCTGCGGAGCCGGGTATGCCGTCGTCGTCCATGCACAGCGCTATGACGGATGTCCCGTATTCCAGCACAAGGGGGAGTATGCTGTCATACCTACGTTTTTGGCCCGTGATGGAATTGATTATGGGCTTATGGCCCCCATAGACTTTTAGGGCGGCTCCTATGGCTTGGGGGTTGGGGCTGTCTATGCACAGGGGTTTATGGGTGCATTCGCCGAGAACAGTTACCATCCACTTTAACAACTCGGGTTCCCTGTCTACAAAGGTACCGCAATTGACATCGATATAATCAGCCCCTGCCTTTACTTGGGATAGGGCTATCTGCTCTATCGCATCAATATCGCTATCTTGGACTGCCTTACCCACCTCGTCTATACTGGTATTTAATTTCTCGCCTATTATTATCATAACGGACTCCTTTCAGCCGGGCTGAGACTTTTTTCTATTATTCTTGCAATCATACCGGTCCTGTTAAATGGTGTGATTAGGTAGATTCCGTCCACGTGCTCCTTTACTTTGCCGATGATCTCGGCTGCAATCTCTATCCCCACATCCTCCGCCTCCTGCCGAGACATTTCCGGTGAAAACATCTTGACGAATTTATCGGGGATATGGATTCCGGGTATCTCATTATTTAAAAAGACGGCATTCCTATAGCTTACCAAAGGTATTATCCCGGCTAGAATCTTGGTCTGCGCATTTGTCCTTATCCCTTTTAGATACTCAATAGTGGAATCTAAAAATATGGGTTGGGTCAAAAAGAACTTGGCCCCGCTCTTCATCTTCTTCTTCATTCGGCCTACCTCTACATCCTTGTTGAGTACGTTTAAGTTCAGCGCACCCCCTAAATAAAAGGGTTCCTGGGCGAAGACCTCCCGATTCATCTCTGCAACCATCTCTATCAACCTTATGGAATTCATGTTAAAGACACTTTTAATATCGTTGCGTTCCGGACTCGGAATGGGATCGCCGGTAATTATCAGCAGATTTCGTATTCCCTCTATATATGCTCCCAGCAACCATGATTTTATGGATATAACATTCCTATCCCTACAGCATAGATGGGGCATGGTGTCTATGCCAACCTCCCTTTTAATCTTCGCAGCTACCATACCCGAGTCTATCCTGGACCGGGCCATGGGAGAATCAGCGATGGTCAATATGTCCACACCGCTCTCCTTCAATTCCCTTGCCCCGTCCACCATCTTATCAAAATCGGTGCTGAAGGGCGGATCCAATTCCACGGCAATGACAAATTTGTCTTCCCTTAGCTTATGGGCAAATGGATTTGTGGGGGTCTTTGGAATATGGGGTTTCTCAGTGACTATCTTAGGAGTCGCGAAAATTCGTGCAGAATCAGAATCAAGTCTTTTAGACAGCATATCAATATGGAGCGGAGTGGTTCCGCAGCATCCGCCTATTATATTGATCCCCAGGTCCTTGATATCCATCATCCTGTCCGCGAAGTATTCGGGATTTTCGGTATAGACCGTACGCTCGTTGACGATGATGGGATAGCCCGAGTTTGGAAGGACAGAGACCAAATCGCCGGAAAAATCCAGCTCCCTGATAATTTTATGTAGATGGGCCGGACCGACCCCGCAGTTAAAGCCGTAGGCATCAACGGAAGGGATCTGTTTTATTTGTTTTTGAATCCTCCGGGCGCTTATACCTTTTCTGGTATACCCCTCTGCATTTAATGCAAACTGGGCCAATATAAAGGAGTCGGGGTTTGACGACTTAATAAACTCAAAGAGGTCCTCTAGGTATTCCGTGCCGCTAAAGGTTTCAAATATAAAGACATCGGCACCCAGTTTTAAAAATGTATCTGCGATAAATAAATATTCATCATATATGGCAGCGCCTTCGACGGCCTTTCCTTCAATCATCTCAGGGATAGGACCTATATCGGCGGCGACAAAGACATCCCTTGATCCCACAGAGGACTTGGCGATACCATATCCGCCGGTCAAAAGCGCACTGACCTCTTTACGTGTTTTGCCCAGAGTGTAGCGATTTGTAGAAAAGGTGTTGGTCCGTATTAGTTTCGATCCCGCTTCTATGTACTGCCTATGTATTTCCTCTACGGTTCGCGGATCTTCTATATTGGCCAGCTCTGAAACAGTAGAGCGGGCACCGGTCAGGTGGGAATAATAGGTTCCCATGGCGCCGTCAGCAATCAGGATATTATCTTCTAGGAATTTCTTTATCACCCAATTCTCCCCCTACAGCACTGCAATCATTACATGCATATTAATACAATAGGCCGGCAATGTCAATATGTTCCACGGATGCTGAACCGCCGGGAAATCTGTGCATTCATCGCCTCAGGACAAGCCCAATCAGCCCGGAAAAGAACAAACTGGTTTTGGACCCTTTATTGTATGGGATTTGTAGGGTATAATTGGATATATTAAAGCATTTCACCCGTTGAATGCATTATAGATGAAGACGAATTTCCTAAGGGGAAACTTCGTTCGGTCCATCAAAATGTACACATTCGGGGAAGGGGGCTATGCTGTGGAAAAGATTAATGTACTGGTATTGGCCGGGGATAGTGGGAAAAGAGAATTTGGTGATGGGGTCACTAACAAATCCCTTATGGATGTATATGGTAAATGGATGGTCGAATATGTTGTGGATGCCCTGAGGGATTCGGAAATGGTAGGTAAGATAGCTATTATTGGCCCTGCAGAGACCTTAAAGACCAGGCTGGCGGGCAGGGTAGACTATTTTGTTCAGGAGGAAACCCATCTCTTTGAAAACCTAAAAAAGGGGCTCTCTTCCTTTCGAGATGAGGAGTTTGTGCTGGTAGCCACTTCCGATATTCCCATGATAGACGGGCATATAGTTTCAGATTTCATAGAGAAATGTAGGGTATATAATGCCGATCTCTGTTATCCCATAGTCAACAAGACCGTCAATGACGCCGTCTACCCCGGCCTTAAGAGGACCTATGTCAAGTTAAGGGACGGGATCTTTACAGGCGGGAACATCATAGGCCTAAACCCAAAAGTAGTAGGATCCTGCGCTGAATTTGCGAAGGGATTTATCGCCCATAGAAAAAATCCGTGGAAGCTGGGTAGGCTGTTGGGATTTCGTTTCCTGCTGCTCTTGATAGTGGGAAGGCTCTCCATATCCCGGATAGAAGAGCGCTTTTCTGAACTATTAAAAATCAAGGCCCGGGCTATCATAAGCCCCTACCCAGAAATAGCCAACGATATAGACGATCCCAATGAAATAGGCTTGGCAAAGCAGTATTTGAAGGAGGCAAAAGGAAAATTCTAGGGGAAAAGGCGGCCATACCGACAAAAACGCTTTAATATTTGCATAGTTATGAAGGATAATATCAAAAAATGTAGAATACTTTCATAATATGATTTTCTGGAATAATATGATTTACTGGAGGGAAATACAGGTATGCTAAAGCTGGAATGGATAATTAGATTATTCTCAATATTCATGGCAGTATTATTGAGCATTATCTTAAACCCCCTAAATGCCTTTATTTTCTCCGAACTTTTTTTCTGGGTCAGTCTGTCCTACGCCCTGTTACTCCTATTCAAAAAGTATGCATATCCTTGGCCATTGGGCTCCTATTATAATCTGATGATAGAATCTCTGGAGCTGATGGTGCTGTTATACCTTCATTCGGCATCTTCTTCACCCATGGTGGTAGTATTGTTTATATCATTCCTTGTAAGGATGGCGCTGGTATATGAAAATAAGTATTCATGCCCCATAAGTCTCCTGACCGCCGGGCTGTTTATTTTGGTTGATTTTTATACCATCGATGCGGGCCTTAAGACCGGCATATGGCACAGACCCATATATTGGACGGTTGGGTTTGGGTTCTTTATTTGGACCCTGTGGCAGGCACGATTGCTTATAGAGGACATGGAGTTAAAACACCGAAAGATGATGGAATCCATGGGCATAAATGAAACCCTGATAGCCGAACTCAATGAATCCAGGGATCGGCTCTTAGAGACCAATGACCAACTATACACCTGGGCCAATACGGACCCTTTAACCAACCTGTATAACGTCAGATACTTTAACAGGTTTTGGGACAATACATTTGAACAATTTCAACAGTTTAAGCAAAACAACTATCCGATTTCTCTGGTGATGATAGATATACAGGGACATAAGATCTACAGCAACGTCTACGGACATATCGCAGGAAACGTGCTGCTCCAGGATCTCGCCAAAATTTTAAGGGAATGTGCCCATGTAGAGGACATAGTGGTCAGGTATAGCGACTATGTCTTTGCGGTTATCATACCCGGACAACAGATAGGGGAGGCCATACAATTTTATCGTAACTTCAAGCAAAGGGTCACAGACTATGGAAGGGTTCATCCGGGCATGCGAAATATTGAAATTTCCGTGGGGTGGTCCTCATGCAGCGATGTATTCCATGAGACCAAGGAGGAGCTCATAAACAGGGCCATCAATAGTATGAGGCTTCTGGATTAACATCGACGTATAATAAACATATTATTGTCAATACTATCCATATAAAGAGTATATTTGTATGGGGGTATCGATGATGTATAAAAGAAGAGGGGCATTTTTCCTGTTGATGATGATCATGCCCTTTCTGTTCACTTCCGGTACATATTCAAATCATGGAAATAACCAAGCATGCATTCGATTTCATGTTATAGCTAACAGTGACTCTCCACAGGACCAGGCAGTTAAGCTGATGGTCAGGGACAGATTATTGGCGGAATACGGAGCTTTATTAGGGCAGGCCGACTCCCTGGGTGTCAGTCGCCATATTATAGAGGAAAGGCTTAGAGATATTGAGGCATCGGCACAGCAGGAGACGGACAGGCATCTGCCGGGCTATAAGGTAAGGGCCAGTTTAGGGCACTTTGATTTTCCCACAAAGGCATATGGCGATATGCTATTACCGGCAGGGAACTATGAGGCCCTTAGGATAACAATAGGGGAGGGCAAGGGCGCCAACTGGTGGTGCATTATGTTTCCGCCCCTCTGCTTTGTGGATATAACCCACGGGACAGCAAAAGATGACGGGGATGGCGGGGATGAAACCGGGGATTGGGAGACGGGGGAAGACATTTCGGAGCAGCCTTCCCTAGGAGATGACGTTCATGTGGTTTATAGATTTAAGATCGCGGAATGGTGGGAAAAAGCGAAGGAAATTATAGGCTATTAGGAATATTTTAACTGGTATAGAGTATTTGGAGTTAACAAAAAATAGAACGAGATTAGAGGATTTTGGGGTTCTGGGGTTCTTCAATTCTGAATTGACGAAAGGAAGTAGGGAATGAAGACAAGGAACAGGCTTCTCGTTATAACTATTTTGTTAACTTTTTTTATTTCCGCAGTTATGATCGTCCAATATGTGCAGTCCGGCAATGATGCCGAGGAGACCCTGGTCTATTGGGGAATGTATGGTGACAAGGTGTTTGAGGTACAGCAAAAGCTAAAGCAGTGGGGCTATTATGACGGGCCTATCGACGGATATTATGGGGCGCCGACCTTTGAGGCCGTGAAGAAATTTCAGGCAAGGAATGGCTTGGCTGTAGACGGTACGGTGGGCAACCAGACCGCAGCGGCCATGGGCATTAACTTGGGGACCAAACCGCCGGCTACCGGCGGCGGTACTTCTGCCCCGCCTTCTAGGGGCGGAGATCGAGGTGGTGGTGGGAATGTGTATCTTCTGGCCCAGGCTATCCATGGTGAGGCCAGAGGCGAACCCTATTTGGGCAAGGTAGCCGTGGCCGCCGTGGTTCTAAACAGGGTGGCGGATCCGAGATTTCCAAACACCATTGAAGGGGTTATATATCAGCCGGGCGCATTTACTGCCGTATCCGACGGACAGATAAACCTAGCTCCCGACGACGAATCCCTAAGGGCCGCCCGGGACGCGTTAAACGGCTGGGATCCGACCTATGGGGCAGTATATTACTATAACCCGGCTAAAGCCACCAGCGCGTGGATATGGTCGAGGCCTGTACACCTGGTAATAGGTAAGCACCATTTCGCTACATAAACCTTGCAAATAGGATGCCTTAATGTGTTGCAATTGCCAATGCAATTGCTTCCGATGTTTTAACAGTAAAACACTGAAGGGATGATACCATGAGTCGATGGATTATTACCGGCCTGCTGGCGGTGGCCCTGGCAATCACCGGAGTTTGGGGCTATAACCAATACCTGGAGAACCAGGACCATACAATACGTACCGATAACCTTTACAAAAAATCCTTTTATGAGCTGGTGGGAAGGGTGGACAACATAGAATCCGGACTGTCAAAGGCTATGGTCAGCGGGGACCAAGGACAGAGCATAGCGATGCTGTCCGATGTATGGAGGCAGGCGGATTCCGCCAGCACAAACTTAGGACAGCTCCCCCTAAGCCATATAGCCCTTAACAAGACTTCAAAATATCTAAGCCAGCTGTCGGATTATTGCCGGTATCTTACCATGAAGGCGGGGGAGGGCAAGCCCATAAGCCTGGACGAGATGAAGAACCTCAAGGAGCTAAAAAACAGCAGCGTAAGGCTGAACAACGAGCTCAAGGATTTAGAGTCCAACGTCAATAAGGGAATGGTGACCTGGCAGGAGATGAGGGATATGAGCAATGAAAGCCTGATGGACGCATCCCAGGACCTGGTAGGCAAGCAATTTACCAAGATAGAGGAGACGTCCATAGAATATCCCACCCTCATATACGACGGCCCCTTTTCCGAGACCCTTTTAAGGCCAAAAAAACTTCGGGTCTCGGGCAAAAAAATAGATTACAAGGAAGCGGAGAGGATAGCCATAGACTTCCTCGGCAGAAATCGGGTGGAAAGTGCCGATAAAGGTGCCGAGACCCAGGGCGAAATTGAGACTTGGGGGGTGAACCTTAAGACCCGGGATGGGGAGGGACCCTACTTTGTTTCCGTCTCCAAAATGGGCGGTAAGGTGGTATCTCTAATCTGTGAGGGTGCTGTCCAAGGGGCGGGCATGGACATTGGAAAGGCGGAGGATGCGGCTAAGAAATTTCTGAGGGAAAAGGGATACAAGGACATGATACCTACATACGAGCAGCATCACGGGGGAATGGCGGTGTTTAATTTTGCCCATAAAGACGGCGACTTCATCGTCTACCCAGACCTCATAAAGGTGAAGATATCCCTTGATACGGGAAATCCCATAGGCTTTGAGGCACTCAATTATCTTGTGGCCCACAGGGAACGGGACCTAAAGGAACCAAAGTTGAGCCCGGAGGATGCGAGAAAGCTCATAAACAGGAACCTTGAGATAACCTCGGAAAGGTTGGCGGTGATCCCGGGCAAATCCGGAAATGAAATAGAATGCTATGAGTTCAAAGGAAAATTTGATAACGAAAACTTTATCATCTACATCAATTCGGATACGGGTAGAGAGGAAAACATATTGAAGGTTCTGAATACGGATAACGGCACCATGGTCATATGATTATTAACCAGTTTTTTAGCAGCATATCCGTACCTCTCCCGGGGAAAAATACTCTTGGCGGCTATAATTAATTAGAGCCGACCGGGGAGGTATTGATATGGCTAGAAGCAGAAGAGGATTGATGTCTGAGGAGTTGAAAACCGAGATTGCCAAAGAACTTGGAGTCCACGATATTGTCCAGCGCGAAGGCTGGGGCAATGTCTCTTCCAGAAACTGTGGTAATATCGTAAGGAAGGCTATCGAAAGGGCTGAAAAGAATCTGTCGGGCAAATAGTCAGAGAGTACCAATCTAAAGAGAATCGGAGATAATTTAGGTCTCCGATTCTCTTTTTGTGAAATTTGGTCTATACCACAAAGTTCATTTTTTTTGTGTATGTGGAACTTCATATAAGCCATGGGTTATGTTAGAATGTGATAGGAGTCGGAGATTAGAAGTTGGAAATTAGAAGTTAGAAGCCGGATCCCATATAAAACAAACAGCACGTCAGACTGGGGGTGATAGGCTTTCAAATGGAATAATTCATAAATTACTATTGCATAGGGAGGGTATAACGATGCAAAAACTAAAAATAGCAGTGTTATTTGGCGGCAGATCCGGGGAACACGAGGTATCCCTATCATCTGCTTCCTCTATCATAGAAAATATTGACAGGGATAAATATGATATATATCTGATAGGTATCACCAAGGAAGGGTATTGGCGCTATTATGACGGCCCGGTTGAAGGGATAAAGACAGGGCGGTGGGAAGAGGATTCCAAAGCATTGGTATTTCCGGGGGATCCTGCGTACAGGGGCTTTTTTCTTATGGAAGATCCCAGCAGGATTTTTCATGTGGATGTAATCTTCCCCGTTATACATGGGCCCTATGGCGAGGACGGTACCCTACAGGGACTCTTCGAACTGGCCCATATACCCTATGTGGGCTGTGATGTCCTATCCTCATCCACCGGCATGGACAAATTGACCGCCAAGGCTATATTTTCTCATGCGGATTTGCCCCAGGGGGATTATATCGGAGTCTACAGACATGAGATAGGGGAAAATCCCGATGAGGTGGTAGCTATCATCGAGGATTCATTTTTGTATCCCGTCTTCGTAAAACCGGCCAATATGGGCTCCAGTGTGGGTATATCAAAGGCCGGTGACAGGGACGAATTACTGGCGGCGTTGGACATTGCCGCTAAATACGACGAAAAGATAATAGTAGAGGAATTTATAGACGGACGAGAGATTGAATGCTCCGTCCTTGGAAATTATGATCCTAAGGCCTCAGTCCTTGGCGAGATTATACCCTCGGAGGAATTTTATGACTACTATGCAAAGTATGAGGATGGGGGAGAGTCCCAGCGATTGATACCCGCCCCTCTGCCCACGGACAAGAACCAGGAGATCAGGGAATTGGCGATTAAGGCGTATAAGGCGCTGGGTTGTTCGGGCCTAGCAAGAGTGGACTTTTTCCTAAAGAGACAAACCGGTAAGGTGTATCTAAACGAGGTCAATACCATGCCGGGATTTACCCAGATAAGCATGTATCCCGAGTTATGGGAGGCTTCGGGGATATCCTATCCGGACCTTATAGACAGGCTGGTCCAGCTGGCTTTGGACAGATTCAAAATGAAACACATCTATATATGATACGGAAAAGACCTTCCATTGTAAAAACGGCTGGATTATCCGATTTTACGTTAAAATAATGTGTTTTTTGTAACATACGAACTAAGGATAATGTTTTACGGCACCTGTGTACCAATGTAGAATTTTTCCGTAAACATCTAGGAGGACTGAATATGGACAATAGACCCATAGGGGTATTTGATTCGGGGCTTGGGGGCCTTACCGTTGTAAAGGAACTTATGAAATGGCTCCCCCAAGAGGATATAGTATACTTTGGGGATACGGCCAGGATCCCATACGGTACCCGTTCCAATGAAACGGTAATTAGATATTCCCAGCAGTGTATAAGGTTTCTTTTGAGCAAGGACATTAAGATGATAGTCATCGCGTGCAACACCGTAAGCTCTATCAGCCTTAACATGGTGACCGAAATGTTCGATATTCCGATTCTGGGGGTAATTGAACCGGGAGCCAGGGAAGCTGTGGCTTCTACTAGGAATATGCGTCTGGGGGTTATAGGCACCCAAGGTACTATTCGAAGCGGGGCATACGAAAAGGCCATATCCCGCTTGGATCCTCGGATTCGGGTATTTACCAATCCCTGTTCATTATTTGTACCCATAGTGGAAGAAGGTTGGAGTAATTCCAAAATTGCGTTGTTGACAGCCGAGAGATATTTAGATAGTATGAGGTGCAACGATATAGATACCCTTCTTTTAGGATGCACTCATTATCCGCTTTTAGAGGACACCATAGGCAAGGTCATGGGACCAGATGTGACACTCATAAATCCCGCTTGTGGTACGGCGCTGGAGGTTGGCCGCATACTCAAGGACAGAGGACTCCTGAGTGAGGACGGGACTGAGGCACAGTACGACTTCTATGTCAGCGATCTCGGGGAGAAATTTGAGGAGCTGGGCGGGCGTTTCTTGGGCAGAGAGATAAAATGCGCTAGGAAAATCGAAATCGAAATGTTTTGATTTCACGTTTTCCATGGAGGAAGGCCCAAGGAATATCGTGCGAAAAGCTGGGGTATTAAGGGAGATTTATTTAGGGGGGTCAGTTATAATGGGCGGGGGTAAAAAGGTTATTTTATCCATAAGGGGCAATCAAGTAAATCCCGACGGAGAAGATAACAGGATAGAGCTTATAACGGAAGGACGTTTATATAAAAAAGGTGACGCATACTACATTGAATACGAAGAGAGCGCAATATCGGGCCTGGAGGGGACTAAGACCCTTATAATGGTGGAAGATCGAAGGATTTCCCTGGAGCGTACGGGAGCCCACGAATCTCGATTTGTCTTTGAAAAGGGCAGAAAATATATCAATTACTACGAAACGCCTTTTGGGAACCTAGAGATGGGCATTTTCCCCACCAGAATTGATTCCAATATGGATGAAAACCAGGGGAAGCTGGATGTAAAGTATGAACTGGATATTTCAGGCAAATACGCGGGTTCTAATGAACTGATGGTGAGCTATCAGGAAAACGGTCCCCAGGGTTTGTTTAAGTTTTAAACGTTTGGGTAGGTATTTGTTAACGGTTAATATCCTTGGGTTAATATTAGTGCCCATTAGGAGTTAGAATTCAGGTGTTAGAGATTGGCTTACTGCCCAGTCTCTAGCCTCTAACATTTGGCCCCGAAACTTTGGGTATAAAGATGGTGCCGGCCCCTGGGCTATGATGGATGCTGTATCCAATGGACATAGCTTTGAAATTCCCTTATAGGTGACAACATTCAAAATAGGGATGGAATTTTGTACAATATTAACTATTTTTTATACAAATCACTCTTTTTTTCATATTTATGTTGACGTTTCCATCGGAATGGTTATATTATATTCATGGGTTATTATATGGTTTAGTCCTTTTGTTTTATATTGATCATCTTACATTATGTTTCAAATATTGTAGAACATTTTCTCGAATCTATGTGTTATGGAGAATACATCGGCTTAATATGGGATCAAACGGTCTTTCAAATTATGCAATTTTGGATCTCTTTCGTAACATGAACAAAACATTTTGAAGATGGCTAAAGAGTACAATTATATGGATCTTTTCGGATATCTTAATCTTTGACAGGGCCTTTGGCAGTTTTTATTGATCGGTATGCCTTCGAGCAATCACGTTCAATTCCTATCCCATGATTATTGCCTATAGAGCAAGTTCTACTTAAATCAATAACGACATTTACTATTAGTAGGATTGTTTTAACACCGGATATAGCGGTTAAGGTAGAGTTATAATGCTTTTTGAGTAATAATCATTACACGGTTTCATCTCATAGATTATTTTATTGATGGCAACCATTTAATTGGAGTCTATTTATTAAACCCATTCAAGGTTTCCCACCTTTAAACTATATTGCCTTGCCCGCAGATGGGGTCCGGAGGGCGATTGGGGGATTATTCAAAACTCAAGCTTAGGAAATTGAGGATACGAAGCCGAAAATCAAGAAAAACTCGCCTTAATAAGTGGTGTATAGCCCATTTGTGAATTAAAACATATAACCATGGCTATACTATGGATTAATATGGTTTGAGCTTTTCATGTACTACAGAACATTTATAGTTACGTTTGATACAGGCCCCATTAATTTGTTTAAGTGTCTTCAGCCATAACTTCAAAAACCTGTAGTCTAGAAGTATTTCAAATAAGCAGTTACCCATGGGAAAGTTGTCCTAATATCGGAAATTTTAATATCCCGAAAGGGATCGAATGCCGCATCCATAGCAGGCAGATTCAAGTCGGGTATAACAGGCAGTAGGTAAAATTGCATGTCCCTACGGGGTCTGTGCAGCAATTATAGACCATATTCAAGGATGGACTGACCACGGCGTCCTGCAGAATGAAATCATTTTACATCGATAACAGAATAATAAAAATAAGTATAATAAAGAAAGTGAGGAATAGATCTTGGATTTAAATAATCTTGAAAAAAACACGATTCTCCAATTAAGGGAATTCGGAAAGGAATTGGGGGTCAAGAGCGTAACCAGGCACAAAAAACAAAAACTGATCGATCTTATAAAGGAAAGGCTTAAGGAGATGGCTGTCCAACAAGGCGAGGAGCAAACGATAGCGGAGCCTGCCGGGGGATCGACAGATGAGCCAATCGAAAGGACTCCACGCAGGGAATCTTCTGAAGATACGGAAAAAACAGAGGCCAAAAAGGAGACTCGAACCATAGAAGCTGGGGCAGAAAAAGATGATAAGGCGACCGGGGGAGCCGAAACCCCGAAGCCCGCATTCAGGGGAAACATCAAGCGATTTCCGACCCCCACACGCCTGTCCAGAACCCCACACAGGACACCGGCCGGAGGGGATTGGGAAAGAGGAAGAGAAAACAGAGAGGCAACCGGGGAGAGACAGGAAGGGGATGGGCAGGCTAAGGATTATGACAAGAAGGTAGCCTATGCCAGGAAATATTACAACACATCCAACCCTGCTATACCGGAGCTCCTGAGCCAGGACGATACGGGGGATGCACAAGGAGTGCTGGAAACGTTGCCCGACGGCTATGGGTTCCTCAGGTCCAACAACTATCTGTCCGGGGATCACGACGTTTATATCTCTCAATCCCAGATAAGAAGATTCAACCTTAAGACAGGGGATCTGGTACAAGGCAAGACCCGGCCTGCCAGAGAAGGCGAGAAATTTCAGGCACTTCTCTATGTAACCGCTGTAAACGGGGAGAACCCGGAGGCGGCAAACTGGAGACGACCCTTCGAAGACCTCACCCCCATATATCCCGACAAACGCATTACCCTGGAGGATCCGGACAACTCAAAGGAACTCGCCACCAGGCTTATAGATATCATATCCCCCATCGGTAAGGGGCAGAGGGGCCTTATAGTCTCGCCGCCCAAGGCCGGTAAGACCATCCTATTAAAAAAGATCGCCAACAGCATCGCTAAGAAATATCCGGATATATATTTAATAGTCCTCCTGATAGATGAGCGGCCGGAAGAGGTTACGGATATGCAGCGTTCCATCGACGGCGACGTGGTGTTTTCCACCTTCGATGAATTGCCTGAGCACCATACTAGGGTCGCGGAGATGGTTCTAGAAAGGGCCCAAAGGCTTGTAGAGCACGGCCGCGATGTAGTGGTTCTTATGGACAGCATAACCCGTCTGGCCAGGGCATATAATTTAACCATCTCCGCTACCGGCAGAAGCTTATCCGGCGGATTGGATCCGGGTGCGCTCCATAAACCCAAGAGGTTTTTCGGTGCGGCCAGAAATATTGAAGAGGGCGGAAGCCTCACGGTCATTGCTACTGCTCTTGTGGATACCGGGAGCAGAATGGACGAGGTTATCTATGAGGAATTTAAGGGGACGGGCAACATGGAAATCCATTTGGATCGCCGTCTGTCGGAGAAGAGGATATTCCCCGCAGTTGAGCTGAGCAAATCGGGAACCAGAAGGGAAGAGCTGCTCCTCAGCCAAAAAGAATTGCAGGGCGTCTATGCAATGCGCAAAAACTTGAGCGAGGGCAGGCCTGACAGGGTGACCGAGATAATAATCAACGATCTTATGCGCACCAATTCCAACGATGAATTTATAGATATGCTGATGGATCACTTCACAAGGATCGACAAGGACGGATACTTTAACGACAGGGACGGGTATTCCGGATACAGATAGGATAGGAGCAATAGGGGTATGGTCAGACTAACATCGAAAGCGCAAGGGATATTAAAGTGGTTGGGTATAGCAATTCTAATAATCTTAGGATTATTCCTGTTCTTTACTCGGCTTATCAAGTATGTAGCACCTTTTTTGATAGCTTTTATCGTAATGATATCCATAGAGGGTTTGGTAACCCTCCTGCAGAGGAGGCTCAAGTTTCCGAGGAGCCCCGCCGTAGCCGTTTCATTATTGCTATTTGTGGTGGTAGTGGGGGGCATTTTGACGTTCACCTTTTATAGGTTAACCGTTGAGATTTGGAAGCTGGCCCTTGAATTATCCAGGATGGATTTTAACCCCATAATAGATTACTTTGAGTCCATGTTTGAAAAGGGGCAGGATTTGTTTTTGAGCCTGCCCAGGGGTCTGGCGGATACCATTGAAGAAAGCCTCAGACTGGATGCCCCCAGGCTGTCCAAAATAGCCACAGAGGTTTCCACCAGGCTTATGGGGATAGTCATGGGCATGGTAAACTTCGTAAAATTTTTGCCCGATGCCGTGGTCTTTATAATAGTCACCTTGATATCATCCTATTTTATGAGCCGGGATCGAAGACAAATATCCGAATTTCTTTCAAAGCGGTTTTCCCCCCTGTGGTTTGACAGGATGAGGAGCCTCAGGAACGATATGCTCCTGGCGTTGGTGGGCTTTATCAAGGCACAGATGATCTTGATGGCCATAACCTTTTTGGAATTGCTTGTAGGCTTTCAGATAATAGGGGTAAAATATGCGTTCTTTTTTGCCCTGATCACGGCAGTTGTAGATGCACTGCCGGTGCTGGGGACCGGTACGATCCTCATCCCCACCGCGATTATAAACTTTATCTCCGGCAATGTGGCCAGAGGCATGGGATTTTTGATTCTCTACCTCATTATATTTATAATCAGACAGATCCTAGAGCCTAAGATTGTCAGCCAGTCCCTGGGATTGCATCCGTTGGTTACCCTTATCAGCATGTACGCAGGTCTGAAGTTCATGGGGGTTGCGGGAATGTTGTTGGGTCCCATAATAGCAATTATCGTCAGGGCGTTTTATAAGGCAGGTCTGTTTCCCACATTTAGGGCGCCCCAATAGTTAGGACATGTATGACAATTTTGACTTGTATGGGGGAAATCAAGCCGGATATGGGGTAGCTTGATGAACATTCGCCGGCCATCAGCCGGCTAAAACCCTGGAAGATTGCCGGGATAACGGGTCAGAATATGTGCCCGGACGATAAAAATCCGGTCTTGCATTATATCGATCATTTATGTTATACTAAACAAGTTATTTGATTGTTATATGTTTTGCGATATATGCTACAAATTAATCTTCCATGCCGGTTCGCCTTACTATTACCAAACAGAGGTAATAGACCACCTATAAGCAGTATGGAGGCAGCGCTTAGCAGCCTTTACCGACATATATTTGACCGGCAGAATACGTTAAATTATGTTTCGGATATCGTAGGGCATTACCATTGATATTTTTACAATACGATGAAATTAATTCGAATCCTTTGGAAAGAGGTGAAATCCATGAAGGAAAATATACATCCCCAATACGGCGAAGCAGTGGTCCGATGCGCCTGCGGTGAGACCTTTATTACAGGTTCCACCAAAAAGGAGCTTAGGGTTGAAATATGCTCCAAGTGCCATCCTTTCTTCACCGGAAAACAAAAATTGATTGATACCGGCGGTCGTGTCGAGAGATTTAAGAGAAGATACGGCTTGAGTGAAAACGAGGGATAATGCAAAAGCCGAATACAGATTGGGGATTTCCCTGGTCTGTATTTTTTGTTATACGGCGGGATAATTGCAACGGGTCAATGGAGTCATCCGCTT
Organism: Clostridia bacterium; assembly: GCA_035647175.1. Lineage (GTDB taxonomy): Bacteria > Bacillota > Clostridia > Caldicoprobacterales > UBA3941 > UBA3941. The sequence goes on along the minus strand of DASRNX010000230.1, from coordinate 10,838 downwards.
ATGAATAACTCATTCCGGATAATAAACTTTCACAATACTTTAAATTAATACAAGGGTCCGGAAATATAGAGAAATAAGGTGTTTATATGAAAAAGAGCAATATCGGGGGTCAGGCGGTATTAGAGGGGGTAATGATGAAGGCTCCCCAAAGAATGGCAATAGCTGTAAGGCGAAGCGATGGACAGATAGAAGTAAGGAGCAAGAGTGTCACTTCTATAAAGGATAGATATCCCCTGCTCAGACTTCCTGTCCTGAGGGGAATAATCACCTTTGCGGAGACCATGGTCATGGGAATAAAATCCCTGATGGATTCCGCCGAACTCTATGGGGAAGAGGAGGAGTATACGCCGTCTCGGTTTGAGACATGGATATCCCAGAAGACCGGGAAGAAGGCTGAGGATGTTATGGTGTTCTTTGCACTCTTGATAGCCCTGGGCTTTGCTGTCTTGTTGTTTATGGTGTTACCCGCGATGCTGGCCGGATTTTTGGGCGGTATAATAAAGAGCAATTTGGTCAAGAGCCTTATAGAGGGGTTAATACGCCTGGTTGCTTTTGTAGTATATATCGTGGCCATAAGCCGGATGAAGGATATTAAAAGGGTATTTGAATACCACGGGGCAGAGCATAAGGTCATCCACTGCTATGAGCATGAGGAGGATTTGACGGTAGAGAATGCACGAAAATTCACCACCCTCCATCCCAGGTGCGGTACAGCGTTTCTTCTCATAGTCATGGTGATCAGCATCCTTGCCTTTTCCTTCTTGGAGTGGAACAATATTATATTGAGGATCGCCATAAAGTTGGTATTGTTGCCCTTTGTGGCGGGGATTTCCTATGAGATCATCAAGTGGGCAGGAAACAGCGACTCCGGCCTTGTAGGGATAGTCATGTATCCGGGATTGATGCTGCAAAAGCTGACCACCAAGGAACCGGATGATGAGCAGCTGGAAGTTGCCATATGTTCATTCTTGGCGGCTATGGATGACCCCGAGGAAGAGGGGGTAGGTGTTGGACTTGAATGTAATGGAGGCTATGGGGAAAGCCCAGGCACTGCTGGATAGGTCGGGTGTCACCGCATCCCAATTGGAGGCCGGAATGCTCTTGGCTCATCTGCTGGATTGCCCGAGGACCCGCCTGTATATTGACAGGGATAGGGACTTAACCCCGGCAGAGATCCGGGCATACTTCGGTTTGGTAGATAAAAGGGTCAGGGGCACCCCCATCCACTATATAATAGGCCACAGGGAATTTATGGGACTGGATTTTTGTGTAGAAGAAGGCGTTCTAATTCCACGGCCGGATACAGAGGTTTTGGTAGAGCATATTATTGAGCGGGTTAAGACCATGGATAACTACGTCCCCAGCATAATAGATATTGGAACCGGAAGCGGGGCCATAGCCGTCAGCCTGGCAAAGTATATAGACGGTTCTCGGGTGACGGCGGTGGATATTGACAGCGGCGCCCTGGGGCTGGCCCAAAGAAATGCCGACGCTTACGGGTTAACGGATAGGATAGACTTTCTATGGGGCGATGTATTTGAGCTTTTTAAAGGACCCGGAACCGGTGGACAGGGGCCGGGGTTTGATGTTATGGTATCCAATCCCCCCTATATTCCTACCCGGGACATAGAAGGCTTGGAGCCCCAAGTCAGGGATCATGAGCCCAGAATAGCTCTGGATGGGGGAGAGGACGGGCTGGATTTTTACAGGGGTTTGGCGGGCCTTGCCCCGAACATTCTAAATAACGGGGGGCTCTTGGCTGTAGAGGTAGGGTATGATCAGGCATGTCCTGTGGCCCATATTCTTAAGGCTGCAGGATGCTATGGGGATATCAGTTTTGTCAAGGATTTGAGCGGGTATAAGCGGGTAGTGGCAGCCATTTTCAGATCGCCTGCGATATGTCCTAACCTGCACCCATAGAAGCGGGTAAGGTTCCATGGGTTGATTAAAGGTTGCCAGAGAATCATCTGTGCCCCATAGGTTCAGGCTAGATAGATAAAAAGACAGGGGATTTCTCGTAAGTCAAAGTCAAAAGGAGCATTACTATGATAGATAAACTTGATTTTATTGAGGAAAGGTATGAAGAGTTAAACCGATCCATATCCGATCCCGAGATAATCAACAATCAAGACGAGTGGAAAAAGCTGGTCATTGAGCATGCCGAAATAGAGGAGATAGTTACCATATACAGGGAGTACAGGGGGGTGTCGGAGGAAATAGGGGAAGCCGAGGAGATGCTCCAGGATAAGCCGGACCCGGAATTTCGGGAGCTGCTGGAACAGGAGCTGGAGGAATTGTCCCCTAAAGCGGAGGAATTGGAACAGAGGCTTAAGATACTCCTCATACCCACAGACCCCAGGGACAAGAAAAATGTCGTAGTTGAAATTCGGGGGGGCGCAGGTGGCGATGAGGCAGCCCTTTTTGGTGCCGATCTATACAGGATGTACACCCGCTATGCAGAACGTCACGGCTGGAAGAGCGAGGTCTTAAGCGCCAGCTTTACGGATATAGGCGGCGTTAAGGAATTATTTTTTATCATAGAAGGGCAGGGCGCCTTTAGTCGCTTAAAGTATGAGAGCGGTGTACACAGGGTTCAGAGGATCCCCACCACCGAATCCGGGGGAAGGATCCATACCTCCACGGCCACGGTGGCGGTTCTCCCGGAGGCGGAGGAAGTGGATATTGATATAAACCCAAACGATTTGAGAATTGATGTATTCAGATCCTCCGGTCATGGGGGACAGAGCGTAAATACTACGGACTCCGCCGTCAGGATAACCCATCTGCCTACGGGACTTGTGGTATCCTGCCAGGACGAAAAATCCCAACATAAGAACAGGGACAAAGCTATGAAGATCCTAAGTGCCAGGCTCTTGGATATGGCTCAGCAGGAGGAGATGGCAAAATACGCGGAGGCCAGAAAGAGCCAGGTGGGGACCGGCGACAGGAGCGAGCGGATCCGCACCTACAATTTTCCCCAGGGTAGGATAACCGACCATAGGATAGGGCTTACCCTATACAAGCTGGAAAACTTTCTAGACGGGGATCTCGACGAGATGATCGACGCCCTTGTAACCACTGCCCAGGCGGAGAGCCTGAAAAACGAATAGAGAGGCTGTATAGGCATCTGAAATCATAGATGTCCGTTTCCCTGAATACAATCTACTATATATTGTTTATTTGGGGGAATGGATATTGGCAAACTTTCTATATAGTTCTATCATTGGTGCCGGTGCGGGTATCGTTGGGACGGGACTGGGCGGCGCAATGGCCTTTGTATTGGATAAGCCGGGGAAGAAGTTTTTGAGCATACTGCTCAGCTTTTCGTCGGGGCTCATGGTAGCGGTGGTTTGCTTTGATCTGTTGCCAGAGGCCTTTCAGATTGGGGGCCTGTTCTACGGTCTTTTAGGGACGGTCTCCGGCGTGATAGCTATAATAATGTGCGAGGAATTTATAAATACCCGTCTGAGTAGGGTAAAAAGTGGATATTCGTCCAATAAGTATATACAGACGGGGATATTGGTGGGAATCGGCATAGCCCTTCATAATCTGCCGGAGGGCTTGGCCATAGGTTCGGGATTTACCGCCAGGGTATCATATGGCTGGGAGTTGGCCCTCATCATAGGCCTTCACGATATACCCGAAGGGGTGGCGATGGTCACCCCTATGATAATAGGTGGGGCGGGGCCCCTGAAGGCGTTTCTGGCGGCGGTAGCTGCAGGAATTCCTACGGGAATAGGGGCGATGTTAGGCTATTTGCTGGGTGAGATCTCCCCCCTTCTCATATGTATATGCTTAGGTTTTGCAGGGGGAGCAATGCTGTACATAACGTGTAACGACCTGATACCGGAATCCAGGGAATTACATAAGGGGAGGACGTCCACCGTCGGGCTCATCGTCGGGGTCGTGGCAGGCATCCTAGTAATCTCTGCCGTCTAAAAAAACACAGGGGGACGGTCCTGTTGTGTTAGAGAATATTGTGCAGTTTGGAAGTACGAACACAGAAGGACCGTCCCCTTGTGTTCTGTTGTGTTCCTTGTGTTTATCTACGTTTTATTTAAGGAGAAAGATTGATTTGCAGACCAAGATATATAGGATAGAGGATATAAAAAAGGATTATAGGGCCATAGAAGAGGCGGCTGCCTTAATACGCAAGGGTCAAGTGGTTGCCTTTCCTACCGAGACGGTATACGGTCTTGGGGCCAACGCCTTGGATGGACAAGCCGTGGACAGGATATTTGAGGCCAAGGGAAGACCCAGCGATAACCCATTGATAGTTCACATATCGAAGGCAGAGGATATAGAACCCCTGGTTCTGGAGATGCCGCCGGGGATCCATCCCTTGATTGAGGCATTTTGGCCGGGCCCACTTACCGTCATATTAAAAAAATCGAAGGCGGTACCCCATAAGACAACGGCGGGCCTTGATACCGTTGCCCTTCGCATGCCAAACCATCCCGTAGCTCTGGCCCTTATTGAGGGGTCGAAGGTTCCCATCGCTGCCCCCAGCGCCAACACCTCCGGGAGGCTCAGCCCCACCAGAGCCCAGCATGTATTGGATGACCTGTCCGGTGTCATCCCCATGATATTGGACGGAATTAGTCCCTGCAAGGTGGGCCTTGAATCTACTGTACTTGATATGAGCGGTGAAATCCCCACCATTTTAAGGCCCGGGGGTATTACGCCCGAAATGCTCAGGGGGATCTTAGGTCATGTCGATTTGGACGAGACCATCTTAAAACCCACCGATAACGGGCACAGCCCCAAATCCCCCGGTATGAAGTATAAACACTATGCCCCCGAAGCCGGGGTTATAATATTTAAAGGGTCCGATTTGAGCGCTATGGCAGAAAAAATCAACGAGGCCCATGACGAACACGTTAGCCGCGGCCTGAAAGTGGGTATATTAGCATCAGACGAGACTATACACCGCTATACCAAGGGCATAATAATAAGCATGGGGAGCCGAAGAAAGCCCGCCTCCATTGCTGCCAGGCTCTACACTTCCCTAAGGGAATTCGATAATGCAGGTGTGGATATAATATTAGCTGAATGGGTGGACGAAAGGGAAGAGGGTCTTGCCATCATGAACCGGATGATTAGGGCGGCGGGATTTCAGGTGGAGGATACATCCCCATAGAGGATGGGAAGGTCGTTCTCGTTTTTATAGTCGGGAAATAAAAAGCCCGTCCAGCAAGGAGTTGAAGTTTCAATGAAGAGCTTTCTATTTGTTTGTACCGGCAATACATGCAGGAGCAGTATGGCAGAGGCGCTGTTTCGGCGCATCATAAGGAGCTCCGGTATGGATAGGGAGGAAGATCTTGATATATCCTCTGCCGGCGTATCGGCCAGGAAGGGCGAAAGAGCCAATTCAAAGGCCATCAAAGCCATGGAGGAGTTGGGAATTGATTTAGGCGACCATAGCGCCCGCCAACTGACCCAAGAGATGATCCATCGTGCGGACTTAATTCTTACCATGACCGAGGGACACAGGGATTTTGTAAGGCTTATGGATCCCGGCGCTAGGTATAAGACCTTTACCCTGAAGGAGTATACCGACGAAGGTGCAGCCGGGGCCGGAGATTTGGATATCGAAGATCCCTTCGGCGGACCGATTGAGGTTTACAGGAGTAGCGCCATGGAAATCAAAGAGGCCTTATACAGGCTCATGGAGAGATTATAGGGGACATCCCGCCTATCTTTTTATTAGGAGCACCGACAAATCGTTTACGTTGGTGCCCGTAGGGCCTGTTATTATAAGTCCGCCACATGCCTTAAGGGCATTATAAGAGTCGTTATTTTCCAAGATATCGAAGATATCCATGCCTTTTTCTGTGAGGATTTTCTTGGTATTATGATCCACATATCCGCCTGCCGCATCGGTAGGACCGTCGGTCCCGTCCGAGCCTATGGAAAAGACCGCCACGTTATCGAGACCCGATATGCCCTCTGCCGCAGCCAGAGCCAATTCTTGGTTGCGTCCCCCCTTGCCGCTACCCTTTAGGCGCACTACGGTTTCGCCGCCGGCGATAAAGGCGAGGGATTTGTCGGAGTTTCCGTGATATTGTGCGATGGAGGATATGAAATCCCCGGCCTCCCTGGCTTGACAAGACAGGCTGGCGGTGAGGACTATGGGCTCATAGCCAAGGGCCAGGCTCGTATCTCGGGCAGCGGCACAAAGCTGTGTAACGCTGCCGGTGATCTTCGTGGTAACGTTGGATAAGGCAGCGGGAGGTTCAATGGCCAATAATTTCATGGCGGATTCGGGCACCGAAAGCCCGTACTTTTTTATGATATCAAAGGCCTGTTCGGCGGTAGAGGTGTCCGGATATGCCGGCCCGGAAGCTATCATATCCAAGGGATCCCCGATAATGTCGGATAAGACCACAGCCAGCACCCTGGCAGGTTCACACAGCTTGGCGAACTTTCCCCCCTTAACGGCTGACAGGCGTTTTCGAATCGTGTTTATTTCAACGATATCGGCGCCGCATGACAGGAGTTGTTCGGTAATGTCCTCCAGCACATGCTCCGGGATCAGGGGCTTTTCAAAGAGCGCAGAACCCCCGCCTGAAATGAGAAGCAGAACCGTGTCTTCTGGTGAAAGATCTTCCACCAACTCTATGGCCTTCTCCGTGGCGGAGAAGGAGTTGGCATCCGGTATCGGATGGCCTGCCTCATAGATTCGAATGTTGGGTAAATCCCCCCGGGCATGATCATATTTTGTGATCACGACACCGTCGCTAATCCTATCCCCCAGTATATCCCACGCCGCCTTGGCCATGGACCAGGAGGCCTTGCCAATGGCGACCAATACTAACCTGCCGCCCTTGAACACCTCCTTCTCCAGCGCTTTTTTAACCGCCGTGCCGGGAAGCGCCGCGGCTATGGCAGAATCGATAATTTTTTCAGCATCATGTCTCAAACCCAATGGGATCACTCCTTTCCAGAGCTATAAGCTAATTCGATCAAGGGATTAAGTCCTTTTAAATCCTTCAATGGTGCGCAGCGTAATTTGCATGGACGATAGCGCGGTACCATTCCCTAACCTATGTATAACCGGACAAGGGATCAACAGTGGTACAAAACAATTATAACAGAATCCCCGCTGGAGTGCATTAACAGGCCGCAGTTTTTACCAATTGCCGCATACCGCAAAACATGCGACGAAGTATAAATAAAGTTGCACTGAGCAGTTTAAAAGTATATAATATATAATGGCATTTTAGGGACTCATTACTTGCCGGCTATTATATTTACATAGGAAAAGGAGGAATAGAAGGTGGCTAGTGTGAAAATCATTGATCATCCTCTGATTCAGCATAAACTGAGTTTAATTCGAAACAAGGCCACAGGTTCCAAAGAATTTCGGGAGTTGTTGGAGGAGTTGGCCCTCCTAATGGGTTACGAGGTTACCCATGATCTGCCCCTGGAAGAAGTTGAAATAGAGACGCCCATAGGGCCTACTACGGCCAAGGTCATCTCGGGAAAGAAGGTAGCCATCGTGCCCATCTTAAGAGCGGGGCTGGGAATGGTGGACGGGATGCTGAGACTGATTCCAGCGGCCAAGGTAGGGCACATAGGTCTATATCGGGATCCGGAGACCTTAGAGCCCGTGGAATACTATTGTAAGCTCCCCATGGACATAGGGGAAAGGGATTTAATCGTCGTAGACCCCATGCTGGCTACCGGGGGATCGGCCTCCGCGGCTATAACCTTTCTTAAGAAAAGGGGCGTACGTAATATAAAGTTTGTATGTTTGGTCGCTGCGCCGGAGGGTATTGATAGGATAAAGAAGGACCATACGGATATTGATATCTTTGTGGCAGCGGTGGACAGTTATCTAAATGAGCATGGATATATTGTACCTGGTTTGGGGGACGCCGGTGACAGACTTTTTGGTACCAAATGATATGTTTAGGCGGTGGTAAAATGTCTTCTACGGAAGTCATGAACAGAATAAAGGAGGCGGAAGCCCGGGCAGAGGAGATTAGAAGGGAAGCCCAACAAGAGGCCCGTAATATTTTAAGCAAAGCCCAAGATGACGCAGAGGAACTGGCCCGTAACCTCCACAGGGAAACCGTTGAGCGGGGGAATAAGCTGATGGCTGATACGGAGGCCCAGGCCAAACAAGAGATAGAATCCCTGGGGGAAGAAAATGTCACCCTGATTTCCAAGCTAAGGGCGGATGCCAAGGCCAATCTGGATGAGGCGATTTTTTTTGTAATGGGAAGGATCGTGAAAGACCATGGCCGTAATTGAGATGAAAAAGATCATCCTGGTCGGAATGCAGGGTGAGAAAGAGGGAATACTAAAATCCATTCAATCCATGGGAAATGTGGAGATAATGGAAGTCCAAGAGCATGTTGACGGACAGGACGGCGAAGAAATTTCGGAGCTGATCCGGGAAGAGGATTCGGGCGCTATGGAAGGGACCGAAGCCCAGCTGTCCAAGGTGGAATCCGCCTTGGGACTTCTCGACAGGCATAAGCCCCTAAAAAAAGGGATGTTTGATTTAAAGCCCCAGGTTGAAGCACATGAACTGCTAAAGATTCTGGATTCCAGAGAAGAAATCCTAAGCATCGCTGACCAGTGCAGGAGCCTGGAGGATGAACTTAACGAACTCGCCCTCAGGGAGAACAGGCTGAGAAATACCATAAGCCAGATGGAGCCCTGGGAGGCCTTGGATATCCCCTTGGATTCCATAGAGGATACTCCGACTGCTGCGGTTATCGCCGGCACGGTGGACAAGGGTGCGGCTCACAGATTTTTAGGTGCTATAGAAGCTATGGGTGATGAGCCTATATCCGTGCAGGAACTGGGTGAAACCAGGGAGGATACCTGTTTTTTTATTGTTTACCACAGATCCATAGAGGGTGATGTTCAATCCATCCTCAACGATTTTGCCTTCGGCAGGTCAAGCTTCGGTGGATTCACCGGGACGGCCCGAAGGATAATAGCCGATTCCGAAAAACAACTCGGGGAAATTTCAAAGTCCAGGGACGACATTGCCGACGAAATAACTGAATTTTCTAACCGCAGATCGGACTTGGAGCTTCTCTATGATGCTCTCCTTATAGAGCTTGACAGGCATAGAGCTGTACAGAACTTGGAGCGGACCCGCAGCACCTTTATATTAAGGGGATGGGTGCCGGCGGAGCAATCGGAAGGTCTGGCGACAACCCTAAGGAATGAGTTCAAGGATATCTTTATAAGACTTGAAGATCCGGCCCCGGATGAGGATTTCCCCGTGGCCCTGGATAACCCTCCTATCGTCTCGCCCTTTGAGATGGTGACGGACCTTTATAGTACCCCGAATCCCAGGGAATTGGACCCCAATGCCGTAATGGCCCCCTTCTACGCTATATTCTTCGGCCTGATGATGGGGGATGCGGGATATGGCCTTATTATGGCCCTTGGGACCTATTGGTTCCTAAAGAAGATGAAGCCCAAGGACGGCACCAAAAAGCTGGTCTCGGTGATATTTATCGGAAGTATCTTTACCTTTATATGGGGCGCCATATTTGGGGGATGGTTCGGCGATGCCGGGGAATTGTTGGGGATACCCCCCATCTGGTTTAACCCGGCGGATGAGCCCATTAAGATGTTGGTAGTCTGTTTTGCCATGGGCGTGATCCATGTCTTCACGGGGATAGGGGTAAAGGCCTATTCCAATATCCGGGAAGGACGCATCACGGACGCAATATTTGATCAGGGTCTATGGTATGTATTCTATTCAGGCCTTATACTGTGGCTGGCCGGCGGAATGGCGGGCCTGGGGCCTGGAGCCTCCAAGGTCGGAAAGCTCATGACCATAGTAGGAGCCATCGGTCTTGTGCTGACCCAGGGAAGGGAAAAGGACAATATTTTCGCCAAATTCTTCGCAGGCCTTCTAAGCCTGTACGATGTGACGGGATTTTTGAGCGATATCCTCTCCTATTCCAGACTGTTTGCCCTGGCCCTTACTACCGGGGTTATAGGGACGGTAATAAATCAGCTGGGCATCATGGCGGGTACATCGTGGTACGGCTGGATAATAGCGGCTGCTGTCTTGATAGGCGGGCATGCCTTTAATATAGCCATAAACGTCCTGGGTGCCTTCGTCCATACCAGCCGCCTCCAGTACATCGAGTTTTACGGAAAGTTCTACGAGGGCGGGGGCAGAACATTTAGGCCCCTGGGCATGAGGACGAAGTACAGGGATATTAAAAGATAAGCAAAATCAATCATCAATTTTGAGGAGGTATTTTTTATGGAATTAGGTCAGATCTTAGCAATCAGCGGTGGCGTAACGGCGGTAATTCTGGCGGGTATCGGGTCGGTGTTGGGTGTGGCCATGGCGGGACAAAGCGCAGCGGGAGTCGTAGCAGAGGACCCCGATAAATTCGGATCCGTATTATTGCTCCAAGCACTGCCCGGGACCCAGGGGATCTATGGGATGCTCATAGCCTTTATCTTAATGGGCAAAATCGGACTGTTAACCACACCCCTGCCCGTCACCACATCACAGGGATGGCAGCTCTTTGCGGCATGTATGCCCATTGCCATTATGGGACTCCTGTCGGCTATCTACCAGGGTAAGACAGCCCTTGCCGCAATTGCAATGGTAGCTAAAAGGGGCGAGACTTCGGGTAAAGGTCTTACTATGACGGTTATGGTTGAAACCTATGCCGTTCTTGCACTCTTGACTTCTATATTGATGATCAACGGGATTCAAATTTGATTACACTGGATTATGTTATAAAATATAGCTCTTGCATGGGAGTGTGAGCCATGAACGGAATCGATAGAATTAGCAAAAGGATTTTAGACGATGCCCGGGCTGAAGCTGCCCGTATTAT
>DASRNX010000229.1:0-3641 GCA_035647175.1 Clostridia bacterium | reverse complement strand
GCATGTAAAGTACGCAACCATCATGACCTTCATTCGGAGCATTCCAAGTTCAACAACCTCCGGATTGGTGGTGTATATACCCAGCATCTGCCTTCCGATAAGCAGGATTACCCCACCTAAAACAATCCAGGTAGAGAATATAAGGATTGTGCATATCTTTGCTATGGTATCTATTCTGTCATATTTCTTTGCGCCCATGTTCTGCCCCGTAAAGGTAATGGCTGCATTATAATAGGAGTTCATCGTAGTGCCGATAATCCCTTCAACATTTCCGGATGCAGAGTTGGCTGCTATCATAGTAGTGCCGAAGGAATTAACCGCCGATTGGATAAGAACGTTGGAAATTGAAAACAACAAGCCTTGCATTCCTGCAGGCAAACCAATCCTCACGATTTCCTTTAACTTTTCCCCGTCTATTTGCATCTCCCGAGGAATGAAGCCTATTGCACCATGACTCCTGTAGAGACAGATCATTATTAACACCATGGAAAGGTATTGGGAAATCACCGTAGCCCATGCTACACCGGCAACCCCCATCTTCAAAACTACAACAAAGAACAGGTTAAATATGACGTTTACTGTACCGGAAATAGTAAGATAATACATGGGACGCCGGCTGTCCCCCACAGCCCGCAGGATTGCCGCACCAAAATTATAGACCATACTGGCAGGCATTCCGAGGAAATATATTTTCATATAAAGTATCGATAGGTTTATAATATCATCCGGTGTACCCATCATACCCAGTAGAGGCCTGCAAAAGACAAGCCCGATTATCATTACAATTAACCCGCCAATTACACTGATGGTGATTGAAGTGTGTACGGATTTACTGACATCGCCGTGCTTATCGGCGCCGTAATCTTGGGCCACGATGACGCTGGTGCCCACTGAAAGTCCCATAAACAGGTTTATAATAAGATTTATGAGGGCGCCTGTTGCACCCACCGCGGCCAGTGCTTCTCTGCCTGAAAAGCGGCCGACTACTACCATATCCGCCGCGTTGAACATCAGCTGCAGAACGTTCATTGCCATAATCGGCAAGGCAAACATGATCATCTTCTTAAACAACGGTCCATTACACATATCCATATCACGATTTTTTAGGGCCATAGACGTGTTCACTCCCTTTATGAATGGCTGAGCCCCATTACTTCTATTTGTATTACGAAAAATACCCTATATAGTATACCATATCTTAATGGGTGTTGTGTTCGTCAAATTTCGCGAATTCCTTTGCAGTCCAAAGAAAACATGATATAATATGGTAAATATTATTATTTTTTGGGGAGGATCTTAAATGGAATTGATAAATGAGTTCATACGTAAGAGAATAAGATTTCTCATCGCCAGACCTTTCCTCACTGCAGGGATTTTCACCTTGGTATTTAGCACGCTGATGACCTTGGTCTTAGGACTAAAATTCTATGAGTTCGCCGTTATTACTATTATCATGGCTATCGCAATTGAACTGATAACCTATATACTAGTAAATGAGGCAAAGGGGAAGTTGGAATCAGTCGCATACATAATGCAACGCATAAAAAACAGGGATTTGAATCAAAGCCTGGATCTCAACGAGTTCCATGGATTGGAATCCGTCTCCATGGGATTTAATAATATGATGGACGAACTCAGGTCCATCCTGGGTTCTTTAAAGACAATCTCCTTGGATTTGGTACAGGCTTCTGAAATACTGAACACCAACTCCGAGGGGATAAATGCCACCATGGATGATATATCCGCTACTATGGACGATATCGCACACGGTTCTTCTGAACAGGCCAGCGAGGCGGAAAGAGGGGTCAATCTCATAACCAACCTCTCCCGACAGATTCATTTGGTACATCAAAATACTGCAAGCGTAGCTGACGATTCAGAGAATATGCGGCAGCTGAATTCTCGGGGCCTGGAGGCCGTCGAAACCCTCAAGACATCTAACGTAAGGAGCGCCCGAACAGCAGCGGAGGTATCCCAGTTTATAAGATCCTTTGTAGAGAAATCCCAGAGCATAGGCGAATTTGTTTCTGCCATAAACACCATTGCAGAGCAGACCAATCTCTTGGCCTTAAACGCCGCTATAGAGGCAGCCAGAGCAGGGGAAGCGGGTCGTGGCTTCGCCGTGGTGGCTGACGAGGTGCGAAAGCTAGCCGATAATAGCAAAAAATCCACCGAGCATGTGGAGGATATTATGGAAGGGATCATGGAAGAGGCCGATACCGCATTCGCGATGATGGACACCATGGATGAGGTGGTATCGGACCAGACCAATGCCGTGGATAACACAACCGACACCTTTAACGTTATTGCTTCCAATATCGAAAACATTATAGGCCGCATAGACGATATAAGCCAATCCATCGCCATAATGGAAAAGGACAAGGACGATGTTACATATGCCATGCAAAACATATCCGCTGTATCAGAGGAGGCAGCTGCAGCCAGTCAAGAAATTGCCGCCGCCACCCAAGAGCAAAAAAATTCTATAGCCGAGATGGTGGCTTCCTCCAAGACCTTGAATCAACTATCCTTAGAGCTCCGAAGACACGTGGAGGTCTATAAAGTCTAGCAGCTGAAGGTCTATAGGAACCAGAACTCTATAAGGTTTAGCAGTTTAAAAGAAGGACGACTATTATCAGTCGCCCTTCTTTTTATTAGGCTATCTATATGTTTTACGATAAACACCTTACATTATGTTTCAGATATCGAATAACATTTTCCTTGATTTATATGTTACGAAAACTGAATTGATCTATTGATAGGTCTTTTTCGTAACATATATTAAGCTATATTGTCAGTCCATTGTTTTACTGTCCAGCAAAGGTAGTGGACTATTGACAGGCAGATGCCTTGGTTGAGTTAGTTATTTATATCCGGCGGGCATAGCGCATTCAATTATCTGTAATAGGACACCCCTGCCTTGAATATATCATATCCATTCTGATGGGGAACATTAACCGCCACATTAGATGTCAGCCGTTCCGGATGTCCGAGTCTTCCCAATACCCTGCCGTCTCTGCTGGTGAGACCCTCTATTCCGCTGATGGGGCTGTCCTCTTCCGGCACAAATTGGGTTGCTATCTGTCCTCTTTCGTTCAGCTCCATGGTGGTTTTTTGATCCAGCACCAATTGGCCTTCCCTGCTGGATACAGCGATTGTATGGATATCCCCTACTTTCGCGTCCATAAACCAGGGGGATAAGTTGGATAAAATCTCGGTTTCTACTATACGAGATACATGAAAACCCGTTGGGTTGAGAATCAAATCCATGGAATCGTCGGATATCAGATTCAAATTAAGCAAAGTTTCGAATCCGCCGCCAAGCCCCAGTATAAGCCCGTCATTCGCTTCCAAATGCTCCTTTATTGCATCTTGGATTTGTGGAGCACCCAAAATAGCGGTTCCCATCTGTCCCGTTTTCTCCAGTTCATCGCCTATGCTGAGCCCAGCCGGTATTACTAGGATCTGTGACCTTTTTATCTCCCTGCTTATATCGGCTATGGACTCTCGTATCTCTTGGGGATGCAAATCCCTGAATACCAAGGTCTCTACCCTTCCCCCAGCCTTTTCAAAGGCCCTTATAAGGTCGTATTCGGAAGCGGTTCCCGGGAATATAGGAATAAAGACCCTGGGTTTTGCGA
>DASRNX010000228.1:0-2879 GCA_035647175.1 Clostridia bacterium | reverse complement strand
AAATTGGATAGACGTGTTAAATTTGAACCAAAACGCTATAACACCAGTATCATCAAACGCTAAGATGAAGCCATATAGACCATATGCGGCTGGCATAACGGTGCGGAAAGTGTCCCCTACTCTCGTAGCCGGTGGGCCTTACCCAAACTGGAAACTAAACGAATGCCGGCGAAATATAACAATTAGCACAGCCGTTATTCAGTAAATAGCGGTGGTTTTATATGACTATAGTTTAACTTTCTTTATAGGTTAAGGTAACAGTGGATAATATATTCTATTCTCTATCCTTCCCTTTGGGTTTTCTAAACAGCTCATATACCCCCATAACCAAGATAAAGAAGCCAAATAGTTTACGGAGAATCTGGGTAGACATAGACACTGCGATCCTGGAACCAATAAAAGCCCCAAGGACGCCAACTGTTATTATCTTCAAGGCCAACTTGTATCTAACGTGTTTATTTTTAGTGTGAATCCAGAGTGCAACAATGGAGGCAGGAAAGAAAACGCTTAGATTTACGCTTTGGGCCAGGTGTTGCGGCACTTGTGCCAAAAATATTAAGGCGGGGATTAAGATGGTACCCCCACCCATACCCATTCCGCTTACTACTCCGGATACTAGGCCAATCAAAAGCAATACCATTTAAAAGAGCATCCTTAATCCGGCTGCTATCATAAAGAGGGCAAATATTCTGCCCAGCATATTCACCGGTATTCTAGGCAATAGCCAAGCACCTATGCTCGCCCCAATAACACTCCCTGCACATACCTTCCACACCATATTCCAATCAAAATAATCGCTCTTAAAGTATATAAAAACGCTTACTAATGACAGGGGTAAAATCACGGCAATGGCGGTGGCATGAGCATCATGTTCTTCTACCTTCAAGAGGTGGATCATTGAGGGTACTACTATTATTCCGCCGCCTGATCCAAACAGTCCATTGCACAAACCGGCTACGATACCGATGATACCAATTTTCACTAACCCATGCTTATCGCTAATATTATCACCTTTTCTACAATAGGATATCTGTTTTAGCTTTTCCCATAAAGCATAATCTAGTCTTAAGATAAGTCCAAAGGTTGTGCTGGTTATATGTATACTGGTAATAGCTGTTGGGCGTCAAGTAGCATCCCTATTGTAGCCCAATATATTGAGCGATGGTTTTTGACACTTTTAGTACCTAACTCCTAATTCAGACCTTCAAAACAAATGAATGAAGTCATTGGCCCATCAGTATACCGTTTCAACCCTCTGGGCAAGGGAAAAAGCCCTTTTATCCACACCTGGGTCTTGTGTTGCTGCGATAATGGCAACCCCAGTCCCCTTCCGATTTATTTCATGGGCACAGTATATATGCATCCCGGCATCAACGAGCAATTGTTCAATCATATGAAATTGCTGACTGGAACACATGACGGATGCGGTCCCTTGGGGGGTGAGGTACCCCAAGGTGTTCTTCAGGCCCTTTAGCACCGAGGGAGTGGCCTGGGGATCGAAGGGGACTTCCGTTACCAAAGCATCATATCTATGGGGCAGCTGTATCTGCCCCGCATCTTCCACAAAATGTTTCGATCCCAGCATTTCCAGCCCGGGCGCCAGCAAGGGTTCGATATCCACCGTGGTGATATTGACATCGGGATTTATATATTGGGCAGCGTATACTATGCCTCCGGCACCTGCAAAGGGATCCACCAGATGGGCTATATTACTCGGTATTGCCAGATTCACAAGGCATCTACAATCCTCCACCGGCAGGGCACGCCTTCCCATTGCACTGCCGTCACCCCTGTATCCTTTGATACTCCGCCTTTCCCCCCGCCCGTCTATAATGACAAAGGGCCGGTTATGGGGGGATTGTGCATCATAGGTTTCACTGCACTGCCTAAACAGTTCCAGAACAGAAAATCCCCTACCTTTCCAGGTACCCCGCTCAATCCCCGTATAGCTATCACCCCTGACCTTGATATCCCCAAAATCTAAGATGAAGAACGTATCACAATACCCAATATAAGATAGGATGCCCGATAACGTTTCCATGCTGCAGTTGGGGATCATAAAACAAACAAAGCCCCTCTTATCGCTCAGAGGTCCATTCACTAAAAATACACTCTCCAGGGGCAACAACGCCATGAACAGTTCCATGATTGCCACCCGCTTAGCCTTAAGGCGTGAATTGCGGAGTCTACAGGCTATTATATTGTATTTTAAAAGGTATTCATCAATATTGCGCTTTGTTATATGCAAAAATGCGGATGACATTCACCCATTACCCCCTTTTCCTATAATTTTAGTTCTCTCTAAATAACTCTTCCATTCTCAGGATTTCACTATGCCAAACAGGGACTTTATGGATATGCCTTATTATGGGTTATAATCGTATAGACCCGGTAATAGCCCCTTTAATATTTACTATGCCTTACCTTTAACAAAACCCCTTGGGGCTTGTGTAGTGGAAATTGTTAGCTCTCCTGTTCTGGGGTCCCACTCTTACTACCATGGAATGGTGGATTATATTTCCATTGTACTAGATATGATTTGCTTAGGCAAGGATACCAACAAACCTACCATCGAAATCTATGGATACAGAAAAGATAGCACATAAAGTAGAACTGATACGGAATAATAATATTAACTTTGGCGAAGAGGAGATTGATCTATGTATAAGAAGTTTCTTTCCCCCGGAAAAATCGGCAATTTGACACTGAAAAACCGTACTATTTTCCCTCCCATGGGTTCCGGTTATGTTGATAATGAATACCCTAAACAGCAATTGATAGATTATCATGTTCGGAGAGTAATAGGCGGATGCGCTATGAATATTGTAGAGATTGCAGCCGTTCATCCAACAACGAAATCCCCCACGATTTTAGGGATA
>DASRNX010000227.1:0-4731 GCA_035647175.1 Clostridia bacterium | reverse complement strand
ACAGATAATGGAGTGATGCTAAAGGGAAACTTATATCTAGATCAAATTTATACGACAACTTACTTGACAAACACCGTATACTGAAAGTGCATAGATAACAACTTTAGTCCAACTGCCACTATAGGAATCAATATCAGTACTATATACATAACAATAAGCTCCCTTACTAAAAAAGCAGGTAGACCCTGCCGGTCTGCCTGCCTTGTTGTATGGATATTTTAACACATATTGTATAATATTGTCAACGATAAATAGTTTTTAGTAGGATAAATTCCAGATTATATTGTCATTCCGAATTTGCTCGGGAATATTCTTTCCTTAAATTGATTATTAAAGAAATCATCTGTCATACCTGCAATGAAATCTATCACTATTCTTTCATTGCGATTTTTCTTTCTATAGTCCTCATCCTTTTCATCAAGGAAGTATTTATAAATGGACGAAGACTCTTTATTATTTTCAATATCATCCAGATATACATCAAATAAATAATGGAACATATTTTCTATTTTACCATCCTGTGTCGCTTTTTGGGGATTTCTATATATATGTTCGTAATTGAAATCAAATAATGTATCTAGTGCCTTAAAAACATCATCAGAGAATGTCAGATAATTTTTGTCATAACTATTGTTGAGCAGATCGATTATTAGAGTATTGATTATCTGCCTGTTATTATTCCCCAATACCTTGGTAACTTCATCCGGTATATCTTCACGTTTAATCAATCCAACCACTATGGCATCTTCTATATCACGCCCAATATAGGCGATAACATCCGAAATGCGCATAACACACCCTTCCAAGGTCATGGGTCTTATTTGTTTGTCATAATTTTTGATTTGCCAGCACTTTGTATACTCATCCATAAATTTATCCCAATCCTTATTTTTATCGGGTTCATATGCTTGATTTAAATACTCGCCATTATGGCAGAGTATCCCGTCCAGTACTTGCAGGGTCAAATTCAAGCCTTTACCCCCATTTTCCAATTCCATTAGGGCCCTGACACTTTGAGCATTATGGATAAAATATCCAATACCTCTCTTTTGACATATCTCATTTAAATATCTTTCACCATTATGTCCATAGGGAACATGTCCAAGATCATGCCCCAGTGATATGGCTTCGATCAAGTCCTCGTTCAACCTTAAACACCTGCCAATTGTCCTTCCTATTTTCGATACCAGCTGCACATGTAGTACCCTATGGGTAATATGATCATTGTCAAAGAGATAGAATACTTGTGTTTTATCAATATATCTGGTATATGCTCTGGAATGAATGATTCTATCAGTATCATGGAAGAATGATGGTCTTATATTCTTTAAATCCGGAATCTCTTCATCTCTGTATCTATCGCTTCTAATACTCTTACATGCATATTCAGATAGTGTTACTTGCTCTCTTCTACAATTATTAATAATAATGTCTTGACTCAGTTCTAATTGTAGCTTTCTCATTATTCAGACCCCCTGATCATTCGTTCTTCCTGGTTGATACTTCATTCCCCTTCATACTGCTATATCCTATCTTCCTTTGTCTGGAAACTGATTAGGCTTCATAGCTTAAGTTTCTATGGATACTTTACATCTTATCTGGAAAAGTAGGTATGCATCCGGGATTAATTCGAAATATTCAGACACGCCACTTCAAAAAAAGGGCATCCTTTCGTTTACACTGAAATTAACGCCCTTTTTTCTGTTTAATTCAAAATATGACAGGCGAAACGTCCCCTTGTCACCATAGAAATGTGACAAACGAAACGTCCCCTTGTCATCCAAACGAAACGTCCCCTTGTCATCAGTACCTGCCGTAGGTCTTGGCTACCTCGATCAGTGTAAAGATGTTTTCGTCAGGGGTATCCCTGCCGCATTGGTCACCAGTGGAGAGGATAAATCTTCCTCCCTCTGCTGCCTGGTCTATACATCTTTTTGCAGCCTCTGCCACATCAGCCGTTGTTCCCCTGAGCATAACTTCCGTAGTATGGATGTTGCCTTTTAATACCAGGCGATCACCATACAGGCGTTTTATCTCGCCTAGATCACAATCCCCCATCGGAGGTATCTCAAGAGGATCAATTATGGTAAGGTCCGTTTCCTCGGCCATTATTTTAACCAGCTCTTTCTGGGGGCCGCAGGAATGTACGTGAGAAGGTATGCCATACTCTTTGCATAGGGCTGTTATCTCCTTGACAATAGGAAGAGCCAGGTCTCTAAACATCTGTGGAGTTTGGTGTATGAGTGTTCCGGAATTACCGGTACAAATAAAATCGGGTTTGCACTCCAGCTCCATAAGCCGATGAAACTTTTTTACATAGTGTTCCAGGTATCGATCTCGCTTTTCAAAATACTTATCGGGATTGTCAAAATAGTCATATATCTCCCATTCGCTTTCAATAAGCTTTGTTACTCCGCATCTTACACCGACTAAACCATGGTCTCCCATTTCTTCCTTTACATATTTTAATAGTTCCTCACCCTTGGGCCATTGCCTTATTTCGCCTATTGGTTCATAATGATCGGGTATGGACGGTAGGGATATTGAATGGGGGTCAAGCCCCATGGTTGGGGGATCGGCAATATAATACACATCCACGGTATCAGCCCATATCTTTTTCCCTCTTTCCTCCCTGTACTTTTGTGTAACTATCCTGTCGGGTGACCTGTACACAATAACCTCTTCGTAGGTATAACCATCATCTTCCAAGGGTAAATCATCAAAATCTATGGATACGTAACCATCCATCAGGGAATCGAAACCAAAATACTTCACACAATCCAAGTAGGCTTTCCAAATAGGTGGATCCTGAAAGAGGTAGAGATCCCAGAAGGGCTTTCCCGTCAAGCGGGCAGGGATCATATTGGATGTATCCGGAGCTACAGGGACATGATCCGGTAGTCTACCTTCTATAACAGTGATTAAACGCTCTCTTGAAGTCATTGCCATATCAAATCATACCTTTCCTTTGGGAGGACCGGGATTTTGCAAGATTCCCCCCCATTGTGTAATTGTACTATCTTTTTCCGAGAATTATAAATACTATATTAGAGCCATGATACCATTTGTCTTGAGGCTTAATCATATATTCCATAATTGCATTAATTATATCATATTTTCATCCGGTACTGCTGCATGTTCAATTAAAATCCCGGTTCTTACCATATCATTCCAGAGCCGGGATTACCGTGGAGAAATGAAAGCCGATCAGGAATATCCCCGGTCGGCTTTGATGTTTTACTTATTTTATCCGATTGCAAAAGAAACATCCCCTTGTCATCAAAGAAAATGTGACAAACGAAACGTCCCCTTGACACATTTACCTGAAGAAGTCTTTGTCTTCGGGACTTAAGTACTTGGAAGCCTTATTGACGTTAAAGGTAATGCCGATGCCAGGAGCATCCCAAACCTTCACATGACCATCACGAAGGTAATTATTTGGCAGACCTTCAATAATATCCAGCCAGAAGCCTGGATTTGCTCCCGGGAATTCATAGGCGACATAGTTCTGCGGCATTGTCGAGCATACATGAGTCAGTGCAGCCATACCGAACACACCGTTGAATGTGCCGTGAGGAGCCATAAGAATACCGTGCAGGTCTGCATACTCTGCAATCCACTTGAGTTCTTTGATACCGCCTACGTCAGCAGGATCGGGTCCTACGACATCCACTGCCCGGGTTTCAATAAGATCCATAAAGTTTTGACGCAGGAATATTTGCTCTCCGGTATGTATGGGGGTAGAGGTACTGGTGGTGATATCCCTGTACACAGAAGCCATGGTATATGGCGTATAGTCGCCGGCGATGGAATCTTCAAGCCACATAATATTATATGGCTCAAGTGCCTGTGCCAGGCGAATCACGTCCCCGGGCATAAATCCCGGACCAATGTCAAATGCCAGACCAACCTTGTCTCCCACAACCTTTTTCAGCCGCTCTACAAAATCAATACTGGCTTTCAGACCTTTTTCGGTGAGCAGGCTGCCCTCGGTAACAGGCTTATTCAATTGGGGGCTGAAGGTTTTGTTCTCGTTCATCATCTTAAGATATTCCGTGTAGCCGCCCCTGCGGTTTCCCTTACCTTCACCCTCGGGATAGTAGGTATTATAGGCATCGCCTTCACCATAGAAGTTCCTCATATGCCAGAAGGCCGCAACCTTAACAATAGTAAAGCCTTCCGGTATCTCGTTTAGGTGAAGGATGTTTTCACCCAGCTTCTCCGGGGTATCAGCGACTTCGTGCGGAGGGTTGGGATCCAGGAAACTGCCGTTATATACCCTGACCTTGTCGCGAACTTTTCCGCCCAAAAGCTTATAGACCGGAATACCTGCCTCCTTGCCCGCAATATCCCACAGGGCCATCTCGATGGAGCTGAACACTTTGCCCCAGGGCTTGAAAGCGGCCGAGCGACGCATTTGACGCAAGACGCTTTCCACATCTGTGGGATCGTGTCCAATAATCATGCTCTTGAAATAGGGGATTAAGGGCATAACATAATCTTTATTGCTTTCTATCTGGGCATAACCGTCTATGCCGTCTTTGTCCGTTACCACCCTTATAACAATGGTTGTTCCAATTTTCGCAGCCTTTACATCGGTGATCTTCATGATTCTCGTCGAGTAGACAAACTCGACACTCCTTTCAAAATATTTATATCGTGAAGGGAATGTCTATTGCCCCTCACAGAACCGTACGTGCGGTTTTCCCGCATACGGCTCTTCTGATACAC
>DASRNX010000226.1:0-4280 GCA_035647175.1 Clostridia bacterium | reverse complement strand
ATATAAGCACCTTGGTATGGCTTAATACTCTCTGGGGTAAGGTGGGACTGCCAGTTCGTTTTTGGTTTCAGACTAAACGCCTCCTTGGCATCATAAGATCGAAACGGCTTCATAACATTACATACAAGATATCCAATTTATTCGATCACATAATTTTTCATACTGCGGAGTTTACTTATCGTCCCTTCATCCAGCTCCAGTTCACAGCTTTTCATTGCTTGTTCTAATTGTTCTAAGCTACTGAAGGACACTATGGGTATAGAAGCAAAGTCTTGGTGCATTAAAAAGGCTAATTCAACTTGAATAATGTCCGCATTTAATCGACTTGCTGTTTTTACAATTTCATCAAAAATTTGCTGATTTGAAGGTGTGTCATATCTAGACGATATTTTTTCCGATACAGATTCTCCCCGCTGCAGTTTAGAAAAATACCCTTTTGCCACAGCGGTATATGCCATTGCATTTAAGCCAGTTTCCTTATGATACTCGTAGGTATCCTCATCCATCAATACAAGGGTCTTATCCTCTATCCCCTTATAATTAACATCGGCTAAGCTCCACATAAGCTGATTACATACAAAGCCTGATATATTCTGCTCCTTGGCATAGTTACTAGCTTCAATTATTCGTGAAAGGGACCAGTTTGAACAACCGTAGTATCGGATTTTGCCTGCCGTTCGGGCTTTTTCCAATGCATCCAAAACCTCTACTACCGGAACATTCGGATTATCCCGATGCAAGAAATACAGGTCTATATAGTCAGTTTTTAAACGCTCCAGGCTCTCATTAAGATCCTTTTCTATGGCCTCAGGATTGACCCTGGAAACGTTAACATCTGATATGTCAGGATGCGCCCCCTTTGTGCTGATTATAACATTCTCACGAAGCCCGGTTTCATTAAGCCATTGGCCAATAACTTTTTCACTTCTTCCCCTTGGTCCGGGAACCCAGTCACCATAGACATGGGCTGTGTCTATAAAGTTTCCGCCCAATTCAACATATGCATCAAGCTGGGTCTTTGCATCCTTAGGATCTATAGATGTACCATAATTAACAGTACCTATACATAGTGGTGATACGTGCATATCGGTATTGGTTAGCAAAACTCTCTTCATCATAGTGCCTCCTCATATAATTTCAGCATATACTATTTTGCTCTGTCTTCTGGCTATGCCTTTATTATACCAATAACCATATGTACTAAAACACTAAATATGAATTGTCTGTAAGAATCCAACCGTTGTGGTAATTACGTCCCTATTGGTATTTGGTGACAAACGAAATATTCCCTTGGCAAGGCGAGATTACCATGTCATTCTTTGATATCAGACGAAACGTCCCCTTAGCATTCTTTGATGTCAGACGAAACGCCCTCCAAGCACGTTTTGCTTACCTCTTCCATGGATGGTATAGCCGGTATCGCCCCTCTTTTGGTAGTAGTTAAGGCTCCCATGGCGTTGGCAAATTTAACTGCTTCCCCTAGTTCCCGCCCATCCAATTCAGCTACACCTTTACCGGACTTAATGAACTGATACAAAAATCCACCCATAAAGGCGTCACCCGCTCCGGTTGTATCTATAGTACTCACCTGAAAGCCGGGGGAATAACCGGCAATTTCCCCACTGCGATAGAAACATCCGTCAGGCCCCAATGTAACCAGGATAATCGAAGTCTTATATTTTTCGTATAAGAGCCTAGAACCTATATCAGGATCCTTTTGATCGGTTAAGAATTCAAGCTCCTCTTCCGATATCTTTAAGATATCCGCAAATGGCAGGCCTTGACTTATGATCTCTTTAGCTTCCCTTTCGCTATCCCACAGGGGCGGCCTCAAATTAGGATCGTAGGAAATAGTTTTGCCCAATGCTACGGCTCTTTCTACCGCTTTTAAAGTTGCCCTTCGTGCGGGCTCCTTGGTCATGGAGACCGATCCGAAATGGAAAATGGATGATTCCTTTAGGATTCCTTCATCAACCTCACTTTCCTTTAATAGCATATCTGCCCCCGGGTTTCGATAAAAGCTGAATAATCGATCGCCGCCCTCATCTAGGTGGACAAAAGCCAGAGTAGTATTGGCCTCAGTGGTCATAATCAGACCCTTCGTATCCACTCCCTGCTTAACCAGGGTATCCTTTAAAAATTCGCCAAAAGCATCCTGTCCTACCTTCCCTATAAACGCGGTGGAGAGCCCAAGCTTGCTAGCCACAACCAGCACGTTGGCAGGCGCTCCCCCGGGATTTCTTTCAAATAGGGCTCCCCCCTGCCGGGATTTTCCCACGGGTGTAAAATCAATCAATAATTCGCCCAGCGCAGCAAGATGCCATTTCGGCCTGTTCTCTTCTATGTTCAAAATTCGCTCACCTCTGATACTTACATTTGTATGTCTCATATATCCTCTTTCTTTAACAACAAAAGCTTAACCCCCATAAAGATCCAATTCGGTAATTCCATCACGAACTCTTCTTATGATATGTTGTCCTCTGATGTCAACCTAAATATTCCCCCTGGCACTAGGTGGGCCTTTAGTTTTTCGATTCGGTTTTCGGTGTCTATCCCGTCTTCGTTTTGGGATATCGTTATTTTGGAAATCAGACTGTCATCCTCTATTGATTTTATTATAAAGCCGTCGGCCAAAGGCTCAATATAGCTATCCCCATGTATTAGTCTTCTGCCGTAATCATCCTTGGATATGTTTTTAGGATCAGCCTCTTTTAAAAAGGGCATATACGAATTAGATGACAGTTTAGATTGGGTTGCCATAACTCCAAACATATATGGATTTTTATCAGGGTCCTCATTAAAATACTTGCCGTAACGCCTAGGACGAAATACCGGATACTTAATGTAATAGTACCTCCAAGTGTATACCGAATTTCCTTCGCAGTAATCTATATATTCTGCGATTACCCGATCAAGCAATCCATCGTTTACTTCCTCTTGGATAGACAGCAATTTTATTAACGTCTTCTTCGTTCTTTCAAAGCCCCTATTCCTGCTTTTATGAAACAATCCCCTCCATGCGCTGTCGATGGCACTGCATCCTAATTGATATCTCCACCCGTTTTGTTCTTGCTGCCCATAAAAATCAATTGCCATCAACGCACAGTCCACCTTGTCACGATCACATTCGAACAGATCCTTAAACCTCTCGAAATATTCGAAGTTTTCTAAACCTAATATACCTATTTGACCCTGTAATAGACCATGGTCTTCAAGGGCAAACAGCTGGTTTGCTCTATCGGGATTGTCTTCCAGCCATTCTATTTTTTCTAGTTCCTCTGTCAGCTGAATAGCAGAGAAATTGTTTTCAATGCCGGTATCGATAAGCCCTGTTTTCATAATATAGTCCACCTGTTTAAGGATCGCAGGCATCCTATTGCCGCTGGAACGGGATTCGCTATCGCTTATCTCGTCTTCCGAATTCATTACTAGATTATTGATTATTCTAAGCCTTCTGGCAAATTGGGCCTCACTGATCTCTGATCTATTAAGAAGATAGCATATAATACCATATAGCTGCACTATTCTGTTTAAGGGAAAGGCCCTTCTCCTGCCTGAGATAGTGGAGTGTTTTTTGAGACAATCCTTAAAAATATCGATCTCATCCCGGTTATCAATTTTAATTTTCCCTGCTGTGTGTTCATGGGATATAAATCTTTTTAGAAATTCACCGGGGGCTTCATTGTCCAGGCTACACCAACAATCAAAATAATCCTCAAAGATCCCTATGTTCCTTATAATATCATCCTTATTGCCGGAGAAATACTCATTTAGTAGGTCAAATTCATCGCTGCTTTTCCCCTGGGGGCTGTCACCGTTTTTGTAGCAAATAATATCGCAGATAAACTTGAAATATCTTAAAAACTCGTCGTCCATAACATTATCTCCATCACGATATTGCCATAACAACTCTGTCCATTCCCTGTCTATTTTGCTTAGTATACGTTGGGAGATCTCTTTATCCACTAGCGAAAATTTTCTTTCCAGTTCCGCCTTAAAGTGTTCAAATTGGGTCAAGGGTTTACCCCTTGAATTCATCTTTATATATAATTCGTCCGTTAATCCCATATCCCTTATGGCCAGAAAATAGAATGTAATCGTCTTTTCCTTTAATTTTCCCCATATGTTGTCTACATCACGGAATTTATCATGGATTGAATCTAAAACTACCAGCATCGAAGAGATAGTAGGATCCTTCTTCCAGTCCAACGGGAACCAATACTGATTAATTATCTCCTTTGAAATCCCATCTAGGAATGTCGGCGTAAATTCTATCAGCC
>DASRNX010000225.1:0-2754 GCA_035647175.1 Clostridia bacterium | reverse complement strand
GAGTTAAGCCCGGTAGATTGAGACGTTAATCCCATTTCTTTCCCCCCTCAATAATAGATAAGCTTACGAAAACTAGATTTATCGGCATGATAGTTGCAGTGGTTCTATGCAAGACATGGCGATAAATTTTTAGTTGAAGTTGCTTATCTAGGATGTCTTAGACTTTTTACATCTCGACTATAATGCCGGAAGCCTCCTCGCTGCGAAGGGCGATAATGGCTCCCCGGAATGAATATGCCACCGGATCCCCGAAGGGACTCCTGTTTATAGCCTCTATTCTTGTGCCCCTAACCAAGCCCAGATCGAGCATCCGCCTTCTGATGCTGCCGCCCATGGTCAATTCCCATACCCTTGCTGCATTGCCCAGCTTAAGTGCGCTTAGGGGGATATATTTTTTTGTCATCACAGAATCCTCCTTTAACGATATATTGGTTATATTTTTGGCGTCCTTTTTCATAGACTTAGGTATGACCAAAAGAGTTACCTAAGGCTAATATATGAATCGGCCAGGTTTTGTGTTCAAGGTGGTGAAAAAAATGGACAAAAAGGATAGACAATTCCATACCTTTAGGGGATATCAAATAATTAAACAGGAAAAGACCCGGCTCACGCCGGGCATGGAGGATTATCTGGAAATGATATACAGACATTGCAGGAACGAAGGGTATGTGCGGATTGTCCAGCTCTCGGAGCTTCTCAACGTTCAAGCCCCGTCCGTTACCCGAACAGTACAGCGGTTAGCTGAATCAGGACTTGTGGACTACGAAAAATATGGGCTGGTAAAACTCACCGAGGAGGGGGAAAGAATAGGCCAGATCCTGTTGGAACGCCATATCCTTATAGAAAATTTTCTGGGTAAAATAGGGGTAAGGGATACCCTTTTAAGGGATACGGAAATGATAGAGCATAATATCAGCGTGGAGGCCCTTCGAAGTATCGAATTTTTCAACAACTATTTAGACGATAACCCCCATATCTTGAAGGGGTTTGAGGAATATAAGAGAAGCCGGGGATGCTAAAGTCCCGGCTTCTCTTAATATGGAGTTTCATTAGTGCGGCCGAAAACATCGGCCGGATGGATTATTTTTTTGATGTTAGTCTGTGAGAAATTTTTAATTCTTCCGTCTCATTCTTGGTCCGGGAAAAGCAACGGATTCGAAAGATATCTCTCGCCGGTATCCGGCAACACTACCACAACTCTCTTGCCCCTAAATTCCGGCCTCTTAGCTATCTGGGCCGCGGCGTAGGCTGCAGCTCCTGAGGATATGCCTACCAATAGGCCTTCGGTTTTGGCCAGCAGTTTGGCGGTTTCGATAGCATCCTCATTTTTTACCTGTATTATCTCGTCTATGACTTCAGTATTTAAGATGTCAGGCACAAACCCGGCGCCAAGCCCTTGTATGGCATGGGGACCGGCCTCTCCACCCGATAGAACGGGGGAATCGGCGGGTTCTACCGCTACAACCTTGATATCGGGATTTTTGTCCTTGAGGACTTCACCCACACCTGTGATGGTACCTCCCGTTCCTACCCCGCCGACAAAGACGTCTACGTCCCCGTCGGTATCCCTCAAGATCTCCAGGGCAGTGGTTTCCCTATGAATTTTAGGGTTCGCCAGGTTTTGAAATTGTTGAGGAATAAATGAATTGGGGTTTTCTTTGGCCAGCTCCTCAGCCTTTTTTATGGCACCTTTCATCCCTTCCGCGCCTGGAGTCAGCACCAATTGGGCACCTAATGCCCTTATAAGGCTCCGTCGCTCCTTCGTCATGGTATCGGGCATTATAATGATCAACTTGTAACCTAAAGATGCAGCCGCAAAAGCCAATGCGATCCCGGTATTGCCGCTGGTGGGCTCAATTATAGTGGTATCATCATTGATCAATCCCCTATCGGATGCATCCTTTATCATAGCGTAACCAATTCTGTCCTTTACGCTGCCGGCAGGGTTGAAATACTCCAACTTTGCAACTACAGGTCTTTCCAGCCCCTCCACTTTGCTATAATTTGATAACTCCAACAGGGGCGTATTTCCTATCAGATCCGTTAATCTTTTCGCTATTTTTGCCATAGTTTTCGCTCCTCTATATATAATACATATTTGCCAGGCTTTTATTCAGCCTTTGACTTTCCGTCGCAAGGTCGCCGAGGGTTATTGAATCTGCCAATTCATTCAGTGCCTCGTCAATCCTACCCCATACCATTGTCTTAAGACAATGTTCTATGCTGTTTTTGGATTCCTCATCCTCGTCCCTTTCACTCACTACATTTAAGTCGCCTTCTAAGGATCTTAAGACATCACCTACGGTAATATTGGACTGATCATCACCCAGGGTGTATCCGCCTTGTGCACCTTTAACACTTTTAACCAGACCTGCCTTTCGAAGAGAAGAAAAAACCTGTTCCAGATACCCCAAAGACAGACTCTGCCTATTTGCTATGCTGCTCAGGGGGATAGGGGCGTTTGACGAATAAATTGCCAAGTCCACCATCGCCCTTAACCCATATTGCCCTTTAGTTGAGATCTGTATCCTAATCACCTCCATAAGCATAGTATGCGTATTGGTTTAATATATATTAGCATGAACCCTTATATTTGTCAAGAAAATTAAGGAAAATGATTGAAAACCCATCCCGTTAACTTAGACTAGTTAAGGGAAATTGATTTATAGGTGTGGGCTCTAATGGCATCAAAGCTAGTATTTATTGCGACATAAAAGTGGTTCCTTCTAGATTTGATCGAAATCCTTTTAGCCC
>DASRNX010000224.1:0-11631 GCA_035647175.1 Clostridia bacterium | reverse complement strand
ACCTGGCAGAGGATACCCTAAGGGAAATAAATGAAGAGTGTATCATCTTTGAAGAGAGGGCCAGGGAAGATAATATCCAACAAAGATATATGGATTTATTGGACCAACTGGAAGCGAAATTGAATGCTTAGTACAAGGGGCAGGCGCTCCCGTCTGCCCCTAAAAATTGCCGATAAAAAAGTAATGGCTTCCATATTGTCATCACACCATAAGATGATGGACTAGATATGTTACGAAAAAGACCTTTCATTGTAAAATCGGTTTAATTATCCGATTTTACGTTTAAATAATGTGTTTTTCGTAACATACGAATTAAGGATAATGTTTTACGACACCTGTGTGCCAATGTAGAATGTTTGTCGTAAAACATATAGATCAACGAATTAATCAATACGATATGAAGGGGGATTCGTCCTACCTTTAAATATATTAAAACCAATGTCCTGTGGAATATCCCATGGGATTAATTTCAGGGGGGAAATGAAAATGAATATGTTTTGTTATCAATGTCAAGAGACCGCTAGGGGTACCGGTTGTGCGGTTCGTGGGGTATGTGGTAAGACGCCCGAAGTTTCAAACCTACAGGATCTTCTCATCTACACCCTAAAGGGCATATCCGAAATAGTGGTAAAAGGTGATCTTAATGTCAAGGACTTGGGCATGATCAACCATGATGTTTTAAACGGCCTTTTTATAACTATTACCAATGCTAACTTTGACGATGACTCCATCGAAAAGGAGATAAAAAAGATGCTGGCTGCCAGAGATGGATTAAGGGCCAAAGCCGGCGATTTAGATCTTCATGACTCCGCTACATTTACCGTATCGGATAGAGAATCCATGCTTAAAAAAGCAGTGACCGTTGGCGTCCTGTCCACGGAAAACGAGGATATCAGATCCCTAAGAGAAATGATCATATACGGATTAAAGGGACTGGCCGCCTATACCCACCACGCCCTTAATATAGGTAAGGAAGATTACGATCTGTATGCCTTCGTCTACGAGGCTTTAGCTGCTACCATAGACGACAGCTTAGGCGCCGATGATTTGGTGGGCCTAACTCTAAAGACAGGTGAATACGGGGTTACGGCTATGGCACTGCTGGATAATGCCAACACCTCAAAGTATGGAAATCCCGAGATCACCGAAGTAAATATTGGCGTCAGAGACAACCCTGCCATCTTGGTATCGGGCCATGATTTGACGGACCTTGAACAACTGCTGGAGCAAACCCAAGGCAGCGGGGTGGACGTATATACCCATGGTGAGATGCTGCCTGCCCACTATTACCCGGCCTTTAAAAGTTACGAAAACTTTGTGGGTAACTACGGAAATGCCTGGTGGAAGCAGATAGAGGAGTTCGCATCCTTTAACGGTCCCATTCTATTTACCACCAACTGCATAGTTCCTCCCAGGAGCGAAGAGGTAAAATCCAGGATCTTTACCACAGGGGCAACGGGATATCCCGGATGTGTTCACATAGAAGCGGATGAAGAGGGCAAGAAGGATTTTTCTCAGATAATTGAAATGGCAAAGGGCCTAAAGGCTCCCACAGAGATTGAAAAGGGAACCATCGTAGGCGGCTTTGCCCACAATCAGGTCTTTGCCTTGGCCGATAAGGTTGTTGAGGCGGTAAAGACCGGCGCCATAAAGAAGTTCTTTGTAATGGCAGGCTGTGACGGAAGGATGAAGTCCAGGGATTATTATACCCAGTTTGCGGACAGGCTTCCTATGGATACCGTAATCCTCACGGCAGGATGTGCTAAGTATAGGTACAATAAACTGGATCTAGGGGATATCGGTGGCATACCGAGGGTACTGGATGCAGGCCAATGCAATGACTCCTATTCCTTGGCGGTTATCGCCCTTAAGCTTAAGGAGATCTTCGAGCTTGAGGATATAAACGAGCTTCCCATAGTCTATAATATTGCCTGGTATGAGCAAAAGGCGGTTATCGTGCTATTGGCTCTACTGTATTTGGGCGTCAAAAATATCCACTTAGGGCCAACCCTACCCGGATTTTTATCACCCAATGTTGCAAAGGTTCTGGTAGAGAAGTTTGGAATCGCTGGTATCGGTGAGGTTGACGAGGATATAAGGATGTTCATGGGCGCATAATAATAGCTCCCAGTACCTCTCTTATTTTTGTTGACTTATATGTGTAGATACCATATAATGTTTATTACCCGGGCAGCATGCAGTTTGGTCCCATATATACTATATAGTGCCGGGCCGATTTAACCGGGCGATGTATAGGGTATATTGCCGTAGTGCAGCTGTTGTTTGGGTGACAATTATATACTTGTATTATACGCCGCAGAGATGAATACACCATCGATGCGGCGTTTGTATATACAGAATCCATTCCCACCGGTATGGTGTTTGTGTATACAAAATCCATTCTCACCGCTATGTTGGTGGAAAGGAAAGGGGAGGGGATCATGTACGCCATAGAAGCGGAGAACCTCAGTAAGGTCTATCGCACCAGGACTAAGGAGGAGGGATTGGGCGCTTCCTTCCGGGCCCTCATTAAACCTGTCTACAAGGAAGTCAATGCCGTCCATGACATAGGTTTTACTGTAAAACAAGGGGAGATAATGGCCTTTATAGGTCCCAACGGTGCGGGAAAATCCACCACCATCAAGATGCTGACGGGCATACTCCATCCCACCGGGGGACGGATACGGGTATTGGGTCTGGACCCTGTCTCTGACCGCCAAAAACTATCCTACCGCATAGGGACCGTGTTCGGTCAAAAATCCCAGCTATGGTTTCATCTGCCCCCCACAGACAGCTTTGCCCTCCTGGGGGCCATATACGATATCGACAGGGCCGCATTAAAAAAGCGGACTCAGGAGCTGACGGACCTCTTTGGACTAGGGGACCTATTGAATGTTCCGGTCAGGAAGCTGTCCCTGGGGCAGAGGATTCGCTGCGAGGTTGCGGCCTCCTTGCTCCATGCACCCGATATTCTGTTCCTGGATGAGCCCACCATCGGCCTGGATGTGGTAGTCAAACAGGGCATCAGGGAGCTTATCATGCGCATGAATAGGGAACAGGGGACCACCATTTTTCTCACCAGCCATGATACCGGGGATGTGGAACAGGTCTGCAGACGGGCCATGGTCATAGACAAGGGGCATATCATATTGGACCAGTCGGTTAAGAAGCTAAAATATGATTATCTGAACCGCAAGATCATCGCCGTGCGCTTTGATACGCCGCCGCACCTTAAGGCCCCGGTGGGAATCACCCTTGAAAAGTTGGGCAAGACAGCGGCCCGGCTATCCGTAGACACCCGTATATGCCCCATAGACGAGGCCATGAGGTGGCTTATAGGCCAAGGGGGCGTCGCCGATATCACTGTGGAGGACCCGCCCATGGAGGAGATCATAACAGCCATCTTTAATACCGCCGGGGGTGAGGCATCATGAGGCACCTTCGAAAATACTTCACGGTGTTTCGGATAAGCCTGGAAAACGCCTTTACATATCGCAGTAATTTAATAGGCGGCCTCCTGTTTTATTCCCTGTTTATCTTCGTATTCTTTAACCTCTGGAGGGCCATATACCAAGGAGGCCGGGTCGCAGGATACTCCCTTGTGCAGATGGTGTGGTATCTGTGTATGACCGAGCTTATGGTCTTTGGATGCCGCAGCAGCATTTTTGGCCAGATGAACGAGGATGTAAAATCCGGCAGCATCGCATACCAGCTGAATAGGCCATACCAATATGTGGCATACCAATTCTTTAACGCCCTGGGCGGGGTGGCATTTAACTTTTTGATCTACGGCACCTTAGCTATAATATTGGGGCTGGTGATGGTGGGGCCTATTCCCGGATTCAACTTTGCTGTACTACCCTTGGCTCTGATCTCTGTCATTTTGGGTGCGGTGATCAATTTCTTTCTGATGATGGCCCTGGGGCTTACTGCCTTTCGCCTGGAAGAGAACACCGCCTTCTACCTCATCTATCAAAAGTTGGTTTTTATGCTGGGGATGTTCATACCCCTTGAATTGTTGCCGGTATGGCTCCAAAACATCGCAAAATGGCTGCCCTTTCCATATGTTGCATGGGCTCCTGCCCGGCTGATCGTAGCCTTCGACTTTGGCTTGTTTTGGGAGGTAATCCCCATGCAGCTTATCTGGGCTGTGCTTGCCATTATTCTATCCATGACGGTATATAGCTATGGGATTAGGGGCATCCATGCCCATGGCGGTTAGGGGGTAATATTTTGGAGAATTTAAGGAAGATGTTAAGGCTTATGGGACTGTATTTTAACTTGTATGGAAATGGGCTTTGTGATATAGTTTAATTACGGATAAACGATATGGAAACTAATTTTATCGACATATAAATTTACCGGCGTGATGATTAAAATGGGTCTGTATAATTTCATGGTGATAAATTTTATGTCCGTGATTGTTTATCTATAACAGAATAAAAGCCATGCGGAGATTGAGAGTCGTGCTAAAAGGGAGGGGGTAATAACAGCCCCTGTTTTAGGACGATTTTTTTGTGCTCCTAACGGCGGCGGAATTGGAATCCGGATCTACATGGTTAAACCTTTGTTTCTGCTTATATGTAATTAAAAAATTCATAAAAAGGGTGATATTCATGGACAACAACATTAAATGGATCGACTTTGATACGATGGAGAGGTTTATGGTAGACGTCTTTAAGGGGGTAGGGGTTCCTGAGGAGGATGCAAAGACCTGTGCGGACATTCTCATAGAAGCGGATAAACAGGGCATAGACTCCCATGGCACCAATCGGTTAAAACCGATATATTACGATAGGATCAACGACGGAATCCAATTTGCCAAGACGAACTTTGAGATAGTCAGAGAAGGCCCAACAACTGCGGTGATAGACGGTCACCATGGAATGGGTATGGTCATAGGCAAGAGATCCATGCAGATGGCCATCGATAAAGCAAAAAAATATGGGATGGGTATGGTAGCCGTCAGAAACTCCACCCATTACGGTATCGCAGGCTATTTTGCCAAGATGGCCGTAGATGCCGGTATGATCGGCATTACCGGTACCAACGCCAGACCCTCTATAGCACCCACCTTTGGGGTAGAGAATATGCTGGGCACCAACCCCCTTACCTTTGGTATCCCCAGTGACGAAGAATTTCCCTTTATGTTGGACTGCGCCACATCCATCACCCAGCGGGGTAAGATTGAAGTCTATGACAAGCTGGGTAAAACCATGCCCGAAGGCTGGGTCATAGACGAGGACGGAAATTATCAGACCGACGCCGGGAAGGTGCTGGTGGATCTTGTTAAAGGCACGGCGGCTCTCACACCCCTTGGCGGCGCAGGTGAAGACCTTGGCGGCTACAAGGGCTATGGCTACGCAACGGTAGTAGAGATTCTATCCGCGGCCCTGCAGGGCGGCAGTTTCCTCAAGATGCTGCTGGGCATCGAAAACGGCAAAAAGGTACCCTATGCTCTCGGACACTTCTTTATCGCCATCGACATCTCCGCATTTATAGAGCTGGAGGACTTTAAGAAGACTACCGGCGATATCTTAAGGGAACTTAGAAACTCCAAGAAGGCCAAGGGTCATGATAAGATATACACCGCGGGGGAAAAGGAATATGAAACCTGGCTCTATAGGAAGGATAGGGGAGTGCCTGTCAACGAAGAGCTGTTAAAGGAGCTTATTACGCTGAGGGATGAACTGAACCTTACGGGGTATGAGTTTTAGCGGCTAAAGATGTTTTTTGAACTTCTTCAATGAAAGATGCAGGAGGGAACCTATAATGGATATAAAGAGTGAAGCTTTAAAGCTGCACGGGGAATGGAAGGGAAAAATCGAGGTTAAAAATACCGTTAAGGTAGATAACAGCAGAGATCTTTCCCTGGCCTACACACCCGGGGTGGCAGAACCTTGTCTGGCCATAAAGGACGATGTAAATTTGTCCTATGAATATACCAGAAGGTGGAATATGGTGGCCGTTGTCACCGATGGAACTGCGGTCCTGGGATTGGGAGACATAGGTCCCGAAGCCGGGATGCCTGTTATGGAGGGTAAATGCGTGCTGTTTAAGGCCTTTGCCGACGTGGATGCCTTTCCCTTATGTATAAAGTCCAAGGACGTTGATGAGATAGTAAATACCATTAAGCTGATTTCGGGGGGGTTTGGGGGCGTAAACCTAGAGGACATATCCGCCCCTAGGTGCTTTGAAATCGAGAGAAGGCTTAAAAAAGAATGTGATATACCAATATTTCACGACGATCAGCACGGAACTGCCATCGTGGTCCTGGCGGCTATGATAAACGCCCTAAAGGTCGTTAAGAAGGATATAAAGGACATAAAGGTTATAGTCAATGGCCTTGGAGCTGCAGGTACCGCCATCACCAGATTGCTCATGAGCATGGGTCTTGAAAACGTAATAGCCTGCGAGATCCAAGGCGCCATCTATGAAGGGATGGAGGGCCTGGACTCTGAAAAAGCGGCTATGGCCAAGATAACCAACCCCCAAAAGAGGAAGGGTATGCTTAAGGATATAATAGTGGGGGCAGACGTGTTTATAGGGGTATCCGCTCCTAATATTCTGACCCCGGATATGGTCAAGACCATGGCCAAGGACGCTGTAGTATTTGCCATGGCCAACCCGGTGCCCGAAATAATGCCGGACCTTGCCAAGGAAGCGGGAGCAAGGGTAGTGGGGACCGGAAGATCGGATTTTCCCAACCAGATAAACAACGTTTTAGCCTTCCCCGGCGTGTTTAGGGGAGCCCTTGATGTAAGGGCCAGTGATATAAACGATGAAATGAAGATCGCAGCGGCCCAGGCTATAGCCGACCTTGTAAGGGAAGATGAGCTAAACGAGGACTATATAATGCCTGCGGCCTTTGACGAAAGGGTTGCTCCAGCAGTTGCCAAAGCGGTTGCCGAGGCTGCGAGAGATTCCGGTGTAGCTAGGATATAACCTTAGGGGAAATTTTGATCTAAAGAGAAGCAATATATTATCCCCGGCATATGTACAAGGGGAGGGGATAGTTCAAAACGGATTTTCCGTTTGTATTGGTTATATATCCCATACTCCGCTGAACTAAAATTGGTAAATCTGTATTTTACATGTAATTAATTACCAAAAGGGTTTTCAAGATTTATGTCGAATACCTCCTTAAAGTGAAAAGTTTTGGGAGGAAAACGCTATGGTGGATCCAAACATTGTTGAGACCTATACGATAGGGAAAGAGGGCTTTATCGTGGCCTTATGCGAATCTTTAGGAGTACCTGAAATAATCAATAAAGCACTTGGCTCTGTTAATGGCCGTCCCCCAGATATCCCTTATGGTGTCGATGCGATGATGATGATGGTTAATATGTGTGATGATCATATGCCTTTATCAAGGCTACACGAATATTACCAGTACAAGGATCTAGAAGGTTTGTTCCATCATCCGATAAAACTAGAGCAAATTAACGATGATCGCTTTGGTGGTTTCCTGGATCTTTTCCACGGAGCTGGCTGTAAGAAGATATTTTCACAAATTGCGGGCAAAGCCATTACACTGTATGGCATACAGGTTACAAACATCAATTTTGACACCACTTCCAAGGTCATGTGGGGCTTGTATGAAACCTATGAAGGTACAGAAGGGGTCATAAAAATGGACTTTGGCCATAGCAAAGATAGAAGGGAAGATAAAAAACAAATTAAATTTGGTATTGGCTGTGCCAATGGTCTGGTAGTAGATGCAACTGTACTTTCCGGGAACAAAGATGACAAAACCTACAACACAGATACCATTAGCGCCTTAGATGCTACCCTTCATAATTTGAATGTAGACAAAGGTAACTTTTACTACATTGCAGACAGTGCCCTATTTTCCAAGGAGAATTTGGATCTATCCACGGAAAAAGGTATAAAGCTCATAACCCGTATCCCCGATAATGTTCTTATCGCCAAGGAAAGTATGGAAGAAGCAGTAGATATCCTTGATACCCTAGAGAACATAGAAATCATCAATGCTAAAGGCGAGCCGAAACCCTATAGTCTGCTAGAGAAAACCTGCATCTATCACGAACATGAGCTCAGACTTACAGTATGCTATTCCCCATCATTAAAGGCGTCAAAAGAAAAGACGGCAGATAAAGCAATAAAAAAGGAAATGGAACGCATTACGAAAGTATCAAAAGTATTGACTA
The DNA here is from genome assembly GCA_035647175.1 of Clostridia bacterium. GTDB lineage: Bacteria > Bacillota > Clostridia > Caldicoprobacterales > UBA3941 > UBA3941. Next base: position 3,460 of record DASRNX010000224.1, on the reverse strand, counting down.
AGCGGGAGTTCGCCTGCGAGGACGACGCAAATCGTGAGATACAAAAGATTAATTCCAAGGAGTTTAAAAAACTTAAGTATCACGATATCAATTTTTCCCTCCGACGAGAAGAACGCCGCAAGCGTGGTCGCCCTGCAAAAGGTGAAGATAACAAAATACTAGGATACCGCTATTTTATAGAGCTTAGCCCCGTTCTAAACCAAGAAAAAACAACGAAGGCCATTAATAAGGCTTGCTGTTTCGTACTATGTTCCAATGATCTTGGAATGACTGGCGAAGCATTGCTTAGGGAATATAAAACCCAAGATAGCGTAGAAAAGAAGTTTCAGCAATTGAAATCACCGCAATTTGTCAATTCAATCTTCCTTGAGTCGCCTGAGCGGATAGAGGCATTTTCTTACCTGATGCTCATCTGCATCCTTATGCTATCACTGGCGGAGTACGTTGTAAGGCGCGGATTAATGCAGGATGATGACTACATTATTGGGCCCAGAAAAACCAAGATGAATCGTCCTACACAGCGTGTTATATATGATGTTTTCTACGCTGTTATGATTCGGGTTATATGCTACCCGGATAGACCTTGGGAAAGGAGTTATGCAAGGCCCCTTAATGAATCAATTAAAAAGATTCTAAAGTACCTAAAAATCCCCGAAGACACCTTTATCAAGGGGAGTAGTTAGCGTTTTTAAAGACGGTATTTTAAATCTTAAATTTCCAAGGTCCATTCAGCGGAGTATGGGATTTTACGTTAAAATAATGTATTTTTCGTAACATACGAATTAAGGATAATGTTTTACGACACCTATGTACCAATGTAGAATGTTTGTCGTAAAACATATAGTTAATCATGTCGGTAATGATTAATAAACGCTACTTCCGACATTGATTTTTAATAGCTCATTACCTTTATTACACATCAAGATAATGGATCGGCGCAACGCCTTAATTTAATTTTTGGGGGAGACATGATGATTTTAACGGTTACGTTAAATCCGGCTATTGATAAGGTCTACGAGGTAGAATCCTTTGCCATAGGGGAGGTATTTCGGCCCAGCGGTATGTGGGCAACGGCAGGGGGAAAAGGGCTTAATGTATCAAGGGTAGCCGGCATTCTGGGAGCCGAGGTGACGGCTATGGGATTCTTAGGCGGTGGTAACGGGCAATTTATAAGATCCAGATTACATGAGCAGGGGATTAGAGACGCCTTTATCGAGATAGAAGGGGATAGCCGAATATGCATAGCCATAAACGATCCAATTTCGGATACCTCTACGGAAGTGCTGGAGTGGGGTCCCGTCATATCCCCAAAAGAGCAGGAAGGGTTTCTAATAGATTTTAAAAACATCGCCAAAAAGGCGGATATTGTTACCATATCGGGGAGTCTGCCCAGGGGGGTGGCTGTAAATTTTTACGGGAGATTGATTGAGATTTCAAAGGGGCTTGGGAAGAGATTATTGCTTGACACCAGCGGTCAAACCCTGGTAAAGAGCCTTGAATATCGCCCTTTTATGATCAAGCCCAATGAGACGGAATTAGAGACCATAATGGGAAAAAAGATGGATTCGGAATATGAGATATTAGAGGCTTCAAAAGAAATACACCAAAATGGGATTGAACTGGTATGTGTCACTTTAGGAGCCGGTGGCTGCATAGCAGCCACGGATGAAGGTGCCTTTATATTAAAGGCGCCGCCCATTGAGACCATCAGCACCGTAGGATCGGGGGATTCTTTCATCGCCGGGTGTGCTGTAGCTCTGACTCAGGGTAAGGCCATAGAAGATGTCCTAAGAACCGGCATGGCCTGCGGAATGGCAAACACCCAGTTTGCCGGGACAGGCCATGTAAGCCGGGAACTGGTAAACAAGTTCTTTAATCTGGTGACTGTGTCACGGGGACGGGGTCAGCGACACATTTGATCTCTCTTGCGGACCTCTGACCCAGACCCATCCATTTAATAAGAATAATGGCTATTGATAGGCAGGATAGCTAGGTTACCTCCAATAGCCATTACCTACACATAAGTATAATCAGCTTAATGTGTCATATCATTTCCTCCGATGGTTTTGTATAGCGTCTACCGCGCCCTTAAGGTACGAGGTAAAATACGCCTCACAGGTGTAGTGCCCCCCTACCATGTCTATCAGGTGATCATTAATGACGATTCCATCAAAACCTATTTCATCCAGGGCTTCTATTATGTTGACAAGATTATAGTAGCCGGCATCTGGAAAGGTTTCATTAAAACCGCCCGGACTGAACAGGGGAGCAGTAACATTGCGAAGATGAAGTTTAAATAGCTTCTTGTTTTCCCCCAAATATTTAATAAATTCTTCTGGAGTAGAGCCCATCTCATCGCCCCCCTGGAGCCAACAGCCGACACATAGACACACCCCGATATTAGGACTATCGGCCATTTCCAAAGCGCGCTTATATCCATTAAGGCTACTGAAGATACACCTGGGGACTCCGGCTATGGTACAGGCAGGTGGGTCGTCGGGGTGTATACCGATATAAACTTCGGAATTTTCCGCTACGGGAACAACCCGTTGTATAAAATACTCGTAGTTTTCCCAAAGCTCATCCTCACTATAGGTTCTGCCGTGGCTTAGGGGCCACTCATAATCCCCAAAGGCTATGGAACGGTTTGGGGCATTGAGGTCTAAGCCTCCGGACAATGCACCGCCGCGGACTGTACCGCCTTCATAATTTCGCCAAATTCCGTTTCCCATATGTGCATAGGTAGCGTAATGAATGCCCGCCTCGCCCAAATCCGATATGTATTGTAGGTACCTGTCAAGCATTTCATCCCGATTATCAAGCCCCAGTGTAATATCAGGCATATTATGAAGTTCATAGTTCTCCAACCTGAAAATCTTCAGCCCAACCTCCGATAGTGCATCTTTAAGCTCCTTATAGCACTGGACGGTGTGCTCGGGCACCTGGCGATGGCCCAACATTACCCATTCTATCCCCATTTGCTGGAGAAATGCGACCCCATCCTTATCCAACTTTATATTTCCCTCTTCATCACGGGTTATGGGGCCTTGCATCTTAGTCCCCACCTGTATACCGGGCTTTGAATTGAAATAACCGGGTATAACCTTCATAGGCATATCCATAAAAAATCCCTCCATAATTGTATTGTGATTAATACCTGTAGAGTAAGCCAAACCGGGGGTGTATTTATTGAAAGTATATCAAAGGCCCGGGAAACTAGTCAATGAAAACATTGAAAGGGAGGGTTAAGGGGATATCAATATCCATTATAGATGAACAATACGGAAACGAGATTTATTGGTATGATAAACTTTGTAGATGGAATCGTTGATCTATAAAATGCACTACAATCCTTCTTGTATATTATTAATGATACCAATTTTTATGGGGAAATCCTGGGATTTGTTAGGCATAGTTCCATATAGTGCATATATTTTGATTGAAGTTTGTTATACGGTGT